>JAAYDF010000234.1 GCA_012729395.1 Phycisphaerae bacterium
AGTACCCCGGCAGCGGCTACGTGGGCACCTGCACGGTTGCGCAGATGCGGGCTCGCGGGGCGATCTGGGGCCGCCTGAATACCGATATCGGCGAATTGGAGGAGGACGACATGACAGAGGATGAAGTGCGCGCCATTGTACGCGAGGAGCTGGACGTGGTGTGGGCCGACAAGGAGATCGCGGCCGCCCAGAAGGAGCTGGTAGACGCCGACATTCTGAGCACGCCACGCCAGGGTCACAACAAGGGCGCGTCGGTGGGCCTGGTAATGCTCATAGCGGCCCGGCTGCTCAAGCGAATCAAGAAGGGTTAGCGCCTATGCGCCGAATACCGCTCATATTGCTCGTGGCGCTGGCCGTCCTTGCGGGCGGCCTTTTTTGTGCCCCGAGCGCGCAGGCGCAGGAACAGGATCTGGCCCAGTTGATAAATGACTACCGGGCTGAATGCGGACTCGGGGAACTGCTCTATTCCGATACCGTGGCAACCGCGGCCGCTCGGCATTCAAGCGACATGGCCGCGTTTGACTACTTTGCGCACGTTACCGGCGACAGCACCTACTTCATGGCCGGATCCCGGGCCCGGCAACGGATGGAGGCCTGCGGGTACCCACGGGGCTGCTGGGCCGGTGAGTGCATCGCGGGCGGGTATACCGACCCGGCCGCCATCCTCGAGGCGTGGAAGGCCTCGCCGTCCCATGACGCCGTGCTGCGCAACCCGGAATACAAAGTGGTGGGCATCGGTGTTGCCTATGACGCGGCGGCCGCATATCGCTGGTACTGGACGGCCGACTTCGGGGGATGTGTGGATGCGGGGGCGTGGGAACTACCCGAGCCTCTACCCTGGCCCGATATCCCCGCTGGTGACGAGGAACTGATAGCGGCCGGAACATGGGCGCTTGACGAGGGCATCTTCCAGGGCCGCACAGACGGCACCTTCGGGCCCTGGGACTCGCTGCTGCGACGCCACGTTGCTCTTGTCGCTGAGCGCATGGGCCTACCGTGCACGCTGACGACGGACGATTGGGCGCCTGCGCTGCGCTCAGACGTGCGCGACGCCATCCCGGGGCTCGAGTGGCTCGAGGAGCGATGGGACGAGCCCGTCACCAGGAGCCAGGTGCTGCGGCTGATGTACCGGGCGCGGGACGCGGATCCTACAGCCGCGCTGCTCGAGCAGTGGTTCGCGGAGACCTATGTCACCTGGCAGGGCGTCACCCGGCAACCCCGGCTTATTGGTCATGCTGCGCTAATGGTCGAGCTGTCACGCGAGCATGACGTGCCGCTGTGGCTGGCGCTGGGCCAATGCTGGCGGGAGTCACAGTGGGGAACCACGGGCCTAAGCATCACCCACAACATGCTCTGGGGCGTCAAGGATGCGGGCGGCCGGTGGGGCGAGCTGCGAGGCATCGTGGCCGGATTCGCCGATTATGCCACCGTCGAGGAGTGCATTCGTGCCTATTTCCGGCTCATGGACCAGGGCACATATCGCGGGCTGATAGACGCCCAGGATTGGCGGGGGCTGCTGGACTACTACGCGCCCGCCACAGAAAACGACACCGCCGAGCACTACCGGATCGTCATGGCCGTGCGGGCCTGGGCCGAGACAAGGGGCATCGAATGACATGCGCCGGCAATACCACAACGCCACCGTGGTCGTCCGCGAGGGCTCGATCTGCCCGGCCTGCGGGCGCTCCCGAATCATCCGAGGGGAACTGGGGCTGTACTGCCCCAGGTGTGGATGGTGGCCGGGGTGGAGGCTGAGACGATGAGCTACCAGGGCAAACATTACCGGCGCTACCCCCGGCGGCCCATCGGCCAGCGGATCTTCGGCACCTGGACCCAAAACAAGCTCTTGAGCCGCAAGTGGTGGCTGATATCGGCGACCGTCTCGGGCGTCGTCGTGCTGGACGTGCTGGGCCGGACGCTGGGGGAGCCCACGCTGCACTACCTGGAGATTGCTGTTCCTGCCTATCTCGTCGTCGAGGGTGCTCTGGACTGGAGATACAAACGCAAACGGGAGCAGGCTAAGGAGTCTGCGGAGAGTGAGGACGTGATATGAGCGAAGAGATACTGACCATCGTGCTGTCGATTCTGTCGGCCGTTGTTGCCGGGGCCATCGGCATCGTGACCATTTACGTCAAGCGCAAGTGGTCGGCGGAGATCGAGTCGGGGCAATTTGCCACCGTCATGGCACAGGTTTTGCAGGTGGTGCGCGGGGCCGAGATGATGGGAGCGGCATTCGGGTGGAACTCTGAGGCCAAGAAAGAGTGGGCGCTGAAGGAGGCGGCCCGGCTCACCGGCATACCGGCGGAGAATCTGAAGACGCTGATCGAGGCTGCCGTTGCACAGATCAAGGCCGCCGGTGAGGAGCTGATGCGTCAGGGGCAGGACGTAGTGCCGAAGGTTGTGTAGCCGGTGACTCCTGACTACCACGACCCCGCATGGCTCACACAGTCAATCGCTGAGAGAGGGATTCGGGGGACGGCGCGATACTGCGGAGTGGATCATACGACGATTCTGGCGGCTCGTGACCGGCTGGGGATCGCCAGACCCGGCGAGACACCGGACTCTGCCGCAGAGTTGCTGGAGTATCTGAGGAATCGGCCTGTCCCCACGGGCAAACCCTCCAAGGCTAAGGCTGCGATAGGCAGGAAATACGCTACTGAGCTTATCGGCTGTGACCTTCAATATCCTTTTCACCATGAGGGAGCGTTCGAGGTCTTTCTCGGCTTGTGCGAGCTTTTCGATCCGGACGGCGTGACTCTTAACGGGGATACGTGGGACTTTCCGTACCTTTCGCGCTTCCGGCAGAATCCCCTACTCCGCAACGATATGCAGGCCGACATAGATGAGTGCCGTGATCTGCTCGCTCGTATCAATACAGCGTCGCCACGCAGTAAAAAGCGGATGACTGTTGGGAACCACGACCTGGAGCGCTTCACGAACTACCTGTACGAAAAGTGTCCGCCCCTGGCGAAGCTCCGAGTCTTGCAGGCGTTCGATGCCATCCTGGGGTTGCCCGAGATCGGCTGGGAGCTTGTCAAGGAGGGCTACTGGCTGAACCACGAGCGAGGTCTTCGCGTCGGGCACGGCACCGCAGTCACGAACACTCAAGGCGGCGGGTCTGCTCAGTCGGCCAAGAAAGAGATGCTCAAGTGGTCTTGCGCTGGAGTGACGGGTCACACTCATCGGCTAGGCGCGTTCTACCGCAAGGACCCCGCCGGCTACCGGGTGTGGCATGAGGGTGGATGCCTCTGCGACCAGAAGAAGATGAGAGCGGCCCGCGTCACAGTCCATACGGATTATGATGCCTGCGAGGATTGGCACCTCGGCTGCATACTTGTGACCTACCACCCGGACGGCGACGCCTATGAGATACGGGATATCCCTATTCTTGAGTCGGGCGGGCGGACGTTCGCGCTCGTGGATGGTACGGAGATCGCGGCATGAGTGAACATCTATACGTAGTCTGCAAGGGCTGCGGCTTCACTCAGTCCATCACGTATCTGGCGGAAGACAAACCGGAACCAGCCGAGCTTGTAGTAGTGCGCTACGACCGCCCTCGGTCCGACGATAACAACCAAAGAAGGCATGATGGAGTTCTCAGGCGTCCAGCCTCCCGAGGTGATAGTCACCTATGACGTGGAGGCCAACGGCTGCGCGGTCACGCTGGTCTGGGTGTTCTGTCTGAACTGAGAAACTACTGCGTAAGTGTGTTCTGAGCGCATTAACGAAGGACTTTTGCATGGATAGGATTACCAGCAAATGTAGATGGGTGCTGGTGATTGTATCCACACTACAG
>JAAYDF010000235.1 GCA_012729395.1 Phycisphaerae bacterium
CACGCCGCGGCCCGCCAGCACCTCCGCGCACGATGCGTAGACCTCGCGAGCCCGCTGCCAACCCTCAGCGAAGGTCGTCGGCGGTACAATGTCCCGCTGCTTGGGCGAGCCAAAGGTCATCACCTTGCCGCCCACGTCCGCGCAGAAATCCGCCAAGTGCTGAATGTACTCCGCCGACCGCTGTCGCACCGCCGCGTCCGGCGTCGTTAGGTGCAACCCTTTGGGTGAGATGAACAGCCAATGCAGGCCCACCACCACGACGCCCGCATCACCCGCCGCCCGTACGATTTGCCGTCTCCGAGCGGCGGGGATGTCGGCCACGTCGTCCGCGATGGTGAACGGGGCCAGCTCCACGCCGTCGAAGCCCAACTGGGCCGCGATCCCGAAGACCGCCTCGACCGGTTGCTCACGCCAAGGCTCGCTGCACGTCGCCAACCTCATGCGGCCGATCCTCCGTTCGCCCCGTCGCTACGGATCCCAATGTCCTCGCTGCTCGGCGAGTCACGGTCGCATCTTACTCGTCGCCGCCGCCTGCGCAAAGCCGCCACGAAGCACCGGCTCGGGGCAGCCCGCTGGTCCACTCCCTCACCGTCTATCCGACTGGGGTGCATCTTCTGTTTCGGGGCAGGCCTCATCCACTTGCTCGTCTGTAGCATCGCGCATATAAAAGCCGCAACAGGCAATCGGGACAGACACGCGCAGTATGGGGTTCGAGGATATGCCCAGGATCGCAGTCATTGTGGTGGCCGCCGGCAAGAGCGAGCGGTTCGGCGGATCGGAGAGCAAGATACTGGCCAAGATCGACGGTCGGCCGATCTTCCTGCGCAGCGTCGAGCATTTCGCCAACCGCGACGACGTCTGCCAAACCATCCTGGTAATCGCGCCCGGCGATGAGGAGCAGGTCAAGAGCAAATACGGGGCCAACCTGGGTTTCATCGGCGTCAAGCTGGTGATCGGCGGAGCACGACGGTGCGACTCGGTGGCCAACGGCCTGGCCGCCGTGGTTGATGAGGCGGAGTATGTCGCCATCCACGACGCCGCCCGCCCCTGCGTCTCCGAGGCGATGATCGACCAGGTCTTCGCCGAGGCCGCCAAAAGCGGCGCCGCCATCCTGGCCGCTCCACTGCGCGGCACAATCAAGAAGGCCAGCGAGGTCGGCTTCGTGGACGAGACCATCTCCCGCGAAGGCCTCTGGGAGGCCCAAACGCCCCAGGTCTTCAAGCGCGAGGTGATTGTCGACGCCTACGCCAAGTGCGGCGAGTTTCCCGGCGAGCCTACCGACGATGCCCAACTCGTTGAGGCCCTCGGCCACCCGGTGCAGCTTGTCGAGTCCGATTTCTCCAACCTCAAGGTGACCACCCAGGGTGACATCGCCCTGGCGAACTCCGTCATCAAGGGCCGACCTCGCCCGCGTCCCAAGGGACCGTTGCGGCCGTTCGAGGAAGCCCAGTGGTGACCCGGGGGACGGCGTCATTCCGTAGCGGCCGCCCCCCGAGGCTGCCGGCGCCTGAAGATCTATCGCCGCCCAGCGGCCGCCACGAGCCAACACGAACCAGCGATGTCATACCACCTCTGTGTAAAAGGATACTTCGATGAGTGATCCCTACTTTCAGGTTCTTTTTGCCGACCGCATCGGCGGCGCTCAGTACGGTAAGGGCACCGCGATCTACAAGTTCGAGAAGATCAAGCGGGCCAAACGAGCCGCCATCAAGGACTTTCCGGATCGCCCGCTGCTGGACTTCGGCATCGGCGAGAACGACCGTATGGCCGACCCCCAAGTCCGCGAAGCCCTCAAACGCGAGGTCGACCGCATCGAGAACCGCGGCTACGCCGACAACGGAATCCAGACCTACAAGGACGCCGCCGCCGCGTGGCTCGCTAAACGCTTCAACGCCACCATCGACCCGGTGACCGAGATCAACCACTGCATCGGCTCCAAGACCGCCCTGGCCATGCTCCCCGCCGCGTTCATCAACCCCGGCGACATCACCCTGATGACCGCGCCCGGCTACCCTGTGGCCGGCACACACACACGCTACTACGGCGGCGCGGTATTCAGCCTCCCCCTGCTGCCGGAGAATGGATTTCTGCCCGATCTCGACGCGATTCCCGAGGATATCTGTCGCCGGGCCAAGCTCCTGGTACTCAACTATCCCAACAGCCCTACCGGCGGGCTGGCCGACGAGGCCTTCTATGGCCGTGTCATCGACTTCGCCAAAGCCAATCAAGTGGTGGTCGTGCAGGACGCCGCCCACCTCGTGCTGACCTATGGCCGAAAGCCGCTCAGCTTCCTGGCTGTCCCCGGTGCCCGCGAAGTAGGCATCGAGATTCACTCGATGAGCAAGGGCTTCGACATGATCGGCTGGCGGCTGGGCTTCGTGGCCGGGCACGAGCGGCTTGTCCGGGCCTTCGCCGACGTGAAGGACAACTGCGATAGTGGCCAGTTCCTCGCCATTCAAAAAGCCGCGATCGTCGCCCTCGAACATCCGGAGATCTGCGACCAAGTCCGCGATCGCTACGAACGCCGTCTCCACAAGCTGGTCGCCACGCTTCGCGAGTTGGGCTTCCAGGCCGACATGCCCGGCGGCACTTACTTCCTCTACGTGCGTTCGCCGTCGGGCGTGCGCGGCGGGCCGACCTTCGCGTCCGCCGAGGACGTCTCGCAGTTCCTCATTCGCGAGCGATCCATCTGCACCGTCCCTTACGACGAGACCGGCCCCCACCTGCGCTTCTCCGTCACCTACCAGGCCCCGACCGAAGCCGACGAAGACGCCCTCATGGACGCCCTCAAGGTCCGGCTGGCCGGCGACACCTTTGTGTGGTGACAACAATCAGTCCTTGCCACTTCGTTCAGGCCAGCGGACGCGGGCCGACGATTGAGGGGCCCCAACGGCTCGACTACAATGCCCGCCAAGGTGCATGGGCGTCGGGTTGGCATTCACAGGGAGTCGAAACCCATGGCTACGCCGGTTGAATGGGGGTTCGTAGGCGCCGGAAATATGGCGGAGGGAATCGTTGCCGGCGTATTGCGCGCGGGGCTCTGGCCGGCCGATCAAATCATGGCGGCCGACCCATCCGAGCAGCGGCGGCGGTTACTTGCTGAGAAACTGGGCGTGGTCGCTACCGCGGACGCGGCTCAGGTAACCCGCGGAGCCAGGCGACTCGTGCTGGCGGTCAAGCCGCAAAGCTTCGACACGGTCGCAAGCCAGATCGCCGCCGAGGTTCGGACCGATCACCTGCTGGTGAGCATCATGGCGGGGGTGAGCACCAAGCGAATCCAAGCGGCGTTTCCGAATGCGGCCCCGCGGATCGTGCGGGTCATGCCCAACCTGCCGATCCGGGTAGGTGCGGGAATGGCCGGTCTGTATGCCTCGCCGCTCGCGACGGCCGAGGACGTAGCCGACGTGCGGAGCCTGTTCGAAGCCGGCGGGGCCACCGTGGTCATGCCTGATGAGGCCCTGATGGACGCGGTCACCGCTGTCGCGGGGTCCGGCCCTGCCTACTTCTACCAGTTCGTCGAGTCAATCGTGGCCGGCGGCGTGGCGTGCGGCCTGAGCGACCAAGACGCCCTGAAGCTTGCCCAGCACACCTGCCTGGGCGCCGCCCGCATGATGATCGAGACGGGCATGGACCCGGCCGAACTACGGCGGCAGGTGACCAGCAAGGGCGGGACCACCCAAGCGGCCCTCGACGTGATGGCCCGCGAGCGCGTGCCCGAGGCCATCCGCGACGCGGTCATCGCGGCGTTCAAACGCGGGCAGGAGCTGGGGGGCAAGTCAGAAGCGCGAGGTGAGAAGTGACAAGCACGAGGCGAGAAGTGACAAGCGGGAATAGAGAATGGAGCGGTGAGATCCCCGAGCAATCCCGATCTGGAATCTCAAATCTGCGATTTCAGAGTGAAACGGTGCATTCTGCCAAGCGGCAGAGGGATTCTGCGAAGATTCCAATGACAGATGCATTGTGCCGGCCGGACTTTGTGACCCGTGCCGCCCCCCTCCTGGTCTGCTCGCTTCTGGCGGCGCTCTTCGTTGTGACACCCGCCGGTTGTGACGGCGATCGACCGGCAAAGCCCACGGGAACAACAGCGGGAAGTGCCGATGGCAAAGCGGCCGTCGATTGTCAGCGCGAGCCCATTGCCGCCGGCGAACAAGTCCGCATCGCGGTCATTCCCAAAGGCACCACCCACGAGTTCTGGAAGTCGATCCATGCCGGGGCTCTCAAGGCCGAGCGGGAACTGCCCGGCGTGCAGATCATCTGGAAAGGCCCGACCAAGGAGGACGACCGCGGGCAGCAGATCAGCGTGGTGGAGAACTTCATCAACGCGGGGGTGACCGGGATCGTGCTGGCTCCGCTGGATGACGTGGCCCTCGCCAAGCCGGTGCAGGAGGCGGGTCGAGCGGGAATCAGTGTGGTGGTGATGGACTCGGCACTCGAGGCCGATCCGTGCCGCGAATTCGCCAGCTTCGTCGCCACCGATAACTACGTCGGCGGTCAGCACGGCGCCCGCCGTCTCGGTGAGATCCTCGGCGGCAAAGGCAAGATCCTGCTCCTTCGCTACCAGGTCGGGTCGGCCAGCACCGTCCAACGCGAGCAGGGCTTCCTCGACACGCTCAAGGCGGACTTCCCCGACGTCCAGGTGGTCTCCGCGGATCAGTACGGCGGCGCGACCACCGAGTCCGCCTACGCCAAAGCGGAGAACCTGCTCAACCGCTTCGCCGACCTGGACGGCATCTTCTGTCCCAACGAGTCCACCACCTTCGGCATGCTGCGAGCCCTGCAGGGCTCCGGGCGGGCGGGCAAGGTGAAGTTCGTCGGCTTCGATAGCTCGGACAAACTCATCCAGGCCATGGCCGACGGCGAGCTGCACGGCCTGGTCCTTCAGGATCCCTTGAACATGGGCTATGTCGCGGTCAAAACCCTGGTCGCGTTTCTGCGAGGCGAGAAGGTGGCCACCCGGATCGACACCGGCAGCGCGGTCGCGACGCCGGAGAACATGAACGACCCGCGCATCCGCGAGTTGCTCTCGCCGCCGATCGATGAGTACCTGCTGAGATGAACGGGCTGACGGTTATCTTACTTATCCGTGTTCATCCGTGTTCATCTGTGGTTGACACTCTTTGTTCGGCGAGATGCAGGGCCCCGACGGTAGCCGAAGCTGCGGCACAGGAGGAGAAGAAACCACAGATGAACACGGATGAACACAGATGGAACGAAGAGGATCTGACAGTCCCACCGCTTCGTGTCTTGCCTCGTTCCTCTTTGCTTTCTTCGCTTCCTTCTGTTCCATTCCGTATCTCCAGGCCCAACACACTGAAACCACTTGCCTTTCAGGGCAAGCATGTGAGAATCACACCATGAGGAGTTACAGGCGCTACACCGGACTTGCTGCATGCCTGACGGCCGTGTTGCTCGCGGCAATGAGTGGTTGCCGGCGCGAGTCGGCTGACACATCGCAGGAGAAAGCCTTGCGGATCGCGGTCATTCCCAAGGCGACCAATCACGAGTACTGGAAGTCCGTGCATGCCGGGGCCCTCAAGGCCGAGCAGGAACTCGCCGGCGTGCAGGTCATCTGGAGTGGGCCGGCCAAGGAAAACGACCGCGACCAGCAGATCGCCGTGGTCGAGAATCAAGTCAACGCAGGCGTGTCGGGGATCGTGCTGGCCCCGCTGGACGAGGTCGCCCTGGCCCGACCGGTGCGTGAGGCGATGGCGGCCAAAGTGCCAGTTGTCATCATGGACTCCGGCCTGCAGGCGACGCCCGGAACCGACTACGTGAGCTTCGTGGCTACGGACAACTTCACCGCAGGCCAGCAGGCGGGGCGCGAACTCGGAACGATCCTCAACGGCAAGGGCAAGGTGATCGTCCTCCGCTACCTGGTCGGCTCGGCCAGCACGACCGAACGCGAGGAAGGCCTGCTGCAACTGCTGACTGGCGAGTTCCCGGATATCCAGATCGTTTCCTCCGACCAACACGCCGGGCCGACAACCGAGTCCGCATACGCCAAGGCGGAGAACCTGCTGGCTCGCTTCCCGGATGTCGACGCGGTGTTCGCCCCCTGCGAGCCTCCGCTGTTCGGTGTGCTACGCGTGCTGCAGGACAGCGGCCGAGCGGGCCAGGTCCGACTCATCGGCTTCGATACCTCCGCCAAGTTGGTGCAGGGCATGCGCGACGGGCAAATCCACGCCTTGGTGCTCCAGGACCCGATCAACATCGGCTACCGGGCGGTCAAGACACTGGTCGCTCATCTCCGCGGCCGACGGGTCGCCGAACGCATCGACACGGGTAGTTGGGTGGCCCGGCCGGACAACATGGACGAGCCGCGTATTCAGGAATTACTCAACCCGCCGCTCGACAGGTACCTGAGATGAACGCGGAAGGCCGAAGAATTGAGAATGAGGAATGTGGAATGCAGAAAAACCCGCCTCCGGCACGGAGCCCGAGCTTCGTGGATCGGTGGCAGAAACGGCGGGCTTTGGGTTTCCCCCTTCGCTCCGAAGGAGCGACGGGCTGTAGCCACGGGTGGAGCGGCGCGACGGCGCAGCCGGCCGACGCGAAACCCGTGGAAACGAGATCCGCCTTTTTGTCCGCCCGGCCCGGCAGGGGCGGAGGGGGCCACGTGTACGGCGTTTCCTTGGGGACAATTCGCCGTGACTGGGTCGGTATGGCAGTTCCATCCTCCGCCCCTGCCGGGGCGGGTCTCCTTGAATTATACCGCTTCCACGGGTTCCGGTCGCCTGCGGCGACCTCCACCCGTGGCTACATCCCTTGGCCCCTGTCGGGGCCGGAAGAACGCCAAACGCATCTGCCGCTCGACAGGTACCTGAGATGAACGCGCCGCTCACACCATCGCGACTGACCATGCGAAACGTGGTGAAGCGTTTCGGGGCCACGCTAGCCCTCGATGGCGTGCATCTCGAGGTCGCACCAGGTGAGGCGCACGCCCTGATCGGCGAGAACGGGGCGGGCAAGAGCACGCTGATGAAGGTGCTCAGCGGGGCACTGCGCCCGGACGCGGGCGAGATGCAACTGGACGGTCGTCCGTATCGCCCCGCCAACCCGCTCGACGCCCGGCAAACAGGCATCGCCATGATTTATCAGGAACTGACCCTCGCGCCGCACCTGACCGTCGAAGAAAACGTGACTCTGGGCATCGAGCAAGCCCGTTGGGGCGTGCTTCAACGACGGCCGATGCGCGCCCGAGTGCGGGCGGCCCTCGACGAGTTGAGCCACCCCGATATCCACCCCGACGTGCCCGTCCGCGAGTTGAGCGTCGGGGCCCAGCAGCTTGTCGAGGTCGCCCGGGCATTGATGACCGACGCCCGCATCATCGTCATGGACGAGCCGACCAGCTCGCTGACCGGCGAGGACACCGCCCATCTGTTCGCTCTGATTCGCCGCCTCAAAACCCACGGCGTGAGTGTCATCTACATCTCGCACTTCTTGGAGGAGGTTCGAGAGATCGCCGACCGGTTCACCGTGCTCCGCGACGGGGCGACGGTCGGCGGCGGCCGCGTGGCGGACACCCCATTGCGGCGGATCATCGAGCTGATGGTCGGACGCGACCTGGCGGAGATGTTCCCCCGCGTGCCGCATGAGCCGGGCGAAGTGGTGCTCGAACTACACGGCCTCTCGGGCCCGCGAATGCCGCACGGCGTCGATCTGGCGCTGCGGCGAGGGGAGATCCTCGGGTTGTCCGGGCTGATTGGCTCGGGCCGCACGGAGTTGCTGCGGGCGGTTTTCGGGCTGGACCCGGTGCGCGCCGGGCGAGTGCGGGTAGCGGTGGTCGCCGGCCAACCGGTCACTGATACCGGGGCATCGCCCCACGGCCGCCTCGCCCCAGGTGTGGGTATGGTCAGCGAGGACCGCAAGGGTGAAGGGCTGGCCCTGCCGATGAGCGTCGCCGACAACGTCACCCTGTCGCGGCTGGATACTGTCGGTCGGTGGGGCTTTCTGAATCTTCGCCGGCAACGACACGCCGCCCAGCGGTGGGTCGAGCATCTGCACATCCGTACCCAGGGGCCGCGGCAGGCGACCTGGGATCTGTCCGGCGGGAACCAGCAGAAGGTGGCCGTGGCGCGGCTGCTGCACCAGGACGCCGACGTGCTCCTGCTGGATGAGCCGACCCGCGGCATCGACGTGGGGGCCAAGGTCGAGATCTTCCGGCTCATGGGCGAACTGGCCGCTCGGGGCAAAGCGATTCTCTTCGTCAGCTCGTATCTGCCCGAGTTGCTGGGCGTCTGCGATCGCATCGCGGTCATGAGCCGGGGAAGGCTGGTCGCCTGTCGATCCACAGACAGTTGGACCGAACCGGATATCATGGCCGCGGCCACGGGAGGTACCGCATGAGTTTGTCACCTGCCGAACGGGTCGGTGGGCGGATGCGCCCGCGATGGTGGCGACTGCTCAATCTGCTCGGCCCGCTGTTGGGCCTGGCGATGATTATCGTCGGCTTCGGCGTCGCCTCGCAGATCAAGACCGGGCTTGACGAACACCGCTTCCTCATCGAGCGTGCGGAACGCCGGGCCACGGCGGGGCTCGACCCCGAACCCGTGCCCGAGCGGTGGGAACTTATTCGCCGGCAGGAAAACCGTTTCCTGACCGTCAACACATTCCGGGCTACCGCCAATCAGACCGTCGCCGTGGGCATTGCCGCCATGGGCATGACCATGATCATCATCAGCGCCGGCATCGACCTGTCGGTGGGCTCGGTGATCGCCCTGTCCAGTGTGGTCACCGCGTGGTGCCTGCGGAGCGGCTGGCCGCCGCTGACCGCGGTAACCGCAGGCTTGCTCGTGGGCGGGCTGTGCGGGCTGGCCAACGCCCTGATGATCACCCGCCTCAAGGTCGTGCCCTTCATCGCCACACTGGGCATGTGGGGCATCGCCCGCGGGCTGGCCAAGGGTATCGCCGCTGAACAGAAGATCGACGCACCCGCCGCGTGGCTGGGGACACACGTCCTCGTCCGCGAGCCGCAACCTGCCTGGCTGCTGGTCTCGCCCGGCGTGTGGGCCATGCTCGGCTTGGCGGTGATGGTCTGGGCCGTCTTGCGCTACACTACCCTGGGCCGGCACATCTTCGCCATCGGCTCCAACGAGGCCACCGCCCGCCTGTGCGGTATCCGCGTCGAACGCACCAAGCTCTGCCTCTACGCCCTGGCCGGCGTGTGCACCGGCCTGGCCGGCGTCATGCAGTTCTGCCGACTCACCGTCGGCGACCCCACCACCGCCATGGGCGCCGAACTGGACGTGATTGCCGCGGTGGTCATCGGCGGCGGCAGCCTTTCCGGCGGCGAGGGCTCGGTCTTCGGCTCGCTGATCGGGGCGCTGATCATGGCCTTCCTGCGCGTCGGCTGTGACCACGTCGGCGTGCCAAGCTGGGTCCAGGAAATGGTCATCGGCGCCGTCATCGTCCTCGCCGTCGCCCTCGACCACCTCCGCAGAAAAAAGGTGTCAGGATGATTTTTCCGGGGTCATATCGAGGTTGGCAACCTCGATATGACCCCCGGAAAAATCATCCTGACACCTTTTTTCTGCCACCTTCTCTCTGCCCTTACGGAGCGGGCTGAGACGCTGACGGTTCGATCCCAATCAACTCCACATCAAAGATCAGCACCGCGTTCGGCCCGATCTTGGCTCCCCGGCCGGCCTCGCCATATGCAAGATCCGGCGGAATGAAAAGCTGCCACTTGGCCCCGGGCTTCATCATCTTGAGCGCTTCGCCCCAGCCCTTGATGACTCCCTGCACGGCGAAGACCCGCGGTTGGCCGGCCGGGCTGGCATCGAACTCCGTGCCATCGATCAACGTCCCCCGGTAACTGACCTTGACGCGATCCGTCTCCGTCGGGCTCTCACCGCTGCCCTCCTCGATCACCTTGTACTGCAGGCCGTCCGGCAGCGTCACCACGCCCTCTTTCTCCTTGTTGGCCGACAGGAACTCCGCACTGGCCTTGAGGTTCTTCTCGCCAAGCTGCTTTCGCTCAGCCATCATCTTGACCCGCTGCTCCACCTGCTTGGCCCGGGCCTCCTCCTGAAACTTACGCATGACCTCCTGCACTTCCTCAGGCGTCAACAGGGTCGCTCCGCCAGCCATTCCATCCTTGATCCCACGGGTGACCAGCTCGACGTCGACGTCGAATTCGCGAGCCTTGATCGCCCGGGCGATATCCAGCCCCATGCTGTAACTGAGTTTCTCCTTGTAGGACTCGAGCACCCGCTCCCCGGCCGGCTGAGTCGCCGACGCCCCCGCCGCGGCAACTGAAGCCTCACCATCTCCCCAAGCGGCCGAAACAAACAGCGCCAAAGCCGCCAACGTCAACACAGCAACCATCCTCAACATATCCATCACTCCTGAAAGAAAAATGGTGTCAGGATGATTTTTCCGCATACGGCAACGGGGCTGTCAGCGTCGTTGCCACCCCCAGAAAAATCATCCTGACACCATTTTCCAGACACTGGGATCACTCCGCCACAGCGACCAATTCCACGTCGAACACCAGGGTGGCCCGCGGCGGAATGTTCGGCGGCGCCCCCTGCTCACCATAGGCCAGATGATGCGGAATGATCAGCTTGCGCTTTCCCCCCGCCCGCATCGTGGCTAAACCCTCGTTCCAACCCGGGATGCCCTGGTCAAGCCGAAAGGGCACCGGCTCTGAGCCGGCATCCCGAGAGCTGTCGAATTTCGTGCCGTTCAGCAGCCAGCCCGTGTAATGAACCATCGCGGTGCTGGAACTGCCTTTGGGCATCGCCCCGTCGCCCACCTTGAGATCGAAGTACTGCAAACCGGACTTCGTCCGTGTCGGCAGCCCGGTCAACGGCTCACCGGGGTAGCTTGGGGTGACCTGTCCCGCCTGCTCGAGCCCTGGGCCAAGCACAACATACACCACGCCGCCCGCCAAGGCCGCGAGAATCACAATACTGATGGCCAACTGAAAACGCATCATACTCCCAACCGCGACCGCCCCCCGCGCGGCAGCCACTTACCACCCCATGTGCCACTTACTCAACCACCCGTGCTCCGCGCCAGGCAAACCACCTTGCCGAGCAAACACCCGACCAGATCGCCCTACTGGAACACCGCTCAAGTGCGACAGGGTAAATCGGAGTGCCGTTCAGGTCCAGCGGTTAGTCTTCGCGGACCGCATGGATCTGGTACTGGTCAGACAGGCTCCCAAACCAGTCAGCAAAACGAAGCTGCGTCGAGTACCCAAAGATGCCCTCGAAGGTATCGCCCGAGACGGTGCCCCTGACATAGGCGACACCATGCCCGATGTACTCGTCGCCCCACCATGTGTGCATGAACAGGGCCGCGCCAAAGTGCGGGCCGGCTGACTTGCCGTACGCCGCCGCCCGGTAGTAAGCGTTGGCCGGTATGACAAACGCATGAGGCTCGAAATCTGGGAAAACCTCAGCCCCCAAGTGGCTGGGGCTATAACCGGCATTGTCGAAAAAACGAGTGATGCAACCGTCCGCCCCAAACTCCACCCGCACAATCAGGGCGTTGTTGTCCTTGCGATAACAAGCCCAGGTCGAGTTGGCGAGGCTGCTCGGGCCGGTATCGATCCTGGCGGCCACCACCGTGCCATCAGGCATCTCGATATCCAGTGTTTCCGGCAGCGTCACTTCTTCGGGAGCCGGGCAGCCGGCCACCAGGACAACCATGGCCAGCAGCATCGAACCCGATATCCACCCTGCCGCCCATCGCTTCGTTTGTGGTTTACTGGCCATGTCAGCTCCGTCAAGGGTCTGAGAACGGTCTGCTCCGCGCACCGCTTGTTCCATGTCGGCTCAAGCACCGGCCATACTTTACGGGCACTCCCCCTGTCCGCGTATGATATCGGACGGCGCATGGATGGTGCCCCGCCGATGTGGTTTCCGCACCGTCCAACGGCACGGCATCAATATGACCAACGCACCCTCACAACGCAGGCTCCGCCGCTCGAACCAGCCAGAACTCGCGTCACGGTTCGCGACGCTGGCTCAGGAAGCCGCCCTCTGCCGAGCATGCCCGCGGCTCGCGGAACGTGGTGCGGTCCTCGGGCCGCCCAATGGCTCACTGACCCCGCGGGTCTTGTTCATCGGCGAGGCACCCGGCCGGCGCGGAGCCGACCGCACCCGCGTACCCTTCCACGGCGACGCGTCCGGGCGATGTTTCGAGTATCTGCTCGCCTCGGCCGGCCTGACCCGCGAGGAAGTCTTCATCACCAACGCCGTTCTCTGCTGCCCAGCCGACGATGCCCGCAACCATCCGCCGACCACCGCCGAGGTGCGCCAATGCGGCCGATTCCTGGGCCGCACCCTCGACATGCTCCGACCACCGGTCGTCGCCACCGTCGGAGCGATCGCCCTGCGCAGCCTCGGATACCTCATAAAGCACCGATGGCACCTTTCAGAGGTCTCGGGCACAATCATTCGCTTGCAGGACTTCCTATTGGTCCCGCTCTACCACCCCAGCCCGCGGGTGCTGCACACCGTGCGGAGCCAAAGCCAGCAGGAAGCCGACTTCCAGATCCTCGCACGCTGCATCCAGGCATCCCGGCCTCGTAAGCCGAGAGCAGGTGCACGGCCGACGGCAACATGAATCGGCCGGCTCCTCTGTGCCTGGTTGACCCCGGATCACTGCCAGTGAATGGTCAGATTCGCACCGGCCGGCACGTTGGGAAAGCGGATGAGCAGGCTGGCTCCGTCCCGTCGCGTCTCGACCTGTAGCTGCTTGCCCTCGTGATCGGCGGCCTGCACCGTCCGCGGCTGGCGGCCGGCGGTATGCAGACGCACCACCGCGGGCGTCTCAGCCGGACCGCGGATCACCGCCCTGCTCACGCCGTCCGCGTACGAGTCGCTCAGCAAACGATGCGTGACATGCAGGATGGTCGGCCGCTTCCGCGCCATCGCCGACGCGACCAGCTCGCTCACCTCGCGATACAGGCCGCTCTCGCCGGGCTTCAGCTCGACGCTTTCCAGTACCGGAAACTCCGGATCGAACACGTCAACCAGCGGCCCCGCCAGACGCAGCGGCTGCCGAATCGTGTGCGCCACCACAAACGGTCCACGCCGCATACGAAAACACCCCGGCCGACGCAATCCAGCCGCCACGCCCGCCCGCCGAAGAGCCTCGTCAACCAGCGGCAGATACTCACTCCTCGCGACTTTGGGGTCGGCAAAACGCCGCCCGCTCGTCAACCTGCGATAGACCCGCCCCTTGCCCACCGCTTGATCGAACTCACCCGCATCCTCCAGGCCCAACTCGCCAAGCAGATGTACGAGCGGGTCGCGCAGCCCACGCTGCACCCACCAAAGCGACTCCTCGTTGAGGTTGTCCCCCTTGCCCAAAACGATCAGCGAGCCTCCCGCCCGCACCCACTCGGCCAAGGCAACGTGCATCGCCGCATCCAGCGGCTTGATCGCCTCATACGAAAGCACAAGCACCTTGAAGTCCGCCAGATAGGCCCGCTCGTGCACCCGCTCCAGCAGGCATGCACCCACCGGAACCCCCTCCTGGATGAGCGGCATCAGCAGGCCGTACGCATCCTGTAACACCGGCGGCGCATGCCGATGCCACATCAGCGTATCCGACATGACCACACCGACACCCTCCGTCGGCCGCTCGGCTTCTGCCCCCTGCCACTCACCCTGCGCCGGCACCTCCTGCTGCACCTGCACCGCCGACAGGGTGATGATCCGGAACCGCTCCGGGGCAGGCGTGCTCCCACCCGTCGAATAACCCGGCAGAAAAATGCGATCCGGCCAAGGCATCGTTTCGTAAGCGTCCGTCTGCGGGAACAACATCTCCGCAACCACGCAGTGCCGATACCACTCCTCGAACTCGCTCCACGCGTGGTTGAGATCGTCCTCAACCGGGTCGGTCAGCAGCCACATACGCCGACTCGAACCACGCACCAGTTGCACGAAGTAGTCGTACAAAGCAAACGCCGAGGCGAAGAACGACTTGTCCGGCGAATCGTAGTTCGCCTCCGCCCAGCGGATCGGCCCGGTCCAGACCTGCCCGATGTACCCATCGATCTCCTCGATGCCCAACGAAGTCCCCAACGGCGCGACCAGTTGAGAGGCGATGTTGCTGTACAGACTGTGCACGGGAAAGATGAACGGCACCTCTCGCCCGGCCTCGCGGGCCTGCTCGCGAACGGTGCGGCCAAGCTCCCGCTCGAGTTCCAGGTAGAGTTCATTCTTGAGCTGAGCGGTCAGAAAGCGGGCCTCCGGCGAGCTACTCTCCGGCTGCCAGGGCCGGCCGTACCGCCGCTCCCACAACGTACGGAACTTCTCTTCGTACCCGGTGAATACGTGCGCCAGCGGCTCCTCAGGGAAGACCGCCTCTGCCCCCGTCTTGATCGACTTGGCCGCCATTTCCTGCAGGTACCGCGTCCACCCCTCGGTCGGCAGCATGTATGGTCGAATGCCCACGCACATCACCACCTCGCCGCGCGCGTCCCGCTCAACCTCGTCCGGCCGGGGCGTCCCGTCCCACTTGCCCGTCCAGTATTCGTTGGTCGCGTCAGAGTCCGCGAAGAACATCCTGCCCACCAGAAAGCCATGCTCCTTCCACGAGTCGATCGCCTGCCCCAGCCGATCGTCGCTCGCCCCGTGCAAATGCACGATGACCCCATCCACCGCGATCGCGATACGCGGGTCATAGTCCGAGTTCGTCTGGAACAGCGTCTTGGCCTTCATTGCCGCCCCACCACGCGGTTCACTCGCCATGACCAAACCGCACAGAAGCAACACGCCGGCCAACCCGCTGCAGGCTTTGATTCGCATAGACCTACCTCCCGCGAGCAGAATACCACGGGCAGACAAGAACGCAACGCGGCAAACGGACACGGGACGCCGACGCGTCGCAGTAGACAACCCACACCCGCCAACCGCCCAGACCGCCCCTTCCCAGGACCACCTCATCCCAAGTCCGTTTACACCGGGTCCTGTGGGTCTATAATGGCCACCGCTCGTCAGGCCGATGCCGTGCAAGGCGAAGCTCGGCGATCCATAACCAGGGAAGCCCGCTCATGATTCGACTGGGTGTCAATATTGATCATGTGGCGACGGTTCGCCAGGCGCGGCGAACCTATGAGCCCGACCCCGCTTGGGCTGCCGCCGAAGCCCAACTCGGTGGAGCCGACGGCATCACCTTCCACCTCCGCGAGGACCGGCGGCATATCAACGACCGCGACGCGGCCGTGCTCAAAGAGGTCGTCAGCACCAAGCTCAACATGGAAATGGCTATCGCCCGGCCGATCGTGGAGATCGCCCTGCGGCTTCGCCCCGACCAGTGCACGCTGGTGCCAGAACGCCGCGAGGAGCTGACCACGGAAGGCGGCCTGAATGTCTCGCGACTCGCCCGGCGGGTCAAGCCGGCCGTCGCCCGACTGCGCCGCCTGGGCATCGAGGTCAGCGCCTTCATCGAGCCTGACGCCGACCAGGTGCTCGCCTCCGCCGACGTAGGCTGCACCGCGATCGAACTCTGGACCGGCCAGTATGCTCACGCCCGCACGCCGCGTGCGATCAAGGCGGCCCTCAATCGTCTCGAAACCGCCATCGAGGTCGGTCGAGAAGCCGGCCTGCTCGTCCACGCCGGGCACGGCCTGACTTACACCAACGTCCAGGCCGTCGCCGCCCTCGAAGGGTTCACCGAATTCAACATCGGGCACTCGATCGTCGCCCGATCCGTCTTTGTCGGTCTGCGCGAGGCGGTCCGAGAAATGAAAGCCCTGATCGTCTCCGCCGGTAAGCACTGACCTCTCCGGAGTGGCCTGACATGAACCGGAGTCTACGCCATCCTGTGGTTGTCCTCGCGTTGCTGGTCAGCACCTCGCCGGCGAGCGCTCAGTCTGCCACCGCTCCGGCCGGCCCCACTGCCTTGCGCCACGGCGACACCATCGTCTTTGTCGGCGACGAGACCATCGATACCGCCGACCCCCGCAGAAACATTGCGTTTCCGCTGCTGGTCGAAACGTTCCTGACCGTCCGCTACCCCGAGCTTCGCCTGGAATACCATTATGCCGGCTGGGCCGGCGATACCGTCGGCCGGGCACTGCTCCGCCTTGATCGCGACGTGCTCAGCCGCAACCCGACCGTGATCGTCATCTGCCTGGGTCTCAACGACCCGCGCTACGCCACTGCCGCCGAGCAGACCAAGCTCCTGCCGGCGTTCAAGGAGCAACTGGCCGCGCTCGTCGAGCGCTGTCGCCAGACGGGTGCTCGCGTCTGGCTGGTCTCTCCGCCCGCGGTGCGCGAGCAACTGGGCCAGACCGTCCGCGTCACCGTCGAAGGCAAATCCTCCTACGTCGACCTGTCCGCCATCGCCTACAACCAGACGCTCCAGGAATACACCAACGCGATGCGCGAGCTCGCCCAAACCGCGGAGGTCGGATTCGTGGATTGGCTGGCCGCTATGGCAGCCGAGCAGATCAACCCGGCTCCAACAAGGGAAGACGAACTCTACAGCCCCAATGACCCACGCATCCCACTGGCTCGCGGCCAGGCGGCAGCGGCCATGAAGTTGCTCCAGGCATGGGGAGCCCAACCCAGCCGGACGGAGATCAATCTCGACTGGACCGCGGGCACTGCGTCCGTGGATGTGCCCACAGGCGGAACCGGGCAACCTGCGATCTCGGTGACCGTCACCGAGCAAGGCCAACGGATCCTGGAGATGAAGAACCTGCCCATCCCCGGTGGACGCCCCGCAGCCCTCAAAAGCCATTGGTCCGCCGCCGCCATGTGCCAGTTCCTGTTCCGTATCACCGACCCGCCCCCATTGGGTATTCGTTTGAATCAACAGATGGCCGACGGAACGAGCCGCGGCGACCTGGCCATCTCCGCCAGCCAGCTCCGAGCAGGCCTTAACCTCGCCCTCGCCGCCCCGATGCAGGCGACGACCGAGGCCCAGGACTTGCTGCGACTCATCACCCTCAAACACAGTTACCGCTACAACACTTGGCGACGCTTGGAGCTGTCGCCACCGGAGGAGACCGAACTCGTGGAGGCCCAGCGGCAACTGGCCACCGCCTGGCAGGCATACGCGACCGCGTACGAACGCATCATCGCCCGTCGCCCGAAGACCTTCTTCGCCCGGCTCATTTTGGCCGAGGATGTGCCCGAAGAGCGGCTGCCAACCGCGCAGCCCACCCGGCCTCGCCCCGCAGAGGAAGAGTCGAACGCTACTGCACCCGCCGGGACTGCCCCGGCTCAATGAGAGCACTTGTCAAACAGTGAGGTATGAGCCCGTGTTCAGAGGAAGTATGGTCGCACTGGTCACCCCGTTCAAGAACGGCGAGGTGGATTACCAAACACTTGAAAAACTGGTCGAGTTTCACGCCGAGGCCGGCACCGACGCCCTCGTCCCCTGCGGCACGACCGGCGAGAGCCCCACGCTGACCCACCAGGAAAACAACAAGGTCATCGCCGCCGTTGTCCGCTCGGCCAAAGGACGCATGAAGATCCTCGGCGGCACCGGCTCCAACAGCACCAGCGAAGCTATCGAGATGACCCAAGCCGCCCGCAAAAACGGCGCCGACGGCTCACTCCTCGTGGCCCCCTATTACAACCGCCCGCCACAGGAAGGGCTCTTTCAGCATTTCGCCGCCATCGCCCGAGCGGTCGACTTCCCCCATGTACTCTACAACATCCCCGGCCGATGCAGCGTCGAAATCAGCTCAGACACCATCGTTCGCCTGCGCGAGGCCTGCCCCAACATCGTCGCCGTCAAACACGCCACCGGCTCCATGGACGGAGCCAGCGAACTCCTCGGCCGCTGCGACATCGCGGTGATCAGCGGCGACGACTCCATGACCCTCCCGCTTATGGCTGTCGGAGCGGTCGGCGTCATCAGCGTGCTCGCCAATCTGGTACCCAAGGATGTCAAAGCCATGACCACCGCCGCCCTGGCCGGTGACTGGGAAACCGCTCGCCGCTGGCATCACCGCATGTTCAAGCTCGCCAAGGGCCTGCTGACCCTCGAGGTCAACCCCATTCCCATCAAAACCGCCATGGCCCTCATGGGAATGGTCGGCGACGAGATACGTCTGCCTCTGACTCCCATGGCACCCGCCAACCGGACGAAACTCGAAGCCGCCCTCAAGGAGTACGGCCTGTTATGAAGCCCGATTTCGACGTCATCATCCGCAACGGCACCCTCTACGACGGCAGCGGCGGTGAACCACGCGACGGCGGCCTGGCCATTCGCGGGGATACCATCGCCGCCAGCGGCGACCTCGGCCAAGCCCGCGGGCAAATCGAGATCGACGCTCGCGGCTTGGCCATCGCACCCGGCTTCATCAATATGCTGAGCTGGGCCAACGAGTCCCTCATCGCGGACGGCCGATCGCAGAGCGACATCCGACAGGGCGTCACCCTCGAAGTGCTCGGCGAGGGAACCTCCATGGGCCCCTGGAACGAGGCCATGAAACGCGACCGGCTCGAACGCCAAGACGATGCCCGCTACCCCGTCGAGTGGACCACCCTCGGCGAGTACCTCGACTGGCTCGTAGCCCGCGGCATCTCCTGCAACGTGACCAGCTTCGTCGGGGCGACCACCGTGCGCGTCCACGAGATCGGCTACGCCAACCGCCCACCTACCCCCGAGGAACTCGAACGCATGCGCGCACACGTCCGCCATGCCATGCGCGAAGGCGCCGTCGGCGTGTCCTCGTCCCTGATCTACACGCCGGCCTTCTTCGCCGCGACCGATGAACTCATCGCCCTGGCCCAAGCCAGCGCGGAGCACGACGGCTTGTACATCTCTCACATTCGCAACGAGGGCGACCGGCTGTTCGAGGCCCTCGATGAGTTCTTCACCATCGCACGCCAGGCCCACACACGCGCCGAGATCTACCACCTCAAGGCCTCCGGGCGGACCAACTGGCCCAAGATGGAGGAGGTCTTCCGCCGTGTCGAAGCCGCCCAAGCCGACGGTCTCGGCATCACCGCCGACATGTACACCTACCACGCCAGCTCGACCGGCCTCGACGCCACCATGCCCCCCTGGGTGCAGGAGGGCGGCCATCGTGCCTGGGTCGAACGCCTCAAGGATCCCGACGTCCGCCGCCGCGTCATCGCCGAAATGAGCTTCCCCGTCGGTGACTGGGATGCGGGCTTCAAGTCGGCCGGCTCCGGCGACAACATCCTCGTCGTTTCCTTCCGCAACCCCGCCCTGCGCCACCTGACCGGAAAGACCCTCTCTGAGGTAGCCAAGGCTCGCGGCAAATCGCCCGAGGAAACCGCCATCGACCTGGTCATCGAGGACGACAGCCGCGTCGGGGCCGTCTTCTTCAGCATGTCCGAGGACAACATCCGTAAGCAGATCCGCCGGCCCTGGGTCAGCTTCTGCTCCGACTCGGGCTCGCTGTCTGCCGAGGGCATCTTCCTCAATCGCAATCCGCACCCGCGAGCCTACGGCTCGTTCGCTCGCCTCCTGGGCCGATACGTCCGCGACGAGAAGCTTGTCCCCTTGCAGGAGGCCGTCCGTCGCCTGACCTCCTTCCCCGCCGACAACCTGCGGATCGCGCGCCGCGGCCGACTGACCCCCGGCCATTTCGCCGACGTCGTGGCCTTCGACCCCGCGACCATCCAGGACCATGCCACCTTCGACCGACCGCACCAGTACGCCACCGGCGTGGTTCACGTCCTGGTCAACGGCGTCCCCGTCCTTCAAGACGGCGAACACACCAACGCCCGCCCCGGCCGATTCGTCCATGGCCCCGGCCGCCGGGACAATGTGTCAAGCTGACGGAGGAAGCAGTACTTTCGGCTTGCCGCTTCGCGGAAGAAGCCCGGACTGATACACCCTCACATCGCTGCCGCTTTTGACGCCGTCTGGCCGATGGTCGAGGGGTACTTCGACAGCGAGAGCGTGAACGCGTCGCGCAGCTTGCGGGTACCGGCGGCAAGCTCAGCACCGCAGACGGATGCCCGGCCGCCTGCTCCTCCTCCAACCCCGGTCGGGCTGAACCCGCCCGCCAGACAGTGTCCCCGCGAACAGGCACACACGGAACCGTGGTTCGCCACGAACCACTCTTCTGACAACGGCTTCTGTGCACTCGTGCTTTATCTCCCGTAACGATTTATAAGAAAGCTAATTATGCTCGTGTTTCTTGTCGACTGTTTAGAATATCTTGGCTATTATTTCTAAATCAACGAGCCGGATGGTGAGCGAGATGCCGGATGCTCAAAGAAACATCGAGAAGCGGATCAAGCGGCTGGGGCCAGGCAGTGTGTTCACCCCCAAGGATCTCCTCGACTTGGGCAGCCGGGGGTCGGTAGACGTTGCCCTCTCCAAGCTGAGCGCAGCGGGTCTGATCCGCCGGCTACGCCGCGGACTCTACGAGTATCCCAAGCACAGCGACATTCTGGGCGGGCCCCTGAGTCCCGACACCGATCAAGTCGCCCAAGCCATCGCCCGGAGATACCGCTGGCGCATCGTTCCCGCCGGGCCGCTCGCAGCGAACATGCTCGGTCTTTCCACCCAGGTACCGGCCCGCATCACTTATCTGTCCGACGGCCCAGCTCGCCGGATCCAGGCTGGCGGTCAGACGATTCTGTTCAAGCACGCCCGCCCCAAGCAGATCGGTGGCATGGGCCCGGCATCGGCTCTGGTCATTCAAGCCCTCCGATACCTCGGGCAGACCGGGGTAAACGATCAGGCCATTGAAGTGCTGCGAGCCCGTCTGTCAAAGACGGAGCAACGTCAGCTCGTCAGGGACGCCCGCCCCTCGTCGGACTGGATCTACGATGCGGCCCGACGAATTGCCGGAGGGCCCGGTTAATGGATGGCGTGGCCCAAAACAGCGCCGAGTTTCGTGCTGATCTCTTCCGCGAGACCGGCAGCCGGATCGGCCTGCCCGCGGCACTGGTGGAGAAGGACTTCTGGGTCTGCTGGACGCTCAAGCAGCTCTTCAGTATTCTGGAATCCGTTTGTGAACACTCTTTCAGGGTTGGAAGCCGAGATCAACTCGCTGAACAGAAGCGGGGGAAG
Organism: Phycisphaerae bacterium; assembly: GCA_012729395.1. GTDB lineage: Bacteria > Planctomycetota > Phycisphaerae > UBA1845 > PWPN01 > JAAYDF01. Next base: position 20,977 of record JAAYDF010000235.1, read on the forward strand.
AAGCCGTTGACGGCGACACGAGGCAGGGCTAGAGTGCTGGTTTGCAGGACGTGCTCCGACGCCATGGGGTGGGCGTATGATGTGATCGTTCGCGTGCCGGCGCGCTGTTCGCCACGGACACCTAACGGGCTGCCGGCTTGGAGCCCGCGTGGTCATTCGGATGGCAGAACCGCCCTTGAGGCATGGCTGACCGGGTGTGAGAAATCGTGGCCACACCGGGACAGGCCAGCGCGCTTCGCCCTATCGGCCGGCCCGAGATAGTGCGGGAGGATCGAATGGCTTCTGCCCCTGTTCGCCCCGTGCGCAGGAGGATGCAATGAAACTCGACGACAACGAGGCAAAGACTTTCCTTGCCTGGCTGAACGAGCACTGGAAGGGCGATCATAAATGTCCGATCTGCCAGAACGATACATGGCAGATCAATAGCACTGTTTTTGAACTTCGCTCGTTTGAATCAGGGAATCTGGTCGCTGGGGCGCCGATCTATCCTGTCGTCTGCGTCACCTGCGATACCTGCGGGCATTCGCTCTTCTTTAATGCCATAAGGGCAGGCCTCATTTCTGGCACCGACCGGAAAACCAGGGTAAGAGAGGTAAATAAGGATGCCTCTTAAAGCACCTTTCAAGATAAGCCAGGATTACGAAGTGGCTCAACCCAACCAGGAGCGAGCGTATCCTGTTCCTGAATCGGACTGGGAACATTTGTATGATAAGGTCTCCCGGATTTCATCCCCTGGCTTAACAGTTCATACGATCGGATCGGTTCTCCTCGGCTGTTCGGCCTCGGCTTTGATTGCCGCCCTGAGTTTACCTCCTTTACCCGCCGACCCTTCCGACAAGGGACGGTTCGCTTGTTGGGTGGTCTTCTTCGCGGCATTACTTTGTGGGATGCTGTTCCTGTATTTGGCGAGATTCCAGCGTAGCTCAGAGCTAACCTCTGCACAGGATGTTCTGCGCGACATGCAGCGCTTCACAAAGAGGTACGAGGCGATAGCACAACCACGTTCGTCTCTTCGCGACTATCTCACTACTCATAGGTTTACGCTCTTATTCAAGCCGCAGACAGGCACTAAGAGCATTACGTTTGATCGCTCTGGAGCCATTGGGGAAGGCCGGAATACAAACGAGTCTTCTTGGGAGGTTGTTGATGAACAGCTGGTCATCCATGACAGGAAGGGGCAGGTGTTTAGTCGGTTCCTGTTCGACAGGTTCAGTGGAAGACTGATCAGCTGCAATGGGGACGACACTGTATGGAAAGGCCAGCAATACATTGAGCCGGCCTGAATGCCCGCCAGCCGGAGAGGGATGGAAAAACGGGCCATACCCTGGCGCATGCGTGAACGGCACAATCCGCAGGGTGCATTCTGCTGCCCAGGGGCACCTCAGAACGGCTTGCGGCCTCATGAGGAGGAGGTAGTGTCAAGTCCTGTGTAAATTGCCTCGGGGCATCCTGCCGGTCCAATTCGTTACGCCACTTTCGATTTCTTCTTTGAGGATGAAGAGGGTAGCGGCACCGTCGGGCACAGGTGTGCC
>JAAYDF010000236.1 GCA_012729395.1 Phycisphaerae bacterium
CGGAGCAATGGCAGCGTGCGCTGGCCGTGGATCCCACGTTCGTGTTCGTCACGGGCTGGAACGAGTGGGTGGCGCTGCGTTTGACGGAGTTCAACGGCTACACTGGGGACGCGCTGTTCGTGGATTCCTACACACAGGAGTACAGCCGCGACATCGAGCCCATGAAGGGCGGCCACACGGATCTGTATTACTATCAGACGGTCAGCAACATTCGTCGGTACAAGGGTGTGCGTTCTCCGGAGAAAGCCAGTGCGCCCAAGACCATTGCGATCGACGGCGATTTCACGGACTGGGACGATGTCGAGCCCGAGTTCCGGGATACCATCTATGACACAACACATCGCGACTACCCGGGTTGGGGCAGTGCGGGGCGTTACGTCAACACCACCGGCCGCAATGATTTCACCGTGATGAAAGTGACTCACGACGCCGATCACGTATACTTCTCTGTAACGACGCGGCAGAATACGACGAGCTACGCGGGCGCGAACTGGATGATGTTGTTCATCGATGTGGACCGCGATCGGGCGACGGGATGGGAGGGCTACGATTACCTGGTCAACTGGCCGCCGGTGAGTTCAACGGCCACCACGGTGAAGAGGAACACCGGCGGATGGTCGTGGAGCACGGTGGGCGACGTGTCCTATCGACTCGGCGGCGGAAGGATGGAATTGCGGATTCCGCGTGCGGACCTAGGGATGGATGGTCTTGCGGATCTGGAATTTGACTTCAAGTGGTCGGACAACATTCAGGTTCCGGGCGACGTGGACCAGTTTGCGGTCAGCGGCGACAGTGCCCCTGATCGGAAGTTCAATTATCGTTACAGCAGCGACATCACCGCGCCGGCCACACCGGCGGGCGTACTGGCGACGGTGGGCCGGGATCGAATCGTTTTGACCTGGGCCGATCCGACAGAGGGGGATCAGATCGGTTGGGTGGTCCGATTCAGCCGGGCAGGCTATCCTGCCCATCCGTTGGATGGTGAGCTTCTCGGCGACTTACGGACCACAGTCTCATCCCCAAGTTTGTCCCACACGGATGTGTCGGATGGATCGTACTACTACTCGGTGTTTGCGTACGACGAGATGCTGAACTACTCGGCCTCGGGACAAGCCTTGGCGGTTATTCCGAGTGGTGTCGGCCAAGCAGCCGGGCCGGCGCCGACGGACGGGGCGGAAGGGGTTCGGCTGACCGTTTGGCTGTCTTGGCAGACAGGATGGCGAGCCACGCATCACGATGTGTACTTCGGGCAGTCACCCGAGACCCTGGAGTACCGTGGCAGGCAGACCGCGACGTCGTTCAATCCGGGCAGGCTGTCGCCGTCGGCAACCTACTACTGGCGCATCGACGAGGTTGAGGGGGAAGAGGTTTCGACCGGTCCGGTGTGGCGGTTCACAACGAGGAATCCACCGATGGACTTCGACGGCGACCTTGATGTGGACATGGATGATTTCGGCTTGCTTCAGCGGTGTCTAAGCGGAGCGGGGGTTTCCGTGGCCGGCTCCGCATGCCAGGCGGCCTGTCTGGATGATGACGAGGACGTGGATCTTTCTGACGTGAGCATTCTTCGGCGATGCCTGAGCGGCGCGGGCGTGCAGCTCGACCCGAGCTGTGCAGAGTGACCACCCGGCTCGCTTGCACGCCTTGCCTCCTGATTCGCGGAAGGCGTTGATTGCCGTTTCGTTGGACAACTCACGAACATCAGGGGGCCCGCAGCGGATCGCCTTGGCTGATCACGGTGACCGCCGCTCGGGGATGCGGGCCGGTCAGGGTCTGAGCGGCGAAGCGTATGGTGTTATCGCCCGCAGCCAGTCGAGGGACCGCGCCGGTGGGCGCGACCTTGGCAACCACATCGCCTTTGGGTCCGATTACCTGGCAGTCATCCGGCGAGCGGAATTCGAGGTATTGTCCGCTCTCGAGTTCGACCGGGAAGGTAATGGTCTCGCCGCCGATGGAGACCGACGGGTTACTCAGTCGGCAATGCAAGAGCGGGAGGGCCTTGATGGGGCTGAGTCGGCAGGTGGTGCCGTCGGCCGGCAGATCGCCGTACCACAGGTTGACCGACTCGATCTGGTGATACATGACGTGGTAGTGGAAAGCGGGATAGGCGTAGCCCATGAGGCCGGTGGCGATCCGGGCCCACTCGTCGCGATGAGGCATGTAGGGCCAGCCGTGGTTGACGATGTCGTCGCTTTCGGGCTCGATGAGTTCGATGTACCGCCACCCTTGGAAGTCGATGCGGGCATAGCGGTCGCAGACGCCGCCGAAGGCGTGGGCCGGGCTCTTGATCTGCACGTTGAGTACCGCGTTGCTGCCGTCGCCGTGGACCCACAACCCCAATCCCTTGTTGGCCAGGTTGATGCTGGGGTCGTGCTTTCGACCGACCATGGCCCACGAGCCGGCTGTCCCCTGCGCGGCCCGGGAGCTGACCAGGGTGGCTACCGCCTTGTCGGAGCCGTCTGCCTTATCGAGTCGCATGGTTACGCCTTCGGCGAGCCGCTGCTGGTCGAAAGCGGCCGGTTCGCTGAAGTCCTCGATGATGCTGCTGTCGGGCGAGTCGTATTCAGCGGCTGACAGAAGGGCCTCGATTCGCAAGCTGATCGGTTGCTCGCCGAAGTGGTTGGCCACCGTCCAAGTGGAGCCCCCGGTGTCGATCTGGGTGATCTTGTGCTTGTCATAGCGAATGGGGCGAAAGACGGGCAGGCCGGTGTCGGGATCGGCGGGCGTGACCAAGGTGAACTCCTCACCCCGCGTGCCCAGTCGTTGGCGCACAGGATCGGGTACGGTATTGGCCCGGCGCAGATCCTCGTACTGGCGAACGATCTTGCCCAAGCGTTGGATATTGGGGCTGTTCTCGTACGCGTCCGGGGTGAAGCCGACCGGGAACGACAGCCCGCAGCCATCGGCGATGCACCGGGTGCCCAGGTACTCGATCACATCCGGCGTGGTGCGTTCGGGCTGGATGCCCTGCCAATCGAAGATTGCCCACCAGCCCAGGTGGGCGGGCAGGAACATGTCTCGGCAACTGCGGTTGACGATGCGATGGATCTCGATGAAGGGCTTAGGTGCGCGGGCTGGGCAGTCCCACGCCCCCATGCGTGAGCGCACGTACCACAGGTGATGGTGGAAGGTACTCATCTCGAAGATGGCGGGTTTCTTGAGGCGGTTGGCAAGCTCGAACGCGAACTTCGAGCCGTAGTACCATGCCCATTCGTTTCCGCGATGGATATTGGATCCGTCAAGGGCATCGAGGTAGATCATGTCGAATCCGCCGTCGTTATAGACCTCTGCGGTACGGGCGATGACGTCGTTCCAGAGCGGGCCGTCGGGATCGGGCACGAACAGGCCGAAACATTCCTTGAGGTGGTACACCTTCTCGCCGGCCGGGTGCACGGCCGGCTTCGTGCCGTAAGCGCCGCGCTGACACTCGATGAACCCGAAGGGAGTATCCTTGCGAACCGCCTTGTAGATGATGAGTTCGTCGCCAATGCGGAGCGTCACGCTGTTGTGGATGAAGAAGCCGGTGATGGCCGAGGCTTCGGCGGTGGATTCAAGCACGGGCACGGTCGCGGCGTCGGCGGGCAGGGTCTCGGCCAGGGTATACGTCGCGTCGAACGCCAGGCCTTCGCGAGGCACCGGGGTCACGAACGGCGAGTCCTTGGCGATGAAGAATGCGTAGGTGTGGAAGCCGGCCAGCATGCTCGCGGCGTGCAGCTTGTCGGTCATCGCCCGCACGCTTGCGATGCCTCGGGGGTAGACCTCCGGATGCGGCGTGTAGTCGCCGAAGCGGAACGATCGGCCGCAGTGGAAGTCGAGCTGGCTGATGCCCAGCTCGTGCAGCATGTGAATCCAGCGGTCGATTTGTTCCTCGCCGACGTTGCCGGTGCATTCGAGGATGTACGAGCCCTGATTGGCGGCGGAATCGAGGGCCCACGGCCCACCGATGCGGGTTTTCGGAAGCTCGTCGGCCGCGGAGACGACCTCCTTCATCACCTCGCGCAACCGGGCTTGCGGGCACATGACGACGGCGACCTTGGCGCCGGCGAAGCCAAGCTTGGCATAGGCGGTTGCCTGCAGGCGGCCGCTCGGCTGCGGGACGATGTGCACATTCGTCTGCAGGTTCAGGGCCATGGCGCACGCGGCCACGGCCTCATTGGGTATGCCCTTGAGGGTCAACGGCACATTGATCAGGTCGATCGAATGGGCGTGATCCGCGGACGCGGCCAGGAGTTCCATCACGAAGTAGTGTTCAGCGGCGGTCACCTTGAGCTCGGCCGTCGCCCCGGTCTCCCCGAACGTCAAACGCAGCCGATCGTCCTGTTTTTCTGCGTGGGTGACCGGGTGTGTCTTGCCCGCGACGGAGGCGTACGCCAACGGTCGCGGCTGGCTGTGGTCGAGGTAGTCGGTGCCTGACGATCGGTCGATCAAAGCGATCATTTGACCGGCCTCGTTCACGCTGATGCTCGCCAGGTCGTTATCGAACTGAAACGTCTCGGCTCCGGCTGAGTTTGCCGGTGCTGCTGTCGCCGCGCCGCTGCAAAGCAAAGGAAACGCAACCGCGGCCAAGATGAACGCATGGTGGTGTCGCATAGAGAGGCTCCTTATGGACGAACGGCGTCAGGATAACACGGCCTTGCCCGGCAGGCCAAACCCGCCTTGCGCCATGGCGACTCGCCGCAGTATCGGGCGGGCATCGTCATTCACACGAGTCCGTCGCGATTCCTCGCCGGACGGCGCATGACACCCGCGCGGCCTGTCAGGATTAGACCCAGCAGGAAGAGGCCCGCAGCCGTGACGATGATGTGGGCCGGCAAGTGGGTCGGGCTGGGGTCGGCCGACGCGGGGATGCGCAGCCAGGCGCTGATCGCGGGAAAGCGGCTCAGCAGGATGGTCGAGCCGTTATGGAGAGTGTGGAACAGCACCCCGGGCCAGATCGATCCGCTCTGCCAGCAGAGGTAGCCGAGCACCAGGCCGAGCAGTGCGGTCAGCGGCAGGCGGTCGATCATGAAATGGAAGACGCCGAAGACCAATGCGGCGGCGATGATGGCCGGCCATTTGCGCAGCGTGGTGCCCAGGCCCGTGAGCAGGAACCCGCGGAAGAACACCTCTTCGGAAAGTGCCGGGGCACAAGCCATAACCAGCAGGATGAGCCAGACGGGGGCGTCCTTCAACTGGCTTTCGATCTGGCGGGCGGCCTCGACCATGGAGTCGGATTGCGGCTGGAGGAGGATGAACTCATGGGCCAGGGCCCAGCTCGATGCGCCGAGGAGTAAGGCCGCGAGCCAAGCGGGCCAACGCGGGGCGGCCAGCCGCAGACCGGTACGCAGGTTGATCTTGAGGTACACGCACATCGCGATCGGCACGAGCAGAAACAGAATGCCGAACTGCACGAGGGCGACGCGTTGGAGCTTGTCCACAAAGCGCTCCACGGTATCGCCGATCAACGCCCCCTGAACGTAGAAGCTGACGGGAAACAGGACGGCCGCCAGTAGGAGAACCTGGGCCAATGACGGCATGGTCCGTGGAGTCAGGAAGCGCCGCAGCAGCAACGTCTTGTAGGATCCGGTATCGACAAAGAGAACCGCTTCCTGCCCGAAGAGCCTGGTGGCCAGGGCGATAGCGGCCACCGCGTACAGTGAGGTCGACAGGAGCACGATCACGACGGCCGTCCAGTCGCAGGTTTGCTGAAACAGCTCGCGAGCCAGCAGCACCATGTTGCCGACTGGCAGCACGAGCATCGCCCCCTGCAGCCGAATGGTGGGCACGGCGACGGCCATGCTGGGGATGAGGGCGGCGATGATGACCGGCATGACGTAGTTCTGGGCTTCTTTGAAGGTACGGGCGAAGCTGCACACCGCAATCAGGATCGCGGCGAAGAGCAGGGCGAACGGCACCATGCACAAGAGGATGATGGGCAGGACGTGTAGCGGAAACTGCACGGGGTGATCGGCGGTGAGCACGCGGGTAAGGCCGCCGAAGTGCATGGTGGCCCCGACGCTGGCGAGGTTGAGCACCGCGGTGAGCAGGCCGACGGTCGCGACTACCAGGAACTTGCCGATGATCAGGTGCAACGGCGGAACGGGCGTGGCCATGAGGGTTTCGAGCGTGCCGCGTTCGCGTTCGCCCGCGGTCAAGTCGATGGCCGGGTAGATCGCCCCGGTGATGGTCATGAGCACAAGGATGATGGGAATGATCTGGCCGAGCGCCCATCCGCCGCGCTGACTGTCGGTCGCGAGGGAAAGCGATTCAACGTGGACGGGGTTGAGGACCAGATCGATATCCGGGCGGGCAGGGGCTTCAGGAAAGACCCGCTCGAGAATCGCGCCAACGGATTCCCGGGCGGCCAGGTTGCCGAACCGGCCGAGCGTCGCCGTCAATTGCTCCATGGCCGTGCGGCTGCGAATGTCGACCTCGTTGTAAGTCATGTGCACGGCCACCCGCGGGGGAAGAGGCAACTCGGCCGGCACGCTCTCCAGGGCCACGTGCAACTGAACGCCGGGGTCTTCACCGGGCATCGGCTGGCTGATGACCCGCACATCAAAGGTCGTCCTGTGCGCCGACGATTCTTGCCGGTCGGCCTCGACGCGGGCGAGGATGGACTCCAACTCGAGGCGGGTACTCTCGTCGTCGACGGCCACCACGAAGCGCTCTGCCTTGAGCCGGCTCTCCTCGAACTGGGCCAGCCACAGGAAGCCGAGCATGATCACCGGGTAGAGCACCACGGGGATGACGATCATGGCGGTTAGCGTGCGGCGATCGCGCAGGATATCGACGAGTTCCTTGCGGTAGATGATACGGATGCGACGGGTGGGGGTCATGCGTCCGACTCCGGAGCGGCAGGCGGCGGGTCGGCGAGCACGGCGTCGGCCTGGCCGTCGATGACGTGCAGGAAGATATCGGTCAACCGCGTGAGGCCGGTGCGGGTCTGGAGGTCGGCGAGCGGCCCCTCGGCCACCAGTCGCCCCTCGTGCAGCAGGCCGACGCGATCACACAACGATTCCGCCTCGTCCAGGTAATGCGTGCTCAGCACAATAGCCTTGCCCGCCTGTCGCTCGTGGCGGATGAACTCGAGGATTACCCGGTTGGTCAGCACATCCAGGCCCAGCGTGGGTTCATCCAGCACCAGGATGGGCGGATCGGCAACGAGCGCCCGGGCGATGTTGGTGCGCTGGCGTTGCCCGGTCGACAGGGCTCCGCAGCGCGTGTCCGCGAAGTCGGCCATACCCAACCAGCCGATGAGCGTTTCGACCCGTTGCTCGATCACCGACCGGGACAGGCCGTGCAGCTCTCCGAAGTAGGGCAACAGCTCCCGCGGACTGAGCCGCTGATACAGCCCCGTGTTGGCGGTGAGGAAACCCAGTGACCGCTTGGCGTGCTGCGGATTGGCGACCATGTCCACATGATTGACCAAGACGCGCCCACTGGTGGGCTGCATCAGGCCGGCCAGAATCCGCAGGGTGGTCGTCTTGCCCGCCCCATTGGGGCCCAGCAGGCCGTAGATCTCGCCTGCCTCGACGTGAAAACTGATCCCACCCACCGCCATTTTCTGGCCACCGGTGGCGGTGGGGAAGGCTTTCGTCAGCTCGCAGACATCAACCATACTCAACGCGGGGCTCCACCAAGTCAGGGCGTATTGCCTAACGGACATTGTCCACGGGAGAGCAACCAGTGACAAGACCGTCGGCCGCGTTGGGCTCGGCCCGGTGGCATGGGCTTACCCCCAGTGCCGTGGTATGCGATCACGGCGACTGGTGATACAGCCCCGCTTCGCCGGGCACGACGGCCGGGTGGCATGGGCCCTCACGGCGACTGGTGATACAAGCCCGATTCGCCAGCCACGACGCCCGGGTGGCATGGGCCTGTACTCAGGCCCGTGGCGTAGACCTTGCAGGCATTTGACTTGCAGAATCACGCCCTCTGGAGTCCAACCCTCTCGCGGCATAGTATACAGGCATGCTCCGGTCTGACGGAAAATGCTCCAAATATCGTGTGACCTACAACGAGCCCGGCCACGCGCACGAGCTCACCTTCTGCTGCTATCGGCGGTTGCCGTTGCTTGGCAAGGAGCGCACGCGACACTGGCTCATCGCGGCACTGGATAACGCACGACGCCGATTGGAGCTGGAATTATGGGCGTTCTGCATTATGCCCGACCATGTGCACGTGTTGCTGTTGCCGCTGCGAAACGACTATGACGTGGCTGTGATCCTCAAGACGATCAAGCAGCCGGTCGCGCAGCGGGCTCTCAACTATCTGCGGGCACGGGCGCCGGGGTTCCTCACGCATCTGCGGGTCAAGCGGACTGACGGCCGCATCGAACATCGCTTCTGGCAACAGGGCGGCGGCTACGATCGCAACATTCGCAAAACCGCCACCGCCTGGGCCAGCGTGCACTACATCCATGAGAATCCCGTGCGCCGTGGATTGGTCGATCGTTCGGAGGACTGGCCGTGGTCAAGTGCACGCTGGTACGTGGGACGTGACGATGCGCTCCTGGCTATGGATGGCTGCCCAGCGCAGCTCGAGTCCACGGGCGGCCACGGGTCTGAGTACAGACCCATGCCACCCGCCCGTGGTCAAGTGCACGCTGGTACGCGGGACGTGACGATGCGCTCCTGGCTATGGATGGCTGCCCAGCGTAGCTCGAGTCCACGGGCGGCCACGGGTATGAGTACAGACCCATGTCACCCACCCGTGGTCAAGTGCACGCTGGTACGTGGAACGCGACGATACGCTCCTGGCTATGGATGGCTGCCCAGCGTAGCTCGAGTCCACGGGCGGCCACGGGTCTGAGTACAGACCCATGCCACCCACTGTGAGTGAAACGGAAGCAACCAGCCAGCCACAAGAACGCCGAACTCCAGCCATGGGTCTGAGTACAGACCCATGCCACCCACTGTGATCGAAACGGAAGCAAGCAGCCAGCCGCAAAAATGCCAGACTCCAGCCACGGGTCTGAGTACAGACCCATGCCACCCACTGTGATCGAAACGGAAGCAACCAGCCAGCCGCAAAAATGCCAAACTCCAGCCACGGGTCTGAGTACAGACCCATGCCACCCACTGTGAGCGAAACGGAAGCAACCAGCCAGCCACAAAAACGCCAAACTCCAGCCACGGGTCTGAGTACAGACCCATGCCACCC
>JAAYDF010000237.1 GCA_012729395.1 Phycisphaerae bacterium
CCGGCCTAAGCCGAAATCATACGCGAACGCGAGGCTCAACACCAGCAGTGCGGCCTGCGCGAGCGGTTAAACTCCGCGCGTCATGACCCCTCGCCGCACGGCAGTACCATTCGTGTCAGGAACCTTTTCGGCCGGTGGGGCTCGCCTGCGGTGAGCCCCACTGGCTGAAAAGGTTCCTGACACCTTTGTGCGCTCGCCTGCGGTGAGCCCCACCGCCCGAAAAGGTTCCTGACACCTTTTTGCGAGGCGACGGAATCCGGCTAGAATGGAGGCCATGGTTCAGCAGCCGCAGCGCATTTTGGTGATCGAGACCTCAGGGCGGGCCGGGAGCACCGCACTCGGGACGGAAGCGGGGCTGGTTGCCGCCGTTCGTCTGCCGGGGAAGGTGCGCCACGCTGGCGAGCTGCTGCCGATGGTCGCTGATCTGTTACACAAGCAGAGTTGGTCGCCGGGCAGCCTGACCGATGTATGGGTTTCGATTGGGCCGGGGAGCTTTACCGGGCTGCGGATCGCGGTGACGGTTGCCCGTACGCTGGCTTGGTCGGTAGGGGCCCGGCTGGTGGCGGTGCCGACCGTCGACGGGTTGGCTCTGAATGCTCTCGCGGCGGAGCCAGTCCCTGCTCACGTCGCGGTCGTCCTGGACGCCAAGCGTGGGCAGGTGTACACCGCCGCGTTCGAGCTGATCGACGGCACCTGCCGGAAGATTGTCGATGCTCACTTGGCCGACCCGTTGGCGTTCTTGAAGGTCTGCCCGCGACCGCTGGCGGTGCTGGGCGAGGGTGTCCCATACCATCGAGCGGCCATCGAGGCGGCCGAGGTCCGCATCTTGCCCGAGGAAGTCTGGTGGCCCCGGGCCGAGCACGTTTTCCAGGTCGGCCAAACCCTGGCCCGGCAAGGGTGCTACACGCCCGGCGATGATCTCATGCCCCTCTACATCCGCCGGCCCGAGGCCGAGGAGAAGTGGGAGAAGTTGCACGGCGTCAGTTGAAGCTCGCCGCCAAGGGTCTCGGTGTCGAGCACCGATCGGTCCGTTGAATGGCCGGCCGCAACGGTGCATGCCGGCGCCGCAAGCCCGGTCAAGTCGTCAGGCCTTCTCGGCCTTCCAGCCATACTCGTGGTAGCGGTGTTCGAACGCACCGTCGGCTTTGACGTCGATGATGCCGAAGCCTTCGGGATTGCCCAGATGGGCGCCCTTCCACCATGCCCCGCTGACCGCTCCTTCGCCGATGTAGGTGGTGCCGTCGAGTTCGAGCCGCTCGTTCTGGTGCAGGTGCCCGGTGAGCACCAGGTTGACCCGGTGCTTCTTGAGCAGTTCGAGAATGGGGCCGGGGTTGCGGCACACGCGTCGCCGCTGGATTTCCAGGGTGTTCTTGTCCCGTGCTTCGAGTCCGCGGAAGACCGCGACGCTGAGGATCGGGATGTGAGCACAGATCGCCTTGGGCCGATCACCCGCGGCGGCCAGGTCGCGGTCAAGCCATTCCATGTCCTCGTCGGAGATGCCGCCGTGGTAGCCTTCGCCCTCGTTGGGCAGGATGTCGTCCACCATACAGAAATGCCAGCCCTGATGATCGAAGCTGTAGGTGGTGTTTTCCAGTCCGAGGCGATCGCGGGACATCTTCTTGCCATAGTCGGCATGGTCGCTGGGGATGCGGCCCTTGGACTGCCAGCCGAAGACCTCGTGGTTGCCGATGCAGTTACGGATGGGAATGTCCGAATCGCGGCAAATGCGGTTGTAGAGGTCGAAGAGCTTGTTGGCCCGCTCTTCGCTGGCGGCCAGGGCGTCCATGACCAGGTCGCCGGTGGTGATGATGATATCCGGTCGCGGCTTGAGCGCGTGAATCGAGGCCAGGCATGCTCGCAGGCCCTCTTCGGCTCGCCGTTCAGGCTGCACATGGATATCCGTCAGGTGCACGAATCGGAAGGCCTTGGCCGACTGGATCGCCTCGGCGGCAATCGCACGCCGGCCCAGCGCGAGCCCGAGGGCCGCCGACCCTGCCATGTGCAACAAACCTCGACGGGAAATGGCTGACGGTGAGCGTGGGGATGGACTGTCCATGTGTGACCTCCTCAACAAAAGCCAGGGATCTTGCAGTATCTCGTTGCGTCGGCCCCCCGCCACGGCGGGCAGGCTGCGACGGCCTGCCTGCCCAACACCGCGTCGTGGCCATTCCCGCGACGGCCGATGGCAACCGAAGCGCTGCACTCCGCACGCACAGCACGCGATCCGTCGCTGGCTCAGCGGGTTCGGCGCCCTGCGCGTTTTCATCAGGGTACCCAGTCTTTCCCGCCCTGTCGATTCGGCACGAGCCATTGAGACCGATCAGCGGCCGCGTCAGAGCCGCGCGCGTCAGGAAGCGGACCTCGTGTGCATGGCGTCCCCATGCGGAATCCACTTGCTCATGGCCGCGGCGCTGCGCGGGTGCGGCCTGGAGACGCTGAACCGTGGCGTGGTGCCTGTCCGACAAAGCAGGGGGATGACACGGCCATCTCGGCTGGTGATGGTCACTGGAGAAGACCGAGGTTCATCAAGTGACACACTGCTGCATGGTGGCAGTCTTCGCTAGATGGTTTGCAGCAGCCTGCGCAGGACGGTGTGCAGGATGCCGCCGTTGGCGAAGTACTCGATCTCCACCGGGGTGTCGATGCGGCAGACGGCGTTGAAGGTGACGACGCGGCCGCTGTCGTCGCGGGCGGTGACGGTGATTGCCTGCCGCGGCGTCAGCGGGCTGTCGATGCCGATGTCGAACACCTCGCGGCCGGTGAGGCCCAGCGATTCGCGCGTTTGGCCCGGCGGGAACTGCAACGGCAGGATGCCCATGCCCACGAGGTTGCTGCGGTGGATGCGCTCGAAGCTCTCGGCAATGACCGCCCGTACGCCAAGCAGCAGCGTGCCCTTGGCGGCCCAGTCGCGCGACGAACCGGTGCCGTACTCCTTGCCCGCCAGCACGACAAGCGGTGTGCCCGCCTGCTGGTAGCGCATGGCCGCGTCGTAGATGCTCATCGGCTCGCCGGTGGGCAGGTGGATGGTGACGCCGCCCTCGGTGCCGGGGGCGAGCAGGTTGCGCAGCCGGATGTTGGCGAATGTGCCGCGGACCATGACCCGGTCGTTACCGCGCCGGGCGCCGTAGCTGTTGAAGTCACCGGGCTTGATACCCAGCTCCTGGAGGTATCGCCCCGCCGGGCTGTCGGCCTTGATCGAGCCGGCCGGCGAGATGTGGTCGGTGGTCACCGAGTCGCCGACCACCGCCAGGCAGCGGGCGTCGCGGATCGGCTGGACCGGACCGGGCCGGGCACTCATGTCGATGAAGAACGGCGGCTCCTGGATGTAGGTGCTGTCGGGGTCCCAGGCATACAGCTCGCCCTGCCCGGCGGGGATGGCTTGCCACTGCTCCTCGCCTTCGAAGGCGTGGGCGTACTGGCGGGCGAACTGCTCGGCGGTGACGCACCCGCCGACGGCCTCGTTGATCTCCGCCTGCGTGGGCCAGATGTCGCGGAGGAGAACCTCGCGCCCCTGTGGATCCCGGCCGATGGGCTCGCGAGCCAGGTCGATGTCCGTTGTCCCCGCCAGGGCATAGGCGACGACCAGCGGCGGGCTGGCCAGGTAGTTGGCTTTGACATGCGGGTTCACGCGGCCCTCGAAGTTGCGGTTGCCGCTGAGCACTGAGCAGGCCACGAGATCGTGTTCGTTGATCGCGGCCGCGACGGCGTCGGGCAACGGCCCGCTGTTGCCGATGCAGGTCATGCAGCCGTAACCCACGGTCTGGAAGCCGAGCTGGTCGAGGTAGGGCGTGAGGCCGGCCTGGTCGAGGTAGTCGCTGACCACCCGCGAGCCGGGGGCCAGGCTGGTCTTGACGTAGGGCTTGACCTTCAGCCCGCGTTCGACCGCCTTGCGGGCCAGCAGGCCGGCCGCCAGCATCACCGACGGGTTGGAGGTGTTGGTGCAACTGGTGATCGCGGCAATGACTACCGCACCATGGCCCATCTCGACCGCTTTGCCGTCGAAACGTACGCTGGCTCGCCGGGCGACTGCGGAATCGTCCAGCCCGAATCCGCGGGCCGTCACCGGCGCCCGCAGGGCTTCTCGGAACGAGGTCTGCATCCGCCCGAGCGGCACGCGATCCTGGGGACGCTTCGGCCCGGCCAGACTGGGCTCGACCGTGCCCATGTCCAGCTCGAGCACCTCGGTATACTGGGGGTCGGGCGAGCCGGCGGTAGCGAAGAGCCCCTGCTCCTTGCAGTAGCGTTCGACGAGGTCGACGAGGTCGGCCTGCCGACCAGTGAGCCGCAGGTACCGCAGCGTCTCCGCGTCCACCGGGAAGAAGCCCATGGTGGCACCGTACTCGGGGGCCATGTTGGCTACGGTGGCCCGATCGGGCAGGGACATGTCCGCGACGCCGGGGCCGAAGAACTCGACGAACTTGCCCACCACCCCGCGGGCCCGCAGCATCTGGGTGACGGTCAGCACGAGATCGGTGGCCGTCGCCCCTTCGGGTAGGTGTCCAGTCAGCCGGAAGCCGACCACCTCGGGCATGAGCATGTAGATCGGCTGGCCGAGCATGACCGCCTCGGCCTCGATGCCGCCCACGCCCCATCCGACCACACCCAGCCCGTTGATCATCGTGGTGTGGCTGTCGGTGCCCACGAGGCTGTCGGGGTAGGCGGTCGGCGGGTCCGACGGGCGGTCTGCCCGCGTCAGCACGACCTTGGCGAGGTATTCGAGGTTGACCTGGTGGATGATCCCGGTGGCGGGGGGCACGACGCGGAAGTTCGAGAAGGCCTGCTGGGCCCACTTGAGCAGGGCGTAGCGTTCGCGGTTGCGTTCGAACTCGATGGCCTTGTTGATGCCCAGGGCGTCGGCGGAGCCGAAGGCGTCGACCTGCACCGAGTGGTCGATGACCAGGTCGCAGGCTACCTGGGGGTTGATCCGTCGCGGGTCGCCGCCCAGCCGCCGCATGGCCGATCGCAACGCCGCCAGATCGACCACGCTGGGCACGCCGGTGAAGTCCTGGAGGATGACGCGTCCGGGCTTGAAGGGGATCTCCACCTCGGCCGGCGAGTTGGCGTTCCAGCGGGCGAGTTTGGCCACGTCGTCCGCGGTCACCTGGAAGCCGTCGGTGTTGCGGAGGACGCTTTCCAGCAGGACCTTGATCGAGAACGGCAGGCGGTGCACATCCGCGATGCCCTGTTCGGCAAGGCGGGGCAGACGGAACAGCCGCACAGGGCCGGCCTGCGTCTCCAGCATGGCAGCGGCTCCGAAGGGGTTACAGTCTTTCCGATCAGTCATGGTTCTCTCCGTTACAGCGGCCGGGCAACGCCCGCACGATCCGCTCGGCTCCGAGGCATTGTAGGGTTCCCGGGTCCGCGCGTCAGCCCCGCGACCAAGCAGAGCCGCGACCGTAAGGGAGCGGTTCCTGGACGGGAACGCCAACCCGCGCTGGGGCTCGGATTCTACAGAAAACAACCACGCAGATGTTGAACACGGAGAAAACAGAGGGCAGACCGAATCCTCTCTGTTTCCCCAGTTTCCTCCTGTTCAATGATGACTCCTGTGGGCTCGGCTCGTGAACGGTTACCGCGAGCATTCAGGTCGGGAAACGGGTCTTGACCGGCGGCGCGGAGTGCCGAATATCGGTACTGCGGAGAGGTGAAGATTGGTGAGATAGGAGGCATGACACTGCCGCGATAAGCCTGGGCAACCGGGGCGCAGGCAACCCTGCCGCGATCAGCAGGCCGTCGCGGTCGCCCGCGTCTTCTTATCATCGTCGCGTGGATGAGTACCAGGCAAGCTCAGAAGTTGTCGATGAGCCACTGGCCGTCGTCGGTGCGGGCGAGCGTGGCGTCCAACTCGAACGTGTCGCCCGCGTGGAAGGCTCGTCCCCCGATCTCGCAATCCCGTTTGAACGTGGACTTCCAGACCATCTTCATGCGCCCGTCCGGCGCCGTTTCCGAGACGACAATCTCGGGGGCTACGTCCGGGTCCAGCGATTCGAGCATGTACTTGAACGCCACGGCGCTTCGCCGGGTGCTGTTCTCGGCGTTGGCGAGTTCCTCGATTTCCCGGTAGTCGGCGCCGCCGGGCAGGAAGCAGGCAATGACGGTGTCCCACTTGGCCCGGCCTAGGGCGGAGGAGAAGCTGGTGACTGTGGCGGTGGGCGTGCTGAAGTCGAGTTCATTGGCGGGAGCAGGTTCCTCGAGCGGCGGGGGGTCTTCGATCGGTGGCGGCTCGGGTGCCGCGGAGACAGGTTCGATGGCCGGCGCCGGCTCGGGCTCGATCGGTGGTTCCGGGGCGGGAAGACGGGCAGCGATCGTCCTGGCCGGGGCTGCCGGTGCCGGTGCCGGGGCCGGTGCGGGGGTGACAGTCGGCACGGGTGCCGGCTTCTGATCTGAGCCGAGCAGGTAATACGCCCCGCCAGCAGCGACGATTATCCCCGCGATCGCGGCTGTCAGTTTCGTTCCCATGGTCATCACCGTTCCTCCCGTGGCCAGGGTCCAGGTGGCCTGAGTTGCTGAACCGGCGAACCCGCCTCCGCCGGCGGTGCCGATAGTCCCGGTCGATGCGCTGGCGAGGCCGGCGGAAGCGATTCCCGACGCCGCAGCGGCCACAGCGGCCTTCGTCGCGGCCGACATCGCCCCGAGGCTGGCAACCAAAGCAAGGGTCCGCGCCAGGGCCGGTCGCCCCGGACGCAGCTCGTGCGTCGAGGCATACAGCGCCGACTCCAGCGGACCTTGCAGTGCCTTCATCGCCCGCTTGAGATGCCGGTTTACCGTCGAGGGCGTCAGGCCCAGCCGCCCCGCGATCTCGGCCTGGCTCAACTGCTCTGCGTAGTGCAGGAGGACCAGCTCACGCTGCTCGGCCGGCAGGCCATCGATCGCGCCGTGGATTACCTTCGCCTGCTCGTCGCGCTCGAGCCGTTCCGACGGCGGTGCGTCGTGAGCGGCCCCCTCTCCGAGCTGTTCGATCGGGACCATGGCTTTCAAGGAGGACGCCCGCTGATGGTCCTTCAGCCAATCGCAGGCCAGGTTCCGGGCAATCTGGCTTACCCAAGCCGAGAATCGTTCAGGCGGATCCACGTGGGCCAGGTTCAGATAGGCCCGTAGAAACACCTCCTGGGCCAGGTCCTCGGCCGCATGGCGATCGCGCAGCCGCGCGTAGCCGAGCATGTACACCAGCCCGAAGTGGCGCTCGACGAGACCGCCGAATGCGCGAACGTCGCCTTGGACAGTCGCCCGCACGGCATGGGCATCCATGTGCTTGCTGTCGGTCATGACCGCATCGTATCCGTGAAGCCGGTCGCCCGGCCATGTCATCGTGTCCTCTACTCATCATACTGGTTTGGCACGATGCCCTTGCACTCTATCTGAGAAAAGAAAGAAAAAGATGGCGCCAACCGCGAAAGTCATCTCGCCCGTGTTCGTGAACGGTCGCCATCTCTTTTTGCACGAGGAACACGAAGAGAGAAGGTGTAGCAGCTTCGGCTTCTTTCTCTTTCTTCATGCTCCTCGTGCCTTTCGGGGTTTGTCTATCGGCAAACAAGCTCCGATGGCCCGTCCACGGGCCACATGGGCGCAGGGTATCCCCTGGTCCCGGCCCGGGCGCGGCAGAGATGGGTGAATGGGCTGGCTTCGTTCGTGGCGGCTGAAGCGGGCGTCGGGGGCTACAGGGCAGAAGGCACAAAGGTGCAGAGGCAGAAGGCACAAAGGCAGAAGGCACATAGGCACAAAGGCAGAAGGGGCAGAAGGCATAGAGGCGGAAGGGGCATGGGGACGTGGAATCTACACGCCGGTCGCCGCGAGGGGCGACCGCTACGGCGGGGGATTCGGGTCCTGCGGCGCATTTTTTGCGGATGAGATCGAAAAAAAACTTCCGGCCGGCGAGATTTTTCGGTGGGCTCATCGACAGCCAGCCGGAGACTCCGGTGAGGAAGAGGGTTACGCGCGCCGAGGGACTGTTGCGCAGTTTATCGGACATTGGCGGCGTGCCGGCAGGCTCTGGTGGGCGATTACCCTGGGGATTGTCCGCGGCAGTATTGTCATGCGCGAAGGTGGGGGGCATACGCACCCACCCCGGGCGGGCGAGACCCAGCGGCCGATCGAGGAGAGCTTTCCGCGTTCCGAAGTGCGGTTCTTGCGCGTCCGGGTGTTTCCGACTCATCCTGAACGCATGGATTTGCCGACACAAGGGGACCAACGGGCGGATTATCGGCCGATGGTGCGTGGGTCAGGATGACCCCAGAACGGCGTGGGGAGCTCAGGATGAGCGGCGTACCAGGACAACAGCCAGTGGGCCGACAATTGGCCGGGCGGTGGCAAATCCCGCTGCTGGCGGTGGCGACTGTCCTGCTCGCGGCCGGCTTGTGGCGTCTGCGGCCCGTTCCTCAACCGCCGACCTTCGACGATCTCTTTGCCCGCGCGGTGGCCCTCCACGAGTCCTCACTTTATCCCGAAGCGAGCGCTTACATTGGGGAACTACTGGCGAAGCCGGACCTCGATGACGCTCAGCGCCGTCGGTTGCACTCGCTGATGGCCCGCGTGATCTACGCTCACGAGCTGGGCAACGCGGTTCACGGCGTGGTGAACGCCCAACGCATCATCGAGCACTGCGACGCCGCTCTGGCGGAAGGCGAGCAGGACGATGTCCCGACCCTGCTGATGCGGGCCCGTGCCTGGGAGTGGCAGCAGTTGGGTGGGCGGGCGGTGGCGGCGTATCAGCAGGCTGTGGCGGCGGGCGCCGAGCACCCCTGGCGGATCCGCAAACGGATCATCGAGATTCAACGGGAGACAGATCAGGCAACGCCGGAGTGGCTTGTGGGTGAGTTCGAGGCGTTCGTGGTTGGCGAGGGTGTCGAAGAGGAGCTGCGTTACTGGGCCGCGGAGCAGAAGGTAGATCTGTTAGCCGCGGAAGGTCGGCACGCCGACGCGGAGCAGTTCCTCGCCCAGCACGCGGAGCGGTTCAAGGGGAGCACGGTCCAGGGCCAGTACGACTACCTTCAGGCACTGGCCCTTTTCCATTTGCGGCAGTTCGACGAGGCGGAGCGGTTGCTGCGTGTGGCGCGGGACGCTCTCGTACCGGGCCAGCCGTTGTACGCCAAGACCGGGTGGTTGCTCGGGCGGATCATGCAGGCGTATGAGTCGCCTCAGCCGGCGGTGTCGTTTTTCGACGACGTAGTGAGCCGGACTACGCCCAGCCCATACCGCACGCTCTCGATTCTGGGGCGTGCCGAGGCGCTCGCGTCCCTCGAGCGGTTTGACGAATCGCTGGCGGCGTTCCACGAGGTGCTGCGGCTGGTGTCCGAAGACCCGTATGCGGGTCAGGTTGACCTGCAGGTGGTTCGGCAATCGACGACGAGCTTGTACGAAGCGTTACGGCAGGCGGGCCGGTTGCCCGAAGCGATGGCCTACCTGCGAATCGCGGCCCGGTTGGCCCCGCCTGGGGATGACCGGTTGCAGGCTATCTACACGGAGCGACTGGCGGCTCTGGCGGAGGCACTGGGGCAAAGGTCGCTCGCCCTGGCGGAAGGGCGAGATGAGGGCGGTGCTCCGGCGGACCGGGACGCGGTTCGCCAGGAGGCTCGTGACCATCTCATCGAGGCTGCGGAGCATTATCTGCAACTGGCCAAGCTGACCACGTTGGATGTGGCAGCCTCGACCACGGCGGCATGGAAGGCGGCGGACGCGTTTGATCTGGCGGGCGAGCGGAGCCGGCGGGCGTCGGTGCTCGAAGCGTTCATCCGCGAGCGGCCGGACCACATGCGGGTTTCCGAGGCGATGCTGCGGCTCGGCCTGACCTACCAGGCGATGGGCGAGTACGCTCAAGCGATCGCGGCTTACCAGCGCAACTTGATCGAATACCCGCGAACGTACTGGGCGACGCAGTCGCTGGTTCCACTGGCTGAGTGTTTCATCGACAGCCGTGAACCGGATAAGGCAGAGCAGACTTTGCTGCGCGTAGTCGATCGCCAACCTGGGGACGATCTGGCGTTGATCGAGCCGGCCGCCCCGGAATACCGGGACGCGCTTTTTCAACTGGGCGATCTCTACATCCAGTCGGAGCGATACGAGCAGGGCATCGCCCGTTACGAGGAAGCGATCGAGCGGTATCCGGAGGATCGGCGGGCGGACCGTGCGACCTTCATGCTCGCCGAGGCCTATCGTCGCAGTGCCGCCCAAATCCGCGAGGACCTGAAGGATCCCAAGAAACTGGCCCACAAGGATGAGTTGAAAGTCGTGCACCTGCGCCGGTTGGCAAGGGCTCAGGAGTTGTATCAGCAAGTGATCGAGCGTTATCGAGGCCGGTCGGAGGAAAGCTTGGCGGACCTGGATCGGCTGTACCGCAAGCTGAGCCATTTCTACCGGGCGGACACGATCTACGACCGATCGTATGTACTGGACGCGGGTGACTACCGGCCGTTTATCGAGGCTCTGCGCGAATACGACGAGGCCGCCTGGCTGTACCAGTCCGATCCGATCGCGATGTCCGCCTACGTGCAGATGATCAACTGCCATCTGCGGATGGGCAACGTGTACGAGGCCCGCAAGACGCTGCAGCGCATGTCGTGGGCGTTGCGGAATATCCCCGATGAGCAGTTCGAGCAGTATCTACCGCAGGAGGGGCGACCGTTTTGGGAGGAGTACCTGTCGTGGCTGGGCCGGATGCCCATGTTCTCTGCCGCTGACGGCGAGCAGGACAGTCGACAAGCGGGATAGCCAGAAGTGGGAAGTGCAAAGTGACCACAGAGCAACCTACAAGCGGTGAAGGCGTGACCGGTGCCGGGGTGGACGCGATCGTGGCCCTGCTGACGGGGCAACGGGATATTTACTCTGAGTTGTTGGCCTTGGGGCGTTCGCAACGGGCTCTGATCACCGGGAACGAGCCGGAGCGATTGTTGGCCCTGTTGGCCCAGCGGCAGCAGTTGATCGACCGGCTGGAAATGCTGGCGGCTCGGTTGAAGCCCTATCAGCAGGACTGGGCAGGCTGGCGGTCGGCGATGTCGGACGAGCGGGGCGAGCAGGTGGACCGGCTGGTGACGGAGGTGAATGCGCTCCTGGGCCAGATCCTTGCGATGGACACGGAAGATTCGCAGTTGTTGGCGGCTCGCAAGAGCGCGACCGGTGACGCGATGCAGACGTTGAAGACCGGTCGCCGGGCGGGCGCCGCCTACGCTGTAGCGGCGTATTCGCAGGTCTCGGGGACGGATTGGGCGGACGCATGAGCATCTTGGCAAACGATCTCGAGCGGCAGGCGATGTCCGGCGGTCAAGCCGTCGCAGCGCCCGCGCCTCCTGCGTTGACCCATCGCGAGCGCGAGTTGGGTGCGATCATCGATGCGTATAACGCGGTGACCGAGCAACTGAAGCAGTCGCATGAGAAATTGGGCGGTGAGGTCGTGCGATTGCGTGAGGAATTGGCGGGCAAGAACCGGCAACTGCAACGGCGGGAGCGGCTGGCGGCACTAGGTGAACTTGCGGCGGGAATGGCCCATGAGATTCGCAACCCGCTTGCTGGTATTCGCCTCTTCGCCTGTCTGCTGGAACGCGATCTACACGATCGCCCGGCCCAAGCACAGGTCGTCCGCAAGATCATCAAAGGGGTCAGCACGCTGGAAGCCCTGGTGACGGACATTCTGGAGTTCGGTCGCCCACGCGCGCCCGTGCCCGGAATCGTGGTGCTGGATCACCTCGTTCGCGAGGCGATCGAGCTGGCCCGCGGGCGTGACGAAACCAAGCAGGTCGAGGTTCGCGTGTCGCCGGACCCCGTGGATATCAAACTGGTGACGGACGGCGTGCTTCTGCAGCGTGCTTTGCTCAATCTGTTGATCAACGCGTTCGATGCGGCCAGGAATGGCTCTGTGGCTCCTCATGTGTGCGTCCAGGTGACGACGGCCAATTCGCAGGAAGTGGTACTGACAGTCAGCGACAACGGGCCGGGCATTCCCGGCGATTTGCTGGATCGTATTTTCAACCCGTTCTTCACCACCAAAGACACCGGTACGGGTTTGGGATTGGCCATTGTGCACCAGATTGCCGAGAGCCTGGGCGGCAGTGTGCAGGCGGCCAACCGGCCGGAGGGGGGAGCGATGTTTTCGCTACGGCTGCCGAAGGATGGACGAGGGGGGAGTGCGGAGTATTGAGTGCTGGGTGATGTGTCATGAGTGAGGCGTTCGAGAGCGTCTGGTGCAAAAACGAGCCCGGAGGGCAAGCGACGGGATGCGGAGCGTCAGCGACGTACGGGTCGCCAGTCCGGCGTCGCTCGTTCGCCGTCGCTCAAGGGCTCTGAGTAGTGCATGCAGAGTAGGGCGTGAGGGGCCTGTTGGAGGTTTCAGTGATGGGCCGAATCTGTGTGGTGGACGACAATGAGATGCTCCGGGAGTCGGTGGCCGAGACCCTGACACGCGATGACCACGCGGTCTCGACATTCGCGGATCCGGTCGAGGCTTTACGGGTGGTCAGAGCGGGGGGATACGACTGCGTGCTGACGGATCTCAAGATGCCGGGCATGGACGGCGTCAGTTTGTTGCGGGAGCTGCGGTCCGCGGGGTGCGAGGCGTCGGTGATCCTGATGACCGCGTTCGGTACGGTGGACAGCGCGGTGCAGGCGATGAAGCTGGGTGCGTTCGATTACGTACAGAAGCCCTTCGACGCGGATCAGCTTTGCATGGTCGTGGATCGGGCGATCCAAAACGCGACGCTGCGTTCGGAGAACGAGGCCCTGAGGCGGTCGCTGACGGATGGGGATCCTCGATCGATGGTGGGCGAGTCGGCGGCGATGCGGGTGTTGCGCGAGACGATCAGCCGCATTGCCCCGAGCAACAACACGGTACTGGTGCAGGGCGAGTCGGGTACGGGCAAAGAGTTGCTGGCACGGGCGATCCACTCGGCGTCGCCGCGGTCCGAACGCCCGATGCTCTGTCTCAACTGTGCGGCTCTTTCGGGCAATCTGCTCGAGAGCGAGTTGTTTGGGCATGAGCGCGGGGCGTTTACCGGGGCGGACCGGATGCGCAAGGGGCGGTTTGAGCTGGCGGACGGCGGGACACTGCTGCTCGATGAGGTGAGCGAGATCCCGCTGCCTCTGCAGGCGAAACTGTTGCGGGTATTGCAGGAGCGGCAGTTTGAGCGTGTCGGCAGCAGTATCACCCGTAGTGTGGATGTGCGAGTGATCGCCACCACCAACCGGGGCTTGGCGGATTGGGTAGCCCGCAAGCGGTTTCGCGAGGACCTGTACTTCCGTTTGAGCGTGCTGCCGGTGGTCATGCCTCCGCTACGCGAGCGTCGCGAGGACGTGCCGTTGTTGGTGGATTACTTCCTGACTCGAGCGGCGACGCGGACCGGTCGGCCCAAACTTCGCGTGCAGGATCAGGCGATGCGTGTCCTTTGCGAGTATGACTGGCCGGGCAACATTCGCGAGCTGGAGAACTTGTGCGAGCGGGCATCGGTGTTGGTGCAGGATGGCGTGCTGACCTCACCCATCGTGACCCCATGGCTGAGCGGCCTTCGGCGAGCCGAGACGCTGGAACGCGAACTCCGCTCCGGGCACCTGATGGAGGATATGGAGCGGCAATTGATCGAGAAGACCCTGCGTGAGTGCAGCGGCCATCGGGCCAAGACGGCAGCCATGCTGGGCATCGGGGTCCGCACCCTGGGCCTCAAGCTCAAGCAGTGGCGGGAAGAGGCCCAGGCTAAGGCGTCGGCGTACAAACTGACGGGTTGATGCGAGACAAGTGATGGATGATCAGTGCTGAGTATTGCGGACTGAGTGCGGAGGTGTGATCGCTGAGCCGAAAGCCAAATTGAAGATGGCGTTTACCGAACGCTTACGACTGAGTGATGAGTAATGGATGATGGGTGATGCATCAGGGCGGGCGTTGGGGGTTAGAGGGATTGGAGATTCGGATCAGGATTGAGAACTGGGGATTGGAGATTGCAGACTGCAGATTGGAGTCTGGGGATTGCAGACTGCAGATTGGGGATTGGATAGCGCAGGTTTTGCGCGAGGGCGCAGGAACGGCCGATGTGGGACCGATATTGTCGGGCGTGGCATCACGGGATGTGAAAATGGGCGGTTTGGTACTCGGCATGCAGGGCGACTGGGGCGCGAGGCCTAGACCCGTGCAGGGGATGCACGGCGGGCAGAGCGAGAATGGGGTCCAAGGACCGCGCGGGCTGAAGCCCGCGGCTCGTTGCGTGGAGCCTGCGGCTCGCTGCGTGAAGCCGACTGCTGGTTGGCTGGTGCACGAGGGGCGTTGATTCTGGGGCGGTTGGTCTGATTGAGGTCGAGGATGTTCTTCGCAGATGTGGTCAACAGTGGTACGGTGCCCGCCCTGGAGAAGGTGCTTGCCTTCACCGAGGCCCGGCAGCGCATGCTGGCCGAGAACATCGCCAACGTGGATACGCCGAACTATCGCACGAAGCAATTGGATGTGGCCGCCTTCCAAGGGGCGCTGCGGACTGCGTTGGACGACCGCAGGCAGTCCGGATCGTCCCGAACTCGTCGCGGGGCGGAGTCGGAAGCGCTGTGTTTGCCGGCCAACAGCCAGTTTTGGCAGGATGACCAGGGCCGATTGGTCGTTCAACCCAGCGAGGTGCCGGCAGAGAATTTGTTGTTCCATGATGACACCAACGCCCGGATCGAGCGACAGATGGCCATGATGGCGGAAAACACGATGATGCATCAAGCGGCGACCGAGCTGTTACGCTCCCGCTTCGATGGGCTACTTAAGGCAATCCGTGGGCGAATAGGGTAAGAGGGAACGGGAGAGCGGGAAGCCAGGCAGAGGGTCGTGAGTTAGGTGTGGCGGATTTGAGATTGGGGATTTGAGATCTGAGATTTGAGATTGCGGATTTGGGATCTGGGATTTGAGATTGGGGATTCGGGATTAGCGGTTTTGGGCTTTCGCATGGTCCATTTGCGGATCTGGAATCTGAGAGGTTCGAGCGGTGTTCGGTAGTCTTGATATCAGCACGTCGGGTCTGGTGGCTCAGCGGATCCGGCTGGATACGATCGCGGGCAACATCGCCAACGCCCAGGCGACGAGCCGGGCTGATGGTCAGCCCGGGCCGTACAAGCGGCGGATGGCTTTGTTCAGCACGGGGGACGGGCGAGGCGGACCGGGCGTCCACGTGCGAGAGGTGGCCGAGGATCCAAGCCGAGGGCCGATGATCTACAAGCCGGAGCATCCTGACGCGATCCAGACTGGCCCACAGCGCGGGTACGTGGAGTATCCCAATGTGGACCACGCGACGGAAATGGTGAATGCGATGCTGGCCTCGCGGGCGTATGAAGCGAACGTGACGGCCATGGAGGCGACGAAAGATATGATTTCCTCCACGTTGCGGTTGCTGGCGTAAACGGCCGATGGTGACGGCCGGCTTGCGAAGCGTGGAGATCGTTGGGGCGATGGAGATTGCCAGGACCAGGGAAGTGAGTTGGTGGCGAGGTGGTTTGCGGCCGGGTGGGATGCCCGGCGTGGCATCGGCGAGACGTTCGCAGTGGTGGACAAGCCGATGCCGCACCGACTCGAGTGCCAAGCTGATTTGAGAGGGATTGCACGGTATGCCTGATCCGTTAAGCATTCAAGGTGTGGGTGCCGGCCAGCTATCTCCGGTGAGTCAACCGGGGGCGGCGGGTGTTTCCGGCACGGCGGGGGGCAAGTCGTTCAACGAGATCCTGCTGAACAGCCTCGACGAGGTGAACAGGTTACAGCAGGAGGCCGCCCAGGGGGTGGAGAAAGTCGCGACGGGTGAGACGGCCAACTTGGCGGAGGTCTTCACCGCCGTCCGCAAGGCTGACGTGGCCTTCAGCATGTTGATGGAGATGCGCAACAAGCTGGTTGAGGCCTATCAGGAAATTCAGCAGATGCGGGTCTGACGCGGGTTGTTTAGGTTTTCGAGACGGTGGCTGAGCGTGATGGGACCGTGGTCCTGTTCAACCGGAAGATGGATGCTTCCGTCAGCCAGCCGATGTATGGAGAGTGCAGGAAATGGAATTCCTCAGGAAACTCTTCGTTCAGACGCAGAGTCACCTCAAGGGGCTGACCGCTTCGCAGCGACTGGCCATTGGTTCATGTGCGGGGCTGATCGTGCTGGCCCTGTTGTGGCTGGTGAACTGGTCGGGCAGCCAGACGATGGTGCCGTTGCTTGATCAGCCCATGTCCGCCGACGAAATCGCGCCGATTCGCCAGCGGCTCGAGGCGATGCAGATCACGCACAAGGTGCAGAACGGCGTTCTTCTGGTGCCCGCCGACCAGGAGTACCAAGTGCGTGCCCAGCTTGCCCAGGCCCAGGCCCTGCCCCGCGACATCAGCTTGGGTTTCACTCGTCTGATTGAGAAGAACATGAGCCCGTGGCAGGACCTGACGGAGAAGGACTGGCTGCGGGGTGTGGCTTTGGGCAACGAGTTGGCCCGGACGCTCCAGTGTTTCGAGGGCATCGAGGACGCGAGGGTATTCCTTGACCGGACGGTAAAGCGGACGATCGGCCAGCCGCCGGTGGTTCCGACCGCGAGTGTGTTTGTCAAGCCGGCCGCGGGCGTGCAGTTGACCCGTGACCGGGTTTTCGCGATGGCGAACATGGTCAGTGCCGCAGTCGGCGGGCTCGATGTGACCAAGGTTCGCGTTGCCGACATGACGACCGGCCGGTCGTATGCCGTCCCGAGTCTGGAAGACACCCTGGCTTTCAGCGACCTCGAGGACCGGCAGAAGAAAGAGACCTACTTCGCCAACAAGATCCGCGATCTGTTCGATATTCCGGGCCTGCTGGTCGCGGTTCACGCGGCCCTCGATGAAGAGTCCACGCAGGTCGTCAAGGAGGAGCATGGCAAGCCGGTGATGGTGGCCGACGAATCCGAGTCGGAGACCATGGCTCGTGGCCAGCAGGCGGACGAGCCGGGGGTGAATCCCAACACCTCGGTGGCCATCAGTTCAGGCGGCAACTCCGAGAACATGGAGAAGAACCGGACGAAGAGCACCTTCGACGGCCGGGTGGATCGCACGGTCACCAAGACGGAGAAGCCGCGACACGGAATTCAGAAGCTCTTCGCGTCGGTCAACGTGCCGCGAAGTTACCTCGAAGCCATCTACAAGAAGGCCAACGAAGGCAAGGTGCCCACGGACGAGGAGCTGGACGCTTTGGCCCGCACGGAGCTGGACGTCAAGATTCGCAACCAGGTGTTGGGCGTGTTGGGACTGGGTCGCGGCGAAGAGGACCAGGTCAAGGTGGCCTGGATTCATGATGACGCGACCATCCAGCTCGGCGAGACGATGCAGGCGGGAACGACGGACGGCATGCTGGCGCTGGTACGGGTGTACGGTGGCAAGGCCGGCCTGGGTGCCCTGGCATTCGTCAGCCTGGTCATGATGCTGATGATGGTTCGGCGAGTCAGCGAAGGGCCGGTCCTGCCCGGTGAGGAGCCGCCGGCCCGCCAAGTGATCCATATCAAAGGCCGTCGCAAGGCGGATGAAGTGATGGAGATGACCGTGGGCGACGAGCCCGTAGGCGATGCGGAGGTTACGGGTGCGCTCTTAGTGGGTCGAGAGGTGGACGAGCACACGCTGCACAGCCAGGAGGTTGTCGGGCAGGTGGTCGAGATGATCAACGACGATCCGGAAACGACGGTGGGCATCCTGCGTCGCTGGATGGACACCGATCAGAAGTAGGCAAAGGTCATGGCCAAGAAGCTGAAATCAGCAGCCGCCGGTGGGGAACCCGAGCCGAAGGAATACTCCGGCTTGGCGAAGGTGGCGGTGTTCATGCTGGCGGTGGGACCGGAGACCGCCGGTCTGATCATGCGCCACATGGAGCGGGAGACGGTCGAGGATCTGACGCGAGAGATTGCCTCGCTCGGCGCGGTGACGACGGAGAAGAGCCAGGCGGTCGTCGAGGAATTCTACAACGTTGCTCTGGCGAAGCAGTATGCCAATGAGGGTGGTCTCGGGTACGCCCGGATGGTTCTGGAGAAGGCGTTGCCGCGAGACGAGGCCGCCCGGGTGATGGAGCAGATCGCTCACCAGGTGCATCAGCAGCCTTTCAGTTTTCTGCAGAAGGCCGAGAGCGAGAATCTGCTGACATTCATGCAGGATGAGCACCCACAGACGATCGCCCTGATTCTGGCCCATTTGCCGCCGAGCAAAGGCAGCGAGATCCTGGGCGGGTTGCCGCCGGCCAAGCAGATCGAGGTCGTCACGCGCGTGGCGAACATGGAGCAGACCAACCCGGAGGTTATCCAAGAGGTCGAGAAGGGACTCGAACAACGGCTATCGGGCATCGTTTCGCAGCAGTTCCAGAAGGTGGGAGGGGTTGAAGCGGTGGCCGAGATGCTCAACCTTTCCGACCGAGCGACGGAGAAGGGCATCCTGGAGACCCTGGAGGCCGAGGATCCCGATCTCGTGGAGCAGATCCGGCGACTGATGTTCGTGTTCGAGGACATCCTGCTGGTCAACGATAAGGGCATCCAGGCCGTGCTCAAGGAGATCGACCACGACGAGCTGGCTTTGGCTTTGAAGACCGCCAGCGACGACATGAAGGAGAAGATCTTCTCGAACATGTCGGAGCGTGCGGCCGTGCTGATCAAGGAGGAGATGGAGTACATGGGTCCGGTGCGACTCAGCGACGTGGAGTCGGCGCAGCAGCGGATCGTGGACGTGGTCCGCCGGTTGGAGGACGCGGGCGAGATCATCCTGCAAGGCCGTGGTGGAGACACGGACGTGGTGGTGTAGGACAGCGGAGGTCGGTGATTGAGTCGGCACTCGACGATCATCAAGATGGGTACCCAGCGGGCGGAAGCCATTGGCTGCCGGTCGTTCCAGTTGACGGATGTGTTGGTCGAGGCCCGGCAACTGGTAGCGGAGGCCCGTCGAGAAGCGGCGGCGCTGCGGGCTCGGGCTCAGCAGGAGGTGGAGACTCTGCGGGTTCAGGGCCGGGCGGAAGGTTACGAGCAGGGATTGAAGGAAGGTCGCGAAGCGGGTCGCGAGGAAGGGCGCCGGGAGGCGTTCGAGAAGGCCCGCCGCGAGTTCATGGAGAGCCAGGCGTCGCTGGTCGCCGCTTGCGGCCAGGTGATCGAACAGGTTGAGGCCGACCGGGCCGCCTGGGTTGCCTCGGCCAGGCAGGATCTGGTCGAGCTGGCGTTGTCCATCGCCCGGCGGGTAGCCCGTCACGTTGGCGAACGTGATCGCGAAGTCGTGCTCGCCAATCTCGACGAAGCGGTTCGCCTCATGGGCCGGCGTTCGGAAGTCACCATTCGGGTGAATCCGGTGGACGGCGAAGCGGTTCGCCAGTTTGCTCCGACACTGGTGGAGGTTCGCGAGGTGTGCCGGCATGTGCAGGTCGTCGAGGACGCCGCGGTCGTGCCGGGCGGTTGCCGGGTGCAATGGGGCAGCGGTCTGGTTGATGCCGACCTGGAGACGCAGCTTGACCGTTTGGCGGAAGCGTTGAAGAAGTGATGAGTGCTGAGTGATGAGTGCTTTTGCGGGTGAGATTGACCTGGTTGGCCGTGTGACGACTCCTGCCTTGATTGGGCGGGTGGTCGATGTCACGGGGCTGACCGTGCGCGTCGCGGGTCTGCCCGCGTCGATCGGCACGATGTGCGAGGTACGCTCTCACCGTGGATGCACTGAGGCCCAGGTTGTCGGTTTCCGCGACGACGAGGCGATCGTCATGCCGCTGAGGGACACTCAAGGTGTTGCTCGCGGCGATGTGGTGCGGACGCTGCCCGGCGAGGCGGTGGTGCCGTGTGCCGAGGCATTGGTGGGGCGGGTGGTCGACGGGCTCGGGCGGGTGATCGACAACGGACCGCCGGTGCATGCGGATGCCCAGTACCCGCTTTACACCAGCGCACCGCCGGCTTTGAGCCGGCCGCGGATCGACGAGCCGGTGGGCACGGGAATTCGGGCGATGGACGCTTTACTCACCGCAGGCAGGGGCCAGCGGCTGGGGCTTTTCGCGGGTACCGGTGTCGGCAAGAGCGTTCTGGTCGGGATGATCGCTCGGCACACCGACGCGGACGTTTGCGTGGTTGCCCTGGTGGGTGAGCGCGGACGCGAAGTCAACGACTTCATCGACAAGGATCTCGGGCCCGAGGGGCGACGCAAGACCGTCATGGTGGTCAGCACTTCGGATGAGTCGCCCGTGCTGCGTGTGCGTGCGGGTTTTGTGGCCACGGCCATTGCCGAGTACTTCCGTGATCGTGGCCGAGACGTGCTCTTGCTTATGGATTCCGTGACTCGGTTGGCGATCGCCCAACGGCAGATCGGTCTCGCGGCGGGTGAGCCGCCGGCTACCCGCGGCTACACGCCCAGCGTTTTCGCCCTGTTCCCGCAGTTGCTGGAGCGAGCCGGCCGCACCAAGCGAGGCAGCATCACCGGATTCTACAGCGTGCTGGTCGAAGGCGATGACATCAACGATCCGATCGGCGACACCATTCGCGGGATTCTCGATGGGCATGTGTGGTTGTCACGGTCGCTGGCCAGCCAGGGGCACTACCCGGCTGTCAGTGTGATCGACAGCATCAGCCGTGTCATGGTGGACGTGGTCGACGAGCGGCAAGAGCAGGCGGCCCGGACGGTGAAACGCACGCTGGCCATATGGAATGAGATCTCCGATCTCGTGAATATCGGCGCGTATGCCCCGGGCTCCAATCCGCAGTTCGATACGGTGATCGAGACTCGGCCGGCGGTCCTGGCTTTCCTGCAGCAAGGGATGCGGGAGCGGACCACCATGGCCGAGGCTCGCGAGCAGTTGCTCGCCCTGGCTGGGAAGATCGAGGAAACCCAGCAGCGACTGCAGAAGGGAGTAGATAAAAAGTAGCGCCCGGACAGCCAATCGGTAGCGGCCGCCCCCCGTGGCGGCCGGGCACCGCTGGGACAACCGAGCCCCGAGCGCAAGCGAGGAGGTACGAGCCCCGAGCGTAAGCGAGGAAGTACGAGTTCCGAGCGCGAGCGAGGAAGTGCGAGCCCCGAGCGTAAGCGAGGAGGTACGAGCCCCGAGCGCGAGCGAGTGGGACACGCCGGGGATGCGAGAAGTACGTCGCTGACGCGTTACGTCCCGTCGCTCGCACCGCGGACTGGTTGTCGAGGCAGAGCACTGCCACGCAGTGAGGTGGCTGAGGTTGACGGGAGTTGGGGAAACGATGAACGCGGTTCGGACGGTTTCTGCGACGAGCGTGTGTTTCGCACGAGGGTGAGTGATGGCCAGGCGATTCATATTCCGCTTCGAGACGCTGTTGCGGATTCGTCGCCAGCGAGAGGATGAGCACAAACGGATCGTGGCCGCGAGGGTGCGTGAGATTCAGAAGACTCGCGAACAGATGGCCGCCCTCGATCGCCAGATCCAGGATGAACTGCACGCGATCCGATCCGGTCAGCAGCCGGGCCAGATCGACATGCAGCAAGTGGTCCGGCATCGGCACTGGCTGGGTCGACTGCACAAGGCCGTGCTTGACGGGCAGGCCAGGCTAAGGTTTCTGGAGGCTCGTTTAGTTCAGGAACGGGCGGCACTGGCGGAGGCAGCCAAGCAATGCCGCATTATGGAGAAGCTCAGAGAGCGGCAGGAACTGCGGCATCTGCAGGAGCAAGAGCGGCTGGAGACGCGGGTCACCGACGATCTGGCCACCATACGGTACGTCTTTGACGCGCAGGCGACGCCATGATGAAGCGGCTCTATCACGGACTGGCGCTGATTGCCCTGATCAACCTCTTCGCGGTTGGCGGGCTGGTGGGGTATCTGTTCGCCAGCGGGCGGCTGAATGAGGAACGCCTCAACCAGATCGGCGAGGTCCTTCGGGGCGAGTATCCTCGTCCGGAGGCGGTCGCCACCCAGCCGGCAGAGCCGCCCCCGCCGCCTCAGAGTTCGCGTGAGGAAATCGCGACCATGCAGGCTCGGCGAGATTTTTACCAGCTTGTCGGCGAGCGACATCGACGCGAGTCCGCCGACCGGGCCGACCTCGAAGACTCCGTCCATCTGCGGATTCTTCGCCGCCTCGAGGAAATCGAGCAGAGAAACCAGGAGTTTCAGCAGCAGAAACAGGAGTTCGTCAAGCAAAGCGAGCAGGAGGGCTTTACCCAAGTCCTGGAAATGTATTCGACGATGGATCCCAAGCAGGCCAAGGACCTGCTGCGGCTGAAGGAAAAAGAGGCGGATGTGGTCAGGATCATCATGCAGATGGACCCCAACCGCCGCAAGCGAATCATTAACGCGTGCAAAACAGAGGATGAACGTCTCTGGATCGGGAGGATCCTGAACCAGATTGCGGAAGTGAACAAACAATAGGCGAACGGCGTGGATGGTCCGAACGCCTCCTGGATTGGAATTCGACATGACCCAGGTGGAAGCGGCGAACGCCGGTTCCGCGAGGCAGACCTCGCAGAGCCGGTTCACCGTGCTTGACTCCACGCCTGCTCTGCCCACCGGCTCGGGCGGCGCTGACCAGTTCGCGACCCTTTTGGCCCGGACCATCCAGTCCCCCTCGTGGCTGGCCTCCGTGCAGGAACGCTGGGGTGACCAGGTGGGCCCGGCTGCCCGACGGCTGCAGCAGTTGCAGGGCAAGACGGAGACCTCATCATCTCGATCCCGCGTCGAAGCTCTCAAAGACACGGCAGATAAGGCTCGGAGTAGCGCTGAGACAAGGGTAGATCGTTTTCGCGAAGTCGCTGATGTCGAAGCGCGACCTGACCGGCTGAAAGCCCAGATGGAAGATGGCGCGGATCAGGCCGAGCTGCCTGACCCGCTCGGGTCATCTCGCGGCGCAGTGGATACGGTCGAGGCGGACGCTGTCGATCCGTCCGCTCGTCCGGATGCGTCCGAGGTTCCCGCCGATGGCGAATCGCCGGAGTCAACGCCGGCTGGGCAGGGGCCCCTCGAGTGGTGCACCGGCTTGACGGCGATGCCTCTGGTCGGCGGGCCGGGGCAGTTCCTCACCTTCACGGTCGGCGCGGGTTTCCCCGGTAGTGCCATGACGCCGCCGGTCGGCGATGTGGCCGGGTTGCCGCCACAACCGGGGATGGCCGACTCGCTTGGTCAGACTGCGTCGGGCCAGGGTAGTGCTGCCGTCGCTGGAGGCACGCGGGTCGCTACGCTGCCCGGAACCGACACTTCCGCGGGGGGTGACGCTCAGGGCAAGGCATCGGCGGACGCCTCCTCCTCGGCAGCGTCGGTGCGCGCCGGCGAGGGAGGACAGAAGGCCAGCGGCACCGCGACTGACTTCCAGCAGATGCTGCAGCAGGTCGGACGGTTGCGAGGACCAGGCGGCGGAATTCAGAACCCGGCTAGCGGGACGCTCCTCCCCGCGGAAGAGACAGTCAAACTCAACGAACCGCAAGCCGCGACCGAACTCGCCCGGGTTGTGCGTTCGGCGATCGGCACCCGGAACTCCAGCATGGTTCTTCGACTCGATCCGCCCGAGTTGGGGCAGGTTCGAGTCGACGTGCGCATGCAGGATCAGACGCTGACCCTGCGGTTTCACACGGAGACACAGGAGGGATACGACGCGCTACGTGCCCGGCTGGATGACCTGCGGCAAACTCTCGAACAGCAGGGTGTCCAACTGGATCGGGTGGAGGTCGAGTTGCGGCAGACCGCTTCGCCGGGAGATGCCCGCCAGGATGGTTCGCAAGGTCAGCACCTGCCCACCGACAGCCATTCGGGCTTCGGAGACCTTCCCGGGCAGCACGGTGCCGACCACGGCACGCCTGCCCAGGGCCAGCCGGAACGCGGCAATTCGTACGAACATGACAGCCTGCCCGGTGAGCAGGCGGCAGAGCAGGATTTAAGGGCTGATGGCGGCGAGCGCCTGACGGAGTCAGGCGTCGACCTCATCGTGTGATGTGATCGATGACCGGGTTCCGGCTCGGCCCGGAGGGCGGGGCCGGAATCACATGGGACGCGGTAGGCTCGTCGTTGGCTACCCGTCCAGAGGAATTTGTCAATGTCTATTAGCGCGATCTCCAGTACCACGGCCAGTACCGATGCGACCGCCACGGCTTCCGACCTGTCGGGCTTGAGCGGAACGGACTTCATGGAGATCCTGGTCAAGCAGCTCCAGTACCAGGATCCTTTCGAGCCGATGGGCAACGAGCAGATGATTTCCCAGATGGCCAACATCCGGGAGCTGGAGATGAACACCCGGCTCACGGAGCGACTTGAGCAACTCACCGGTCAGCAGCGGTTCGGATCGGCGGCGGCTCTCATCGGCAAGTACGCCGTCGGCGAGATATCCACGGAAGACGGTACCGCGATCGGTGTCGAAGGCATCATCACCGGCCTGCGCTTCACGTCCGCGGGCGACGTCATCCTTGAACTGGATAGCGGTGATCTGTTGCCCCTGGCGTCCGTGGAACGTGTGGCGGATGTGAGCGACACAACCGCCACGTCATGAGTCTCCGTCGCTGCTTGGCGGCGACGGGACGCACGCTGTCGGAGAGTGCCACCGAGTGCCGTCACAAGAAGACGAGGTCGCGTTGCTCGCGGCAAAGCCAAGAGAAGTTCGAGAAGTGTTTGTACCACCGGTTCAGCCGGTGAGCGCACAGGGTTGACAGCCCTTGCCATACTCTGGGAGGTTGCTATGGGACTGACTACCGCCATGTTCACCGGCCTGACAGGCCTGAACTCCAATCAGTACATGATCGATGTGATCGGTAACAACGTGGCCAACGTGAATACCACCGCGTTCAAGGGGAGCCGGGCCAACTTCGAGAACCAATTCTCGATCATGCTCTCGTCGGGCAGCGGTCCCGGGGCCACAAGCGGCGGGGTCAATCCCTCTCAGGTCGGGATGGGCTCGTTGCTGGCCGGCGTCCAGAAGAACTGCGTCTCCGGGTCCATCGAGAGCACCGGCTATCCGACGGACATGGCCATCGAAGGCGCGGGCTTCTTCATCGTCAAGACCGGCGACGGCGATACGGGCTACACCCGTGATGGGTCCTTCAAGCTGTCCTCGGATAACGTGCTAACCACCTCAAGCGGAGCCTTCGTCCGCGGGTACGGCGTCGATGACGACTACAACATCGTGCGGGGGCAACTGCAGAACCTCGAGATCCCGCTGGGTACTGAGAGTACCGCCCGTGCGACGAGCAACGCCCAGTTTGACGGCAACCTCAACGCCGCCGGAAGCATCGCCACGCAAGGTACGATCCTTCACTCGCAGGCGATGCTCAACGGCAGCAGCACCGGACCATCCGCCACTGCCGACACCTTGATGGTCAATGTCCACGACGCGGAATCGGTCATTCCCCTCTTCATCGAGGGAGATGTGATCACCGTCAAGGGGGCTCGCAAGGGTGATTCCGGTGGACGGCAGTTGCCCGAGGCCAGCTTCACCGTCGCCGCCGACAGCACGCTCGGCGACTTCGCCGCATTTCTCAACGACACCTTGGGCATCAACGACGACGAGGCCGTGCCGGGCAATCCGGGAGTGCGCATCGGCGAGGAGGGCGACGAGGCAGGCAAGATTATCGTCGAAGGAAACGCCGGCCTGGAAAACGCCCTGACCATCCGCCTGGCAGACATTCAGGTCACCAATCCGAACTTCAACGCACCGTTCAACTTCAGCGAACAGCAGGCCGCCAACGGGGAGAGCGTCTTCACTACCTTCATCGCCTACGACTCACTGGGGAACGCCGTTTCGGTGGACCTTTGCTTGACCTTGGACGAGAAGACCAACCTGGGGACCACTTGGCGGTTTTACGCCGAGAGCCACGACGACACCGATTCGACACCAGTCCTTGGTCCGACCGGCACGGTGACCTTCGACAACAACGGCATGATGACCAACGTGACCAATGACACCCTGAGAATCGATCGGAAAGAGACAGGGGCCTTGACC
Organism: Phycisphaerae bacterium; assembly: GCA_012729395.1. Taxonomy (GTDB): domain Bacteria; phylum Planctomycetota; class Phycisphaerae; order UBA1845; family PWPN01; genus JAAYDF01. The sequence continues at coordinate 25,804 of JAAYDF010000237.1, forward strand.
CCGATGCAGGTGACCTTGGATTTCTCCGGCGTCAATGGACTTGCCGCCCCGTATGCCGCCGAGCCGTCCAGCCTGGTCATGCGGACGCAGGATGGCTACGCGGCCGGCACGCTGACGAAGTTTGCCGTGGCTGCGGACGGTACCATTGTGGGTACGTTCAGCAACGGACTGACCCGCTCCCTGGGGCAGATCGCGCTGGCTACCTTCAGCAATCCGGAGGGACTCATCGCCGACGTGAATAATGTTTACCGTATTGGCCCCAATTCGGGCCAGCCGATGATCACCACGGGCCAGACACTGGGGGCCGGCACGATACAGGGAGGGGCCCTGGAGCTCAGCAACGTCGATTTGACGCGCGAATTTATCGGACTTATCACCGCCACGACCGGTTTCTCCGCCGCCGGCAGGGTTATCTCGACCTCCAACGAACTTCTCAATGAATTGCTCCTGATAGCCCGATAAGTACGGGTGCCGGCAGGTCTGTAGCGTGGTTCAGACGCGCTGATCCACTGCGGTGGCAAGACGCGGGTGGGCGTCCGGTGGTCGGACCGGAGATCGCCGCATCCTCCTTGGCATTCAGGCCGCTGCTGCGGCAAGGCCGGCAATGCGGTACGGCAGGGGACCACGCGGTTGGTGCCCATGACTGGGGCAGGTGAACGACTTTGATCTCGCTGACGCGACTGAACAACACGCGGTTCGTGGTAAATGCTGAGATGATCCGGACCATCGAGGAGCGGCCGGACACGACCATCGTGCTCGTCAACGGTGAGACGTTCATCGTCCGCGAACCCATGGACGAGGTGGTCGCCAAGGCGATCGAGTACGGTCGGATGGTCCGCATGTTGCCTCGGTGAGGTGACATCGCCGCGGTGAAACGAAGTGGGGTGGTGTCTCGGCGGTTCGGGCGGAAGAGGTGGTAAATGACCGGACGCGGCGGGTCGATGAGAGGATAGACGGGCAGGATGCCCGGCGTCCGGTAATCGCCTCCGCGGCTGGTTTTGTGGTTGAAGGGAGCGTTGGATTGATTGACCGGGCGACGGTGTTCGGGTTGGCAGCGACGCTGTTTCTGCTGGCGGTGGTGATCGTGGCGGGAGCAGGCTGGGAGGCCCATGCTTTCTGGCAGACGCCGTTGGTTGCGCTGGTGCTTGGCGGGACGCTGCTGACGACCGTGATGGCCGTACCGGGAGCCCGGTTCCGGCCGCTGGTGCGGCTGATTCGGAACGCGTTCTACGTTCGAACGCGTCCGCCCGCCGAACTCGTGGTCCTGCTGGTCGCGATGGCGGACATCGCCCGGCGGGACGGCTTGTTGGCCCTCGAGCGTTTGGCGGTGGGGCTGAACGATGACTTCCTGCGGCGCACGATGCGTATGGCGATCGACGGCAGTGAGGCCGCGACGATCGAAGCGGTGGCCCGGGCGGAGATGGAGAGTGTTGACCTGCGTCACGCGGCGGGCGCCGGCATGTTGGAGTCCATGGGGCGTACCGCGCCGGTTTTTGGCATGATCGGCACACTGATTGGGCTGGTCATCATGCTGGGGCGGATGAACGATCCGGGGAACATCGGCCCAGGGATGGCGGTGGCGATGCTGACTACGCTGTACGGGCTGGTGTTGGCCCATGTGTTCTGCTTCCCGCTGGCCCGCAGGCTGACGCATCGCAGCAGTGAGGAACTACTGTGCAGGACGATTACGCTCAAGGGTGTGCTGGCCATCCACGCGGGCGACAACCCGCGGATTGTGGAGCAGAAGCTTCGAGCGTACCTGCCGCCGGATGCGTTGGGTGAAGGCTCGCTGGCGGACGCGGCGTCGGTGAGAGAGGCCCTGCGTTCGCGACTGGTGACGCGTGACCGGGCACACGCATCGGAGCCCGCTGGTGTGCGTGGAGAGGCACCCGGCGCGGGTGTGCGGCGTCCGTCGGACTTGGAGGAGGCAGCCTGAGCATGGAGCTTTTCTGGCGCAAACGACTGGCGTCGGACGAAGACCAGGCGGCCTGGACGCTGCCGTTCGGCGATCTGATGGCTCTGCTGCTGGCGGTGTTCATCATGATCGCGGCGATGAGTGAATGGCATACCGACCGTCGTTTCCATGCGGTGGCTGGCGGGGTACGTACCGCGTTCGGCTTTGGCGCCCCTGCGACGGAAGCGGTGGAGGGTGCCTCGCGGGAGCGGTTGACGTTGGTCGAGCGGCTCGAACGGGCGGGCCTGGGTGTGGTATCTCAGGTGCGACTGGCGGGGGTGACGGGTCGGGAAGTGGCCTTGTGCCGGATGGTCGCCGAGCGAGAAGGCTTGCGGCTGATGCTCTTGGAGGACTCTTGCTTCGAGCCCTTCAGCGCGGTGTTGAAGCCGGCGGGTCGCCAGTTTGCGGCTGGCCTGGCTGAGTACCTTTCGGACGGAACCTCGCGTGTTCGCGTGGTCTGTGCCGTCGAGGGCGGCTCGCTGCCGGCGGACGCGATGTTCCGCGACGGATGGGATTTGGCGTACGAGCGGGTGCGCTCGGTAATGGCTTTGCTGGTCGAGGGTGGTGTGGCTCACGAACGGCTCGCGATAGAGGTGGGGACAGAGACCGAAGCGATTGAGGAAGGGCACGGGGCCGAGGGCCACCGTGGTTTGGAGATCGTCGTCGAGACCGAGCCCACGGTCCGTGCGACGGATAGGGTAACCATCGCCGATGGAGCGTAACGCATACTATGGCTGAGAATGACGCTGTTGAACAACTTGACGAGGCGCCGCCACCGAAGCCTTCCAAGGGTCGTGGCCGGCTGGTAGTCATCGGGGCCGTCCTGGGAATCATGGTGCTCGAGGCGCTGGTCATCTTCGTGTTGGTCAAGAGCTATGTGGCTCCGACTCCACAAGATGCGCAGGCGATGGGGCCGGGCGGACTGGACGCGGCGGCGGGGCAGAAAGCGGTCCAGCCGGTCGAGGTCGAGGTCGTGCAGTTCAGGGCCCAGAACGAGAAATCGCAACGGGTCATGATCTACGACCTGACGATTTTCGCGGTGGTGGGGGCCGACAAGAAGGAGAAGTTCCAGGAACTCCTGGAACAGCGGCGTGGGACAATCCGCGATCGGTTCACGCGGATCGTGAGGGCGAGCGACCCCGCCAGGTTCCTCGAACCGGATTTGGCCACGCTGCGAGAGCACTTCCGCAATGAGTTGGGTGAGATTGCGGATGACCGGGAGCTGATTCAGGAGGTGCTGATCCCGGCGATCATGACCTATGCGGAAGGGTGAGGGAAGCGTGTGCGGTGGGGCGGGGGACCCGTCTGGCCGCGAGATTGCCTGGAGGGAGAAAGGCGGCGTCATGGAGGAGTACCCGCTGCAATGGCCGGCGACGAAACAGATGGCCTGCTGAGCCAGGCGGATATTGATGCGGCGATGGCTGCGGCGGGAGCGGCAGGCGATGATCCGCCTGCGGCCGCTGCGCCGTCGGAGGTAGATACCACGGGCTTGAGTCAGGAAGATATCGACGAAGCGCTGGCGTTGGCGGGCGAGGAGCCTCAGGCCGAGGATCCGTCGCCGGCTGCTGAGCCGGATACGCGTGTGGATTCCGCTGGCCGGCCGTTTGACGAGGTCGCGGCGGCCATGGCCGCCGCCATCGCGAGCGAACAGGCGGCGGCGCCACAAGAGGCCCCCAGCCCGGCTCCGATGCCGGCCGGTGCTCAGCGATTCGAGCTTCCCCCGTTGGATGGCGGCGAGCCCACGAATCCCGGCATGCAGGCGATCGACCTCCTCCGCGATGTGCAGCTCGACGTCAAGATCGAGCTGGGACGCAGCCGCATGTTGGTCGACGAGGTGCTGCGGCTGGGCGAAGGATCGGTCGTGGAACTGGACAAACTCGCGGGCGACCCGGTGGACGTTTTCGTGAACGATCGGCTTGTTGCCCGCGGCGAAGTGTTAGTGCTCAACGACAACTTTTGCGTGCGAATCAACGACATCGTACGGCAGGAGACGGACGAGGAAAACGCGAACTGAACAACGATGCCTGACAGGAGGCGGGGCGTGGCCGCGGTTCTCGGCCGGCGCCGTGCAGGTTGGAGACCTGTGCTCCGCATCCAGGCAGAGTGCCTCACAACGAAGACAGGTGCAGGATGCACGTTTGGACCAGGATGGTCGGTCGAGCAGGGTTGCCAGTCGCGGCGGGGATCGTTGCGGCTGTGCTGCTTGAGATGCCGGTAGCCTATGGGGCGACGGAAACGGATACCGTTCCGGCCTCGCGGGTTTCCGGCAGCCTTCTGCCACCGGCGGGCGAAATCCTCGAACGATTCGGCCCAGATCAGCCGGTCGCGGATTCGTCAACACCGACTCCATCCACTCCCTCTATCCAGACCAGTACGTCGACGACGCGGCCGGCTTCGGGTTGGCTGCTGGGGTCGTCCGGTTCCGATTCCGAAGGGAGCAGGGATACTCGTCCTGAAGAACGGCAGGTGGTTCAGCGGCGCGGTGGAGCAGGTTGGTCCGCGGGACGGAAGGCGGAAGGCTCCCCGATTTCACGGCAAGAGGCGGGAACGAGTTTCTGGCCAGGGTGGGAGGTGTTGCCGCTGGCCGTCGTCGTGGCTCTCATTCTGGGCGTCGCCTGGGTGATCAAGCGGTTCATGCCTGGCTCGCGGATGCTGACGGGCGCGGGGGTGATGGAGATCGTGGCCCGCCTGCCTTTGTCGGGCAAGCAAAGCCTGCTGTTGGTCAAGGTGGGGCGTCGGCTGATCCTACTCGGGGTGAGTGCGGAGCGGATCACGGCTTTGGATGTGCTGGATGATCCGGAGCAGGCCGCCCTGTTGCTTGGCGAGGCGGCAAGCCGGCGGTCGGACTCGATCTCGCAAGCCTTCGCCGATGCCTTCGGCCGGGAGACGCACCAGTATATGGAGCATGACAGCCCGAGCAACGACGCTTCGTGGGGGGCGGTTCGGGGCTTGCTCGAGAAGGTGCGACGGTTGGCGGGGCGTCAGGAGCTGATGGAAGCACGAAACGAGAAGTGAGGAGGTTTCCCCAGTGCCGGGGCGGCTTGGTAGCGGCCGCCGCCCCTGGCGGCCGCAGGATGATCTTGTAGCGGCCGCCGCCCCTGGCGGCCGTAGGATGATCCTGTAGCGGCCGCCGCCCCTGGCGGCCGTTGGGCGGCAAGAGGGTTGCGGGCGCCGGCCGCCACAGACGCAGGTTCCCACAGGGGGCGGTTGTTGTAGAGAAGTGCCGTCGAGGGCTGTTGGACTGAGTTCGTGCCCTCGGGTGACAAATGGTTCCAGGCGGCGTGGCGGAGTCGCGCGGCATGTGTAAGGCAGGATGCTTCAGGTGGCTGACGTCGGCGGCGCTGGTAACAGCGCTGGCCTCGGTAGCTCTTGCACAGCCTGCGCCGCCGTCGGTGCCCGCCGAGGCGGTGGAAGACCCGATCGACAACTCCGCGTTGCAGATCCCCGATCTGACCCGGGTGGTGCCGACGGCCGAGACCCGCGAGGGCCTCAGTACCACACTCCAAATCTTCATCATCATGACGGTGCTTATGCTCGCACCGTCGATTCTGGTGATGACCACGAGTTTCACGCGCATCTTGATCGTACTCGGGCTGGTGCGGCAGGCGATCGGGACCCAGCAGTTGCCGCCGGCACAGATCCTCGTCGGGCTATCTCTGTTCCTGACCTTTCTGGTGATGGCCCCGACCTATGAGAAGATTCACCGCGAGGCTCTTGTACCATGGATGAACAACGAGCCGGAGATGACCCAGGCCCGGGCGGTCGAAGTCACCAAGGGGCATCTGCGGGACTTCATGTTCGCCCAGATCGAGCGTGTGGGAAACGAAGAGGACATCTTTCTGTTCCTCGAGTACCAGCAATGGGAGCAGGTGCCGCTGGACCAGGAAGTGACGCGGGCGGACGTGGATTTGGTCGTCCTGGTGCCGGCATTCATTCTCAGCGAGCTCAAGACGGCGTTCGTGCTGGGTTTCCGGATTTACCTGCCGTTTCTGGTCATTGACATGGTGATCGCGACGGTGCTGATCTCCATGGGCATGCTGATGTTGCCGCCGGTGCTGATCTCGCTGCCGTTCAAGTTACTGCTGTTTGTTCTGGCGGACGGGTGGCATCTCGTCGTGTCGTCGTTGCTGGCGGGTTTCGCGTGATCGCGGTGCGACAAAGGGGCAAGGCGTTCGATGGATGTAAATCAGGCATTGGATCTGGGACGCGAGGCGCTGCTGATGGTGTTGTTGATCTCGGCGCCCGTGATGGGCGTCGGGCTGATCGTGGGCCTGACAGTTTCGCTGTTCCAGTCCATGACCCAGTTGCAGGAGCAGACGCTCAGCTTCGTACCCAAGATTCTGGCGATGGTGGGGCTGACGCTGGTTCTGGTTCCGTGGCTTGCGGGTCGACTGTTGGAATACGCCCGGTTGCTGCTGGGCGAGAGTCCATTTTAGGGGACAAGTGCGGATGACGTTCGTTGGCATTGGCTGGCAGGCGGCGAAAGGATCACAGCCGCCGGCCGCCACGGCTCGGCTGAGCTCGCCGAAGTCGGGGGGCGGCCGCTACGAGGGGCGGCCGGTACGGGGGGCGGCCGCTACGCAGGGCGGGCGCCACGGAGGACGGCCGGTAGGGGTGTGGGAGTTGCGTGACAGCGCGGTTTAGAGCTTTCGCTTGGGTGTGCATGGATGCCATGGGGATTGACCGAGATCTATGTTGTCTTGCCGGCCTATGTGCTGGTGCTGAGCCGGGTGGCTGGCTTGATGCTGGCGGCCCCGTTCTTCAGCGGGGCGATTCTGCCTACACGGCTGAAGGTTCTGCTGGCGGCGTCGATCGCCTTGGCGGTATTTCCGGTGACCATCTCGCGGTTAACCGTGCCGGTGACACTGATGTCGGCCGCGGCAGGGCTGCTTGGCGAGCTGGCCGTCGGCCTGCTGCTGGGGATGGGCGTATCGCTCGTGCTGATGGGCGTGCAGTTGGGGATTCAACTGACCAGCCAGCAGGCGGGTATGGCCCTCGGCGAAGTGTTCAACCCCATGCTGGAATCGAATCTGCCTGTCGTAGCCGAGCTGTACTACTTTGTGTCGATGGTGATTTTTCTCGCGGTCGGCGGGCACCGGGCTTTGGTCAGAACGCTGTTGGACAGTTTCGAGGCTGTCCCGCCGCTGGGCTTCGTGGTGTCCGAGGGTGTGGTAGCCTTGCTGACCGATCTGATGATGGTGTCGTTCACCCTGGCGATTCGAGTGGGCGGGCCGATGATCATCGCTCTGCTTCTGGGCTTGATGACCCTGGGTTTTCTCTCGCGGACGATGCCGCAGTTGAACATCCTGACTATCGGCTTCCCGATCAAGATCGCCCTGGCTCTGCTGGTGATGGCTTTGACGATCATGTGGCTCGAACCGCTGTTGCTGCAGGGACTTTCGTTAGCGGTGGACGCGGTGCGAGAAGGTATGGGTATGGAGGGGTTGTACTAACCCCTGAAGGCTAAGGCGGTATGGCGGATACCACACAAGACAGGACCGAGCCCGCAACCCCGCGTCGGCGGGAGGAGGCCCGCAACCGAGGCCAAGTGGCCAAGAGCTCCGATCTGACCGCGGCGATCGTGCTCACGGGCGGCATGATCACGCTGTACATGTGGCATGAGACGCTCGTGGGGCGTTTGGTGATTCTGATCCGCAACTGTCTGGGCGAGGGCGGCACGGCCACAGATCCGGCGGCCATGGTGCCTACGTTGGTCGTGGCATTTCAAGTGATGGGAAGCCTGGTCTTGCCGGTCATGCTGATCGTGATGGTGCTCGCTTTAGCGGCGTCCTTCGCGCAGGTGGGGGTGCTTTTCACCGCCAAGCCGGTCACTCCGTCGCTGGAGAAGGTGAGCCCGCTGGCGGGCATGAAGCGCATGTTCAGTGCGCGGTCGGTGATGCTGCTGGTGATGGGGGTGGCCAAGATGACAGTCTTGGCCGTCGTCGCTTGGTGGACATTGCGGGGCCGATTGGACGCTCTCGCACACTGTGCGTTTCTGTCGCACCTGGCCATGGTCGAGCTGATGATTGATCTGCTGTTCACGCTCTCGATTCGGTTGACATTGGCCTTGCTGATTCTGGCGATCATCGACTACGTCTATCAACGTTGGAAGATGGAACGCGATCTGCGTATGACCCGGCAGGAGGTGCGAGAGGAACTCAAGCGGATGGACGGAGATCCGCATCTGAAACGAAGACGTCGGGAGATGCAGATGCAGCTTGCTCTGCGACGGATTCGGGCCGCGGTGCCCAAGGCGGACGTGGTCGTGACGAACCCCACGGAGTTCGCCGTGGCCATCCAGTACGACTCGCGGACGATGACCGCCCCGAAGGTGACCGCCAAGGGGGCGGATTTCCTGGCGGCCCGCATCAGGGAGTTGGCGATCGAGCACGGCGTGCCGATCGTCGAGCGACCGCCTTTGGCTCGGGCGATCTACCGTACGGTCGAGGTCGGGCAGGAGATCCCCGCCCAGCTGTACCGGGCTGTCGCGGAGGTGCTGGCTTATGTGTACGAGCTGGCGGGACGCGGGTATCGGCGCAAGCCGGCCGGGTGAGAGAGGGGAGGAGGAAGGCTAAAGGCCAAGGGCTGGAGGATGAAGGTTGAAGACTGAAGACTGAAGGATGCAGACTGAAGGATGAAGGCTAAAGGCTAAAGGCTGAAGGATGAAGGCGGAAGACAGACGAATGACGGAATGCGCCAACGAGCCCGGAGCGCGAGCGACGGAATGCGCCAACGAGCCCGGAGCGCGAGCGACGGGATGGTGGAGCGTCAGCGACGTACCCTCGTGTTCCGGGCGTTACCCACTCGCTCGCGCTCGGGGCTCGTTACCCACTCGCTTACGCTCGCGGCTCGTTACCCGCTCGCTCGCGCTCGGGGCTCGTTTGCCGCTCGCTCGCGCTCGGGGTGCGGGCTACGCGATACGCCAACGAGCCCGGAGCGCAAGCGACGGGATTGTGGAGCGTCAGCGACGTACCCTTGTGTTCCGGGCGTTACCCACTCGCTCGCGCTCGGGGCTCGTTTGCCGCTCGCTCGCGCTCGGGGCTCGTTTGCCGCTCGCTCGCGCTCGGGGCTCGTTTGCCGCTCGCTCGCGCTCGGGGCTCGTTTGCCACTCGCTTACGCTCGCGGCTCGTTACCCGCTCGCTTCCGCTCGGGGCTCGCTGGTCGGCGGCCTCGTACGAATACGAGAATGGTCGAGGTAATGGATGAGTAGTCCGGCATTACTGGAATCGCGGTCCGTCAAGTGGTTGGAGCGCAACCGCGGCATGATCCTGCCGCTTGGTGCGACGCTGCTCATTTTCGTGATGCTGCGTCCGCTGCCGACCTCGCTGCTCGACCTTCTTCTAGCGGGCAACATCACCCTGTCGGCTGTGGTGCTGCTGACGGTCATGTACATCCGGCATCCGCTGGAGTTCTCATCGTTCCCCTCACTGTTGCTGGCGTTGACCTTGGTGCGGTTGGTTCTGAACACCGCGACCACGCGACTGATTCTGACCAATGCGCAGGACGGCACCGCCGCCGCCGGGCACGTCATCGAGGTGTTCGGCGACTTCGTGGCCGCCGGCTCCCTGGCCGTCGGTATCATCATCTTCACCATTCTGACCGTCATCCAGTTCGTGGTGATCACCAAGGGTGCCACCCGCATCGCGGAAGTAGCCGCCCGCTTCACCTTGGACGGCATGCCCGGCAAGCAGATGGCCATCGACGCGGATCTCAACGCCGGGCTGATCAACGAGGCCGAGGCCCGCCGTCGCCGCGAGGAGATCACCGCCGAAGCCGACTTCTACGGGGCCATGGACGGTGCCTCGAAGTTCGTTCGCGGCGATGCCATTGCCGGGTTGATCATCACCATTGTAAACATACTGGGTGGCATCTATGTAGGCATGGTCGAGCACGGCATGCCGATCATGGAATGCCTGCGGGTCTTCTCCAAGTTGACCATCGGGGACGGGCTTGTGGCGGCGATACCGGCGTTCATCACTTCGGTGTCAGCAGGTATGCTGGTCACCCGCAGCAGCAGCAAGAGCAACCTGGGCGAGGATATGTTAGGCCAGTTGACCGCCCGGCCGATCGCCCTGATTCTCGCCGCGGTGTTCCTGGGATTTCTGTCTTTGACGCCGCTGCCGAAGCTGCCGCTGTTGTTGCTCGCGGCGGGTTGTGGCGGCGTGGCGTTCTTTCTTTCAAGTGCTCGCACGGCGGATGCCGCGGCGGTTGCCCTCAAGGCCAAGCAGGAAGCCCGCAAGCCTGAACGCGTCGAGACCTTGCTGGCGGTCGACCCCATGGAACTGGAAGTCGGGTACGGCCTGATTCGGCTTGTGGACCGCAAGCAGGGAGGCGACCTGCTGGATCGCATCACGAACATCCGGCGGCAGATCGCGACCGATCTGGGTATCGTGGTTCCGCCGATTCGTGTGCGCGACCACCTGCGGCTCGAACCCAATCAATACGTGGTCAAGGTGCGCGGCGTGGAGGTGGCCCGCGGTGAGTGCATGCCCGGGTACCTATTGGCGATAAACAACGGCATGGTAACCGCCCCCGTGGCCGGAATCGAAACGGTTGAGCCTGCGTTCGGCCTCCCGGCCCTGTGGATCAGCGAGGAACTCAAGGCCGACGCCGAGCAGCGAAGCTACACCGTAGTGCCGGCCTCGAGCGTGTTGGCCACCCATCTGACCGAGGTCGTGCGGCGCTATGCCGACGAGTTGCTGACGCGCGAGCAGACCCATCGGCTGCTGGACACCCTGAAGGAGAAGTCGCCCAAGGCGGTCGAGGACGTGGTGCCCGAGGTCGTCAAGGTGGGCGAACTGCAGCGGGTCCTGCAAAATCTGCTTCGCGAGCGAGTGCCCATCCGCGACCTGGAGACGATTCTGGAGACCCTCGCGGAGTGGATACCCCGTACACGCGACCCGGACATTTTGACCGAGTATTGCCGAAATGCTCTGGCGAGAACGATCTGCCAGATGTATAAAGACGAGCGCAATGTGGTCCGTGTCGTGACGCTGGATCCGAAGATCGAGGATTTGGTCAACGCTCACTTGGAGCGGAACGATCGCGGCGCGTTTCTGGTGCTTCCGCCGGAGGTGCAGAACCGGCTGGTGGCGGCGATCCGCAACCGGGTCGAGCGGGCTTCGACGAGTTCAGGAGGCCAGACGGTCACGATTCTGGCTTCTCCGCAGATCCGTATGTGGATGCGACGCCTGATCGAGCCGGCTCTCCCGCATGTGCCCGTTTTGGCGTATAACGAAATCGTTCGAGGCATTGAGGTGCAGTCCTTGGGATTGGTGGTGCTGACGGATGGACCTGAAGACCTACCAGGGTAGTTCCATGGCCGAGGCGCTCGAGCGGGTCAAAACCGACCTGGGCGCCGACGCGGTCATTTTGCACACACGCACAGTCAGACGCGGAGGCGTGCTGGGTGTGGGTGCCCGAAACATTGTGGAGATCACGGCTAGCCGCGATCCGCGACTGCTGCCGGCCGCTGAACGGCGCGCGATGGCAGGACGGGTCAGCCAGGTCGGTCGGAACGATCCACCGTCCGGCGATCGGCTTCGCGACGCCTCGGCGGAACGCCTGGTTCGGGACCTGTACAGCGCCCGACCCACGTCCTCGAGCGTGGCGACGCGTGCCCCGAGATCGGTGCCCTCGGTTCCGGCAGCTCCGCCGCGTCCGTTCGGTGACCTCGGAACCCAGGCCGCCAATCTGCAGAACGAGATCAACGAGATCCGAGCGATGGTGCGCGAATTGCTGAGTCGACCGGTGGTCAACGCACCGGTTGGACATCTGCCGGACCTTGCCCCAGACGTGCCCGAGATTCCGGACGAATTGCGGGATTACTATACCCGCTTGCTGCAGAACGCGGTGGCGGAGGAACTCGCTCACGATGTCATCCAACGTGCTCGGCAGCGGCTCGATGACTGCCGGGCCCGCATCATGGCTGGTGTGGCAGGCAAGCTGGATGATGCCCAAGCGGACAAGCGCGTACGCGACAAGTTGCGAGATCTCATTCCCGCGGTGCTCATGGAATCGATCGAGCGGATGCTGCCGGCGGCGGGCCCGCTCGAGGTCGGAGCCAGTGATCGCGGCAAGGTCGTCGCACTGGTCGGGCCGACGGGCGTCGGCAAAACCACCACCGTGGCCAAGCTTGCGGCACACTTCAAGCTTCGCGAAGGCCGAAGCGTCGGCCTGATTACCATCGACACCTACCGCATCGCGGCGGTAGATCAGTTGAGGGCCTATGCCGACATCATGGCTTTGCCACTCGAGGTGGTCTTCACGCCTCAGGAGCTGGCGGAGGCCATCAAGCGGCTCGGCGATTGCGACCTGATTCTCGTGGATACGTCGGGGCGAAGTCATCGTGACGCCCAGCGATTGGCTGACCTTCGTCAGTTCCTGGACGCGGGTAGAGCGGCGGTCGAGTCTCAGGCCACCGAGGCGCAAACCCCCGCCGGTGCGGACGGCACGTCCGTGCAACAATCGTCCACCAAACGTTTCGAGGTCCATCTGCTGTTATCATGCACCGGGCACCGCGACCAGTTGATCGATGTGGCCGAGCGGTTCTCTTCGCTGGGCGTGGATGGCGTCGTGTTCACCAAGTTGGACGAGGCGGTGGGGGCGGGCGTGGTGCTGAACGTGGCCACCCGGCTCAAATGGCATATGTCCTATCTGACCACGGGCCAGGAAGTGCCGGATGACATTGAAATCGGGCATCGTCGCCGGATCGCGGAGCTGTTGCTCCAGCCGGCAGGTGAGACCGCTTCGCCTGGGCGTTCCGGCGAAGCTCAGACATCGTGCGTGGATCAGCTCGCGTAGGCCCTGATCGGTCGGGGGCGACGACCGGAGGCCGCGATGGTCCGACATGACGATTCGGGGGACTTGCGGGATCAGGCCAGCCGTCTGCGCCGCATGATGGCCGGCGATGCCGAAGTCGATGCTGCGCGGCGATCGGCCCACGCCCTCGCGGTGGTCAGCGGCAAGGGCGGCGTGGGCAAGACCTTCGTGGCCTCGAACCTCGCGATTGCGCTGGCGGCACGGGGGCACCGCACCATCCTGTTCGACATGGACATGGGCCTAGCCAACGCGGACATCGTCTTGGGCGTCGAGCCCGTAGGTACCTGGTCCGATGTTTTGAGCGGTCGGCGGGCGCTGGATGAGATCATCGTCGAAGCGCCGGGCCATGTCTCGTTCGTGCCCGGCTGCAGCGGTGTGACGGAGCTGGCCAACCTGTCGGAGTTCGAGCGGCATCGGTTGCTGGCGGCAATGCGGCGGGTCGAGGCCCGCTACGATGTGATGGTTCTGGATTGCGGGGCGGGTATCTCGCGAAACGTGGTCGCGGTGGCCGACTTGGCGGATACCGTTTTGGTCCTGGCCACGCCCGAGCCGACCGCGCTCACCGACGCCTACGCGATGATCAAGACCTTCGCCCAGGAGAGGCAGTGGGGCTCGTCCGACCGTGCGGCTCTCGCCTCGATCGGGCTGGTGGTCAATAACGCGATCAGCCGGCGCGAGGGTCGGGATACCTACGAGCGATTGGCCGGGGTAGCCGCCCGATTTCTGCATCTGCCGGTGGCCGATTTGGGCTACATTCTGCGGGATGACCATGTCCCGGCCGCTGTTCGGCAGCGGCGGCCGGTGATTCTGGGCTATCCGCGTTGCTCGGCCAGCAGTTGCCTTCTCGCTTTGGCGGGGCGACTGTCGCGGGAGATGGGCCGACCCGAGGCCAGCCAGAGCCTGTTTTATCGGGTCATCAATCTGTTCGTGTGATGGATCGTGGCCGGGCCAACAGAGCCGCGACCGTCAGCGAGCGGTCGGTGGCGGATACCGTTCCCTGACGGTCGCCGCTCTGGATCATCCCGATCCGGACAGCGAGGTCGGCGAGGCAAGACGACCGGGCGTCTATTTTGACCTCAACCCGACGGCGTCGTTTGCCGTTACACACGGGTTGAACCTCAGCGACAAGGATGTTGCGAGATGGTGAGACTGAGCGGTGCTGCATTGGGGCTTCTGGCCTTCTCCGTGGCGATCATCCAGGGACTGGCGGCAGGCAACCCGGTGGAAGTGATCTTGGGCCGGGCGATCTGGGCGCTGCTGCTGTTCTGTGTGCTGGGCCTGATTGTGGGGTATGTCGCCCAGCGCGTGCTCGATGAGCACACCGTTCGCCGCCACGGCGAGCTGTTCAAGGAGGTCGAGGAGGCACCCAATGATTCAGAGCCGCCCACCAAGCCCGATCAGCAGGCTGGGTCCCAGGTCCGTGCAGCAGGTGCCACCGAGCCCCTGCCCAACCGCACCGTGCCCGCCGGTTGATCCATCCTGATCCGGGGAGATCACGATGGCCGAGCCGCAAGATGACATTCAGCAAGTCTGGATCGATTACAAGAAGACAGGGGATCGACAGCTCCGCAACCGACTGATGGAGCACTACTGGCCGCTGGTACGATACACAGCCGACCGTATCTCCGCCAAGCTGCCCAGCGAGGTGGACGTCGACGACCTGATCTCCGCGGGAATCTTCGGGCTGATCGATGCCATCGAGGCCTTCGACATGGCCCGGGGGGTCAAGTTTGAGACTTACTGTTCGCCGCGGATTCGGGGGGCGATCCTCGACGAGCTCCGCACGATGGATTGGGTGCCCCGGCTGGTGCGTAGCCGGGCCCACAAGTTGGACGCCGCCACCAAGGCGCTGCGGGCGGAACTCGGCCGATTGCCAACCGACGAGGAAATTGCCCATAAACTGGGGCTGAACCGGACTGAGTTCAACAAACTCATGCGCGACGCCAATGCCGTCACGCTCATTTCCCTGTCCCGCAAGTTCAACGACGAGGATTCCAGCCGCGAGTTGCAGGAAATCGACGTTTTGGAGGACCGCCAAAGCGAGGACCCGGTCCACGAGCTGCAGAAACGGGACATGCGCGAGCTGATCATGAGCCGCCTCACCCAGACGGAACGGCTCATTGTTGTCCTGTATTACTTTGAGCAGATGACCATGAAGGAGATCGGCGCCACGCTCGATCTCTCAGAAAGCCGCGTCAGCCAGATGCATTCGAGCATCCTCAACCGTCTGATCCAACAGTTTGGGCTCAAAGACCCCCTTCCCCAGTACTGCTAACGCTTGCGGGCTGCCTCAAGCGGTCAAGAGAATATCCCTGCTGGTCCGATACATGAAACAGGCACTCGTGCTGTGCCCC
Source organism: Phycisphaerae bacterium (assembly GCA_012729395.1). GTDB lineage: Bacteria > Planctomycetota > Phycisphaerae > UBA1845 > PWPN01 > JAAYDF01. The sequence goes on from JAAYDF010000237.1 coordinate 40,933, forward strand.
GGCCGTCGGTCCGTGGTTTCTGCGGCGACGTTCCGATTCGGAGAGCCGGCTTCATGTCCGCCGTTCCGCCCAATTTGGTGGGGCCGATCTTGCAGAGTCACCTGATGCAGCGGCAGGTGGCTGGTGCACGCGACGCCGAGCGCGCCCAGGAGACCACGGCCCAGCGTCAGCAGACGAGTGCTATTGACGAGAAGGACTCAACAGTCGAGACCACGGACGGCGACACCCAGGTACACACCGACTCGGAAGGCGCCGGCAGCCAAGGCCGCGAGTCTTCCCATCCCGAGCAGCCGTCCGAATCCGCCGAGGACGAAACCCGCGATTCCACCGAGCAAGGACGGCTCATCGACCTGGAAGCCTGACCGCCGAAAAATGGTGTCAGGATGATTTTTTGAGGGGCGTGCAAGGGGGTGTCCGGCGTACCCCTCAGAAAATCATCCTGACACCATTTTCTGAGTGGTCAGCCGAAGGCCTTGAGGCCATTGGTCAGCAACCCGTTGATGAAGTCCCGGAGTTGTGCGGAGATCAGGCCATCCTGCAGGCTTCCTCCGATGTAGTTGTAGATGCCTGTTTTGAGGGCCTGGCTTGCCAAGTCGCCGCAGCCCGCGGTGAGTATGCATAGGCCGGCCGTCAGTATTGCCAGCAGAGGGCTTCGCCATGTGACGTGACGCATCTTCGGGTACTCCTTTGCGCCGGGTTTTCGACGATGGCCGGCGACGCGCGGGCATTATAAGGGCTCCTGACCTGGTTTGTCAGGGCCGGGCAGGGAGAATGGACAGATAAGAGATGGGTTCCTTGGCAAGGTCGCATTGACAGGCACCGGCGGCGTTTGGATAGTGATGCTCTCGTCGGGGGTGGGCTGTACCAGGCCCGGTGGGGTTTTTCTTTCGCGGAAGATGAATGGCCACGCAGTTGCACATCGATGAGGAATACCGCGGCGTTTTGGCGTCGGCCGGCTTGGCGGGTTTTGAGCAGGTCATGGCCGCGCGTATGGGTGCTCCGGTGAGCGTGCGAGGCGCCCGGAGCACGGTGCGGCTGACGGTGACCGTCGATGGCCGATCGCGGGAGCTGTATCTCAAACGCGCGTTCAAGCACGCGACGCGTGCTTTGCTGCGGGAGTGGCTGCGGGGCCGACGGCCGCAGGCTGAGCCGACGCGGGAGTGCCGGCTGGTCGCCCGGTTGTCGGCGAGAGGTATCCGGACAGCTCGCGTCGTGGCCTGGGGGGAACGCAGCCGCTGGCTGGGCCCCGTGGCGGCGTTCGCGATGTTCGAGGCCGTGCCGGGAGCCTTCTCGCTGGACGAAGTCCTCGAGGTTCGGCCTGGGTCGCCGCCGCTGACCTCCGTGCGACAGCGGAGACGCATTCTGGCCGACTTGGCCGAGCTGGTGCGGCGGCTGCATGACGCTGACTTGCGATGGCCCGAGCTGGTTGCCAAGCACATCCTGGTTGCGTTGCCGGCGTTAAGCGGCCCGGCGCCGCGGCCTGACGGGGGTGGCGCGGTGGGTGGGTCCGATCGCTGCACGGATTGCCCGCGGCTTTGGCTGGTGGGCGTGACGCGGATGCACGCGAGCGGCTCGGCTCGGTTGCGGGTGCGGAATTTCGTTTCCTTGTTGCGCTCGATACCGGCAGACAGTCTGAGCCGGGCGGATTTGTTGCGGTTTGCGTTTGCCTATGCCCGGATTGCCGATCAGCCCTGGCGGCAACAGAAGGAGGTTCTTGCCCGCGACTGGGGTTGGGCGGCGAAGCTGTGGGGGCGAGCGCGTCGAGAGGCGACCTTCGCGGGATCAGCGGGCTACGAGCCGGGCAGGTGCGTGAAGCTCGGCAGTATCCGGGTGGATGAGAGGTATCTGGCGTTTCTTGGCTCGCGTGGCGTCACCACGTTCGACGCCGTCTTCAAGTGGCAGCCTGCGGAGATGGCGACCGTCTCGGCGAACGGCTCGGGCGTGCGGTTCGAGCTTCCGGGGCCGGGCGACGAGCCAATGATTCTGCGGCTTTACCGCTTTGATCGTCCGCGTTTGGCGGATCAGTTCCGGCGAATCGTGGTGGAACGGGTGACCAGGAGTTCGGCGGGGCGGCTGTGGCGGAGAGCGGCGAAACTGCACAAGGCGGGTGTGTCAACGGCGTTGCCCGTGGCGTACGGTGAGAAGATGCGGGGGTGGTGGGAGCGGCGGAGCTTCGTGCTGTTTCGCGAGCCGCCGGGACTCAGCGTCCGCAGCTTGGCGGGGTCACCCGACGGCCGGCTCGCAACCTCGGCTCGCCGGGCAGCGGTGCGGCGATGCGGGGCTCTGCTCGGTCGGCTGCATAAGGCGGGGTTGCGATATGGCGGCAGGGCGGCTGACGGGCTGATATTGTCCGAGGTGGCAGCGGGGGAGTTGGAGCCCTGCTGCCCGGACCCGGGGGCCTTGGTTGCCTGTCGTACCGCGGATCGGTCGAGGGACGTGGCGGATCTGCTTGCCGTCGCGGGAGGCCTTGGGCTTAGCCGCACGGACCTTTTGCGGTTCGCGCGCCCCTACCTGGGCTCCGAGGCGTCCAAGGCCGGCGTCAGGTCATTGATCGAGGAAACCGGGCGTGCGGCAGGCCACAGGTAACAACTTGCGCGGCTGAGTCGCCGGGCGCCAGGTCATATCAAGTTGCGTCCTTGAAGGTCCGATTATGATGTTGTGGTCTTATAACTGCCCGCCCCCAGAGCGCGCCGGCATGGAGCCGTACACGGTCGGGGAGGCATGCGGGAGACGACTGCGACGATGGCGTTCATGGCTAGCAAGACGAGCATATTATCGGGCGTTGCCATCGAGGATACGGCAGCGGCACCTTGCAGCGTCGAAGGAGCGATTTCCACGTTCCATTTTCGCGATGTGGTGGGCCTGCGCAATCTCCGCATGATGCATTTTCTGGAGCGGGTGGCCCTGCGTTTCAACCGGGCGGGTGTGCCGTTGATGGTGCTCAAGGGGGCGGCCCTGAATCTGACGCTGCATGATGACCCGGGCGCCCGGCCGATGGGCGACCTAGATCTGCTGATTCGGCCGGAGCATGTCCAGCAGGCGGTGCGGATCCTCGAGGCTCTCGGCTGTCGGTATGGCGAGCCGCTTCTGCGGGAAGACTTCTTCCCCCGTTTTCACTACGAGCGTGAGCTGAACGCTGGGGTGATTCACCCGGTGCGGATTGATCTGCACGTCCGACCGTTTCGACCGTTGCGATACGCGCGGATCATGCCCGCCGAGGCCTTCTGGCAGCGGGCACGGTCGGTGCGGATGGGCCGGGCGCGGGTGTTGGTGCCGTCGGTGGAGGAGATGCTGATCCACTTGGCGGTTCACTCCGCGGTGCACGGTCACGGGCGGGCGTTGTGGCTTGAGGACATTCGGCAATGGGTGGCCTGTCACGGGGACCGGCTCGACTGGCGTCGGCTGCTGGATACGGCGCGGGCGTGGGGTTTGACTTGGCCGATGCGGTCGGGGCTGCGTGCGGCGGCGGGTGAGGCGGGTTCGCTTGGCCCGGACTGGGTGTGGGCGGAGTTGGACGCGAAGCGGGCGGGCTGGCGGGATCGGCTGGCGTTGTGGCATGCGCCGCGCGATGCGATCTGTCCGTTCGGGCAGGTGCTGGTCAACGCGCTGTGCACACCGGGCCGGTGGTTCGTGCTGGCTTACCTGGCGGCGGTGATGTTGCCCGGGCGGACGCATATGGCCGACTGGTACCCGCGGCGCCACCGGGGCTGGTTGGCCACTGCGTACCTCTTGCGGGCGACGGCACCGGTGCTGCGTCGGATTCCCGGTCTGTGGGCTTGGTTGAACCGCGTGGAGACGCGTCCGAGCCGCGGCCAGGGCTTGGGCGTATTCGCGTTGGGCAACTTCCGGCCGGGCGAAGTGATCATCGGGGGCCAAGTGCGGTCTGATGGTGGGCGACTGCGTCATCTCACTCACTCATGCCGTCCGAACGCCCGGCTGGCGGGGGCGGAACTTGTGGCCCTCAAGACCATCCTGGCCGGTCAGGAAATCACCGTCGATCACGGCGAGCATGCGTGTTCTTGCCGCAGACAATCGGCGGAGGACCGCAACGAGCAGCACCGGTTTCGGGGAGACCGCCAACAAGTTGGCTCGGTCCAACGCCAACAAGTTGGTTCGGTCCAACGCAGCGACAATGTGTCTCGGTCCGGCAGATAGGAGGCCGATTTCGTGAACCAGCCACCCCCATCGCAGGATAAGCACGTACCGGCGGCATCGTTGACCACGTCGGCAGAGCACGCGTCGGCGGATCCACTGACCACGTCGGCAGGGGGCGCGTCGGCGGATTCGCGGGCGGTGCCGGCAGGGGGCACGTCGGCGAGATCGCCGGCGGTCCCGGCAGAGAAGGCGTCGTTGCCGCCGACACCGCAAAAGTCCGCCGCGTGCTCGGACACATCGGCTGCTGACGCGTCATCGGTGCGGACCAGTCGAAGGAGTTTCCTCGGTGGTGCGGGTCGCAAGGCGTTGTATGTGACGCCGGCGGTGTTGACGCTGGCGGCTCGTCCCGCGGCGGCCTCGGGCTTCGAATGCGGCTCGCAGTTCAAGCACACCATCGGTTCGCCCTGCGATGACACGGGGGCGGGCAAGGACTGCTGTCCAGTGGACCACTCTGGCACTCCGATGGACTGCGTTGACCCAGGCGACGGCAACAAGGTATGCACGGCACTGTAAAGGTGTAGACGGCTATGACCAGACTGAGTGTGTCTTCCGAGGCCATGAAGGCCTGCCGACAGGATGCCGGTGTCGGTCGCGTTGCCGGCCGAGCGTTGATTGCTCGTCATGGTTTCCTGCCGGCGGTCGTTCTGGCTCTGGTGGTACTGGGTGCTCTGCTAAGTGGCGAACTGGTCAAGCAGCATGACAACATCTGGGGCGATTCGGAGGCGAAGCATGGTTGGTGGGCCGGTTTGTGCGAGGCGGCGGCACCGCTGGGCCTGAGCTGTACGCAGGCGAGCAAAGGGCGTTGGTCGGAGATTCGCCTGCCGATGCCGGTCTTGGCCAGGGGGTATCGGCCCGGCTTGGGGATGACGCGGGTGCCGGTCGCCTTTCTGGGTTTGGCGTACTTCGTCTGTCTGGCGACTTGGTTCCTCATGGTTGGGGCAGGTTTGCCGCCCGGGGGGATCTGGCATCGCGTGCCGCTGGCTCTGACGGCGATGGGCGCTGCCGTGTCGTGCTTCTTCCTGGTGCTCATGGCGGCAGGGTTCGCCCCGCGATGCTTGCTGTGCGTGCTTGTGCACGGGGTGAATCTGCAGCTGACGGCGGTGGTGTGGGGATGGCGTTGGGGCAAGCGGGATACCGCCGAGGCCGGTGACTGTGTGAGGTGGTCCTCGGATCGCAGCGGTGTTGCAGACGCCGGCCGCCACGGGGGGCGGCCGCTACGGATTGGGTGGGATGGTGGTTCGCGGGTTGAGCGGGCCGACGGTTTGAGGCTTGAGCGGGGGCATTGGCTCCAGGCGATCCGAGCGATGGTGGTGGCGTTGGTGCTGGTGGGTGGGCTGTGGGTGTATCGCGGCGAGCACTTGGCGTTCAAGGAGCACCGGGCGAAGTTGATGCTCTACAAGACGCTGGTCACGGCCCTGCGAAACGACAAGGCCTTCCTCTTGCGCGAGCATCTGGCGGAGCCCGTGCAGTGGGCTCAGGCGGCCGTTGCGCTGCCGGTTTCTGATAACCCGCAACTGGTGATCTTCAGCGATTACGATTGCCCGAACTGTGCGTGCGGGGCCAATCGGATCGTGGACAACGCGCGGCAGGCGTTCGGCGAACGGCTCGAAGTGGTTGTGCGGCATTATCCGTTGTGCGGCACCTGCAATCCGCACGTTCAATCGACGGCTCGGGTCGGAGCCTGCCAAGCGGCATTAGCGGCGGAAGCGGCTCGCCTGCAAGGCGGCGAAGAGGCCTTTCGCCTGATGCACGAGCGGTTGTTCATGCGGCGGCAGGGGCGTGATCGCGAATCGCTGGCCCGGCTGGCGGAGGAGTTGGGGCTGGATCGCGAGCGGTTCCTGGCGGATCTGGAGGGCGACGCGGTGCGGCGGACTGTGGCCCAGCATGTGGCCCTGGCGCATGCCTGGGGGGTTCGCGGCACGCCGGCTTTGTTCTTCGAGGGCCGACGGGTGAACCGGCAGTTCGAGGGGCCTGCGTATTGGGAGGCGCTCGCGGAGAACTGGCGGCGGGATGACGGCACGGCAACCGCGCTGACGCAACGTGGGTTGACGCCGCGGGCCAGGAATGGGGGAGATGCCGATGGACGCCGATGAACATGGCGCGCTGGGGGCTGAGGCGTGCGAAGGCGTGCACGCGCTCCGCAGTGCTCGCAGAGCAGTGCCACACGAGGCGTGTGCGTGCGAAAGCACTGCTCAGAGAGCGATGGAGCGTGGCTGCGGGATGGGGATGGAGACGGAGATGGAGCCGCCGAGGTGGACGGCACGTGCGGCGGCGATCGCGGCGCCGCGTCGGCGGGCGGATCTGGTCGAGGATGAACTGGACGGCGAGGCCATCCTCTCCGACGTGCGGACGGGCGGTATTCATCGGTTGAACGAGACAGCGCTGATCGTGTGGCGGTGGTGCGACGGCCGGACGACCACGCTTCAGATCGCCCGGGGCCTGACGCGGCAATATGACGTCGGTCTGGAAATCGCGCTCGACCATGTCGAGCAGCTTCTGGTCTTGTTCGCCGAGGCCGGGCTGGTGGAGGTGGAAGCTTCCTCATGATCGCTCTGCGGCGTGAACCACGGGTGACTGCAAGCGGCTGCGAGGCGTGCTTCGCGATCGGGCCGGTGAGCGTGGTCGTGCGGAGCGATCTGCCCGAGATACTGGAGGATTTCGCTGGTCTGTATGCCGACGCTCGCGTCGATCAGCCGACCACCGAGCCGATCATCCGCATGGAGGTGCGGGCGGTGCGCTCGGGATGGATGCGGCCGACGCGCTACGAGATCTTCGGCGACGGTCGGTCGCTGTGGACCGCGGATCGGCCGCGCGAGGTGTTGCCCTACATCGAGTGGGGCATCAACTGGCGGGTGATCGAGCGTTGTCCGGGGTATGTGCAGGTGCACGCGGCGACGCTGGTGCGTGATGGGCAGGGTTTGCTGCTGGCGGCGGATTCCGGATCGGGCAAGTCGACGCTGGCGGCCGGTCTGCTGGCTCGCGGGTGGGGGTATCTGTCCGACGAATTCGCGCTGATCGATCCGGTCGACCTGAGCATGCACGCCCTGCCCAAGGCCCTGTGCGTCAAGGCGGGGGCGTTCGACGCGGTCCGTGAGATCGGCTTACCGCTGTGGCGTGGTCGGCACTACGTGAAAGCCCTCAAGGGTTGCGTGGGCTACATTCGCCCAGCCGACATCCGCCCCGATGTGGTGGCTGCGGCGGCGCCCATTCGCTGGATCGTCTTTCCGCAGTACCTTGCCGGCTGCCGACCGCGGTTGCTGCCTGTGTCGCGGGCGCAGGCGCTGTTCACGCTGGCCGCGGGCACACTCAATCGTCACATCTTCGGTCACCAGGCGGCCGCCATCCTTCGCCGCGTCGTGACCACTGCCTCGTGCTATCGGTTAGAGGCGGGGTCGCTGGACGCGACCTGCCGGGTGCTGGGTGAGTTGGCGGGGTAGCGGTGTCACTTGTCGCTCCTGGCTCGACGTTTGCTCTGCGGGATACGCCGTTGGCTATCGGGTTGCCGCCAGTCAGAGCCGCGACGGCAAGGGAGCGGTGCAGATCGACGACGAGGACTCTGATAGAAGATCGCTGGAGGGGGCTTTCCGGTAGCGGCCGCCCCCTGCCCGCCGCGCTGGAACGCCCCTTGCGTTATCCACGGGCCAGTTGGCAGAGGATCTCGCAGCCGCGTTCGATGTTCTTGTCGCTCGTGGCGTAGCTGAGCCGGAAGTGGGTATCCCGCTCGCTGAAGACCGAGCCGGGGATGATGAGCACGCGTTGGGCGATGGCCTGCTCCACGAAGGTGGTGGCGTCGGCGAACCGCTTAGGAGCCTGCGGGAAGAAGTAAAAACCACCGCTCGGTTTTGCGAACTCGAACGTGCCCGCCAGCAGCCGAGCCACGAGATCGCGCTTGCGGCGATAGTCGTCGACGTGTCCGCTGATATCCGCGTCGAGGGCGGCGAGGCCGGCGTGCTGCACCATGCTGGGGGCGCAGACGAATGTGTACTGCTGAAGCTTGGTCATTTCCTCGATGAGAAACTGCGGACCCGCCGCGTACCCCAGCCGCCAGCCGGTCATGCCGTAGCTCTTGCCGAAGCCCCGCAGCAGCAGCGTGCGGTGGGGGGCGTGCCGCAACGAGCAAGGACACTCGCCGTCGTAATTCAGCTTGTTGTAGATTTCATCGATCAGCAGGAGGATGTTGTGCCGCTCGGCCAAATCGGCTGCCTGCCGCAGCTCGTCGTCGGCGAGCACCACGCCAGTGGGATTGCTCGGGGTCGCCAACACCAGGATCTTGGTCCGCGGCGTGATCGCGGCCTCGTAGCGGTCGGCCCGGAACTTGAAGTCCGGATAGGTGTCCACAAACACCGGAACCCCGCCGACCAGTCGTGCCGCGTGCTTGTAGATCACGAAATAAGGGTCGCCCAAGACCACCTCATCGCCGGGGTCCAGGGCCGCCATCAGAGCCAGCAGGATTCCGCCGGACACGCCCGAGGTGATCAGCACGGGCAGGGGGGAGCCGCATTCCGCCCGGAGATCGGCGGCGATCCGCTCGCGCAATGGGGCGATGCCCTGTGTGACCGTGTACCCGTTCTGACGGCTTTGGATAGCCTGGATGGCCGCTTGTCGCACGTCAGGCGGCACGTCGAAATCCGGCTGTCCAATAGACAGGTTGATCGGGTTGGCGATCTTCGCACCGAGGTCGAAGACCTTTCGAATGCCGGACGCGTTGACGGCTCGGCTGCGTTGCGAGAGGAGTCGGTCGGCTGATAGCTCGCCCATGTGATGCTCCGCCAGGTGAAGCGAATTGCAGAGCCCGTCCGAACAGAGTACCGCCGGCCGATCATCGTCAGCCCGCGGAACCTGGGGCGGCTACTTGCCCTTGGCTTTGGCTTTGGTGTCGGGTTCGGCGGCCTTCTCGTCGGCCTCTTCCTTCTTCTTGACCTTCTTGCCAACGTGGAGATTGCGGTTCGCGACCTTCGGCAAACCGAACGCGCTTCGGTCGTCCCGCCAAGTTTCTTGATCCTGCAAGCGTTTGATTCGCTCCGCACGCGTCAGGACGTTACGGTGTCGCGCCAGGCTGCTGCCGATCTTCAATGAACGATCAATGGACATCGTCGCAAGCTCCCACTGAGCATCGCCGCCGCGTTCACGGCGGTCATTACCCGCAATCTTGTGGCATCGGCCCACCGGCCGCGGAGACCGGACGACCCATGCAAACGAGCCCCGCAGTATACTGGCCCCGCAGGAAAAATGCTACTTCCCGAAATTCTGGGCGAACGGTCCGCTGAGCCGGTACACCGCCAGCCCCTTCCCGCTCAGTTCCCGGGCACAGGTGTCGCCCAGGGCTTTGAGGTCGTCGAGGAATTTCTGGCAGGCTTCCTTCTGGCCGGCCTCCCGGTAGTCGAATCCCAGCACCGTCACCAGCCGCCAGTAGTCGCCCGACCTTTCCAGCGTGGTCTCCAGGCCGTAGTTCTCCTGGAGCCATTGCTTGACGTGCTCGGCTGATTTCTTGTGTTCCTGCTTGAAACTCTCGATGACCACGTAATTGATGCCCGGCTCTCGTTCGGGCGGGCCGGCCGAGCGTTCGGGCCGCGGGGTGGGCTTCTCCTGGGTCTGACCTGCCGTCTGAGCGGGCTGATCTTTGGTGCTTCCGCTTCGGGAGTCGGGAGGTGGGTTGCCACCGACCTTGAGGAGGTCGGGCTTGGCGGGCTTCTTGAGGGCTTGCTGAATGTCGTCCACGGCGGCCGGGGCCTGGATGTCCCCACCGCCTGAGCCGGTGCTCTGGCCGATCAGGAAACTGCTGAGGATGACCAGCAGGATGATGCCCCCGGCGATGGAGGCGTTGATCGGGTTCAGGGAAAGCACCAGTCGGCCATTCTCAAGCCGAAAGACCGGCGTCCGGTCGGCCTGTCCGGTGGTGTGCTCGGCGCTTCGTGCGACGGAGTGGAGCGGCGCCCCAGTACCGGCGGCGGATGACCGGACGGCGGGAGCGGAGGCGGTACTATCCGGCGTTGGGTGGGTGCCCGTGCTATCTTCGGGGGGCGCGGGCTGTGTCTCCGAGCGTTTGAACCACTTGGGGACCGCCAGCTTATCCGAGCCCTTGCGGGTAGACCGCGAGTCAATCAGCTCGAATAGCGCGGGGGCATGTTTGGACTTGGACATCCCAAGACCCTCCTGCTCAAAGCCCGGATGAAGGCCCCTCTGCCATGGGCGTCCTGCCGGTGGGGTCCGAGGTTGGGGGCAGGCTTAGCCAGCCTTCCAGGCGCGGCGTCGTCGCAGCGCGGCCACAATTGCGATAGGATACCGTTTTTCGGCGAGCGTTCAAGGCGACTTGCGGCCGGGAGGTGCCCCGTGGGGGCGTGCGATTCAATGCGGCGATATGTGGCAGCCCTGCTGTCGGGATTGGTGTTGACCCTGGTCACCGGTTGCCCGGTGGTCAGCAACCTGCCAGCCCCGGGGCGTTGCCTGACCGAGCGCGACCCTGAGCATGGCCGCCGTTATCATCTCTACGTTCCCAGTGCCTACCACGACGGCCGGTCCTGGCCGTTGGTCGTTACCTGCCACGGCACGCCGCCCTTCGACACCGCCCAGGC
>JAAYDF010000238.1 GCA_012729395.1 Phycisphaerae bacterium
CCAGCGCCACCCACTCGCTCGCGCTCGGGGCTCGTTGTCCCACTCGCTCGCGCTTGGGACTCGTTGTCTCGCTCACTGGCGATGAAGGCTCGTTGCCTCACTCGCTCGCGCTCGGGGCTCTTATCTCACTCGCCCAGTAACGAGCCCGGAGTGCAAGCGACGCACGCCCCCTACGAGCCCGGAGCGCGAGCGACGCACGCCCCCTACGAGCCCGGAGCGCGAGCGACGGGATGTGGAGCGTCAGCGACGTACACGCCCTTACCCAGCGCCACCCACTCGCTCGCGCTCGGGGCTCGTTGTCCCACTCGCTCGCGATTGGGACTCGTTGTCTCGCTCACTGGCGATGAAGGCTCGTTGTCTCGCTCGCTGGGGCTCGGAACTCGTTGTCTCGCTCACTCTCGATCGGGGATCGTATCTCGGCTCGCTGGCGTTCGGGGCTCGTCGAAGTCCGTGTTCATGCCTTCCAGGAAGGCTGTTCCGGAAGGTAGACCTGGAACTCGTCGATGAGTGTCTGCTCGTATTCTGCGGTGTAGGTGCCGGCCAGGAAGCGGTCGATCGCCTCGTCGTGGAATCGCTTCCAGCTCGCGTCTTCGTGGCCGGGGTTGATGGGATAGAAGCGGGCATTGTTAGCCCGGGCGGCTTTCAGATCGCCGGGCGCGTCGCCGATCATCAGCATCCGCTCGGGGGCATATCGGCCCTGAGAGGCCAGCTTGATGTGCTCGGCCTTGGTGCCCATCTCCTGACCGCAGATCAGCCGGGCGAACCGGTCGATCCCGTGCTCCCGCCATTCGCGTTCGAGGGCCTCGGTGGGCGTCTGGCTGACCACGAGCATATCCGCGTGGTCGGCCAGCTTGGCGAACGACTCGCGGACGTAGGGGAACGGCGGAACGTTCTCGACCATATCGGCGATGGTCGCGTTGACCGCCTCGCTCCAGCGGAGAGCCTGCTTGAGTACCGGATCGCCGGTCCGCTCGACCAGGGCCTTGAGGTTCTTGTTGTCCAGGGGCACACCCGAGGCGATGAACTCGCGTACCGGCGTGGCCTGCGGAATGGGGAGCCCGCGGGCGATGACCTCCGGCCGCTCGCGCAATAGATCGAACGCCTTGATGAGAGCCGGCCAGCGGTTCACCCCGCGGTCCTTGGAGTACAGATTGACGAACTCGGCGGCCTCACGAGCGTATTTTGACACCGCCTGCAAGCCCCAATGCTTGATGATGTTGGGGATGAAGCACTCTTTGTGCTTGATCTCCATGGTATCGAACACGCAGCCGTCGGAGTCAATGCCGACGAAGAACGCGTGCCGCGGCTCGAAATTCTCCAGTTGCTGGCGGGGATCGGACATGCTGCGATTCTCCTTGCAGTCGGGTCAGAGCAGGCAATATGGCATCGCCGGATGGCGCTTGACCGTAGCGGCCGCCCCCTGTGGCGGCCGGCGCGTGATAGCTCTCTCGCCACCCAGCGGCCACCAGGGGCGGCGGCCGCTACAGAGCTCCAGTTGCTGGCGGAGATCGGACATCGGGCTAGACTCCGGAAAAGGCGCTGAAGCCGCCGTCGATCGGAACGGTGATGCCGGTGACGAACCGCGAGGCGTCGGACAGCAGCCAGACCACCGTGCCGTAGAGATCCTCGGGAGTTCCGAAGCGGTTCATCGGCGTGTGCGCGATGATGCTGCTCCCGCGCGGGGTGAGTTCGCCGGTCTTCTCGTCGGTGAGCAGGAAGCGGTTCTGATGGGTGAGGAAGAAACCCGGGGCGATGGCATTGACCCGGATGTCGGGGGAGTACTCCTGGGCCATGTGCACCGCGAGCCACTCGGTGAAGTTCTTGACCGCGCTCTTGGCCGCCGAGTAGGCCGGGATGCGAGTCAACGGCCGAAAGGCGTTCATACTGGCCACGTTGAGGATCACGCCCGCCTTGTGCTCGGCCATGGCCCGCCCGAAAACCATCGACGGCAGCACCGTCCCCACGATGTTGAGGTCCATGACCTTGCGGAAGGCGTCGGGCATCAGGTCGAAGAAGGTCCGCTCGGGGCTGGTTGTCGCCTCCGGGTGGTTTCCGCCAGCCCCGTTGATCAGGGCATCGACCGGACCGAAGGCCTGTTCGCAGACCTGCAGAGCGGCTTCCATGCTGGGACGATCGAGCACGTTGGCGGGCACGGCCAACGCCCGGCGACCACCGCGAGTGATCGTACCGGCCACCGCCTCGGCCGCCTCGATCCTCAGATCCAGCACCGCGACGGTGGCGCCCCGACCGGCCAGATGCTCCGCGATCCCACCACACAAGACCCCGCCCGCACCGGTGATGGCTATCGTCCTGCCGGTCAGATCGAAGACGTCACTCATGCCCGCACCTTCCCGACACCGCACCCCTTGCCCGCCCCAACAGAGCCGCGCCCGTCAGGAAGCGGTTCCACGTCGCTCAAGCTACCGCTCCCCTACGGTCGCGGCTCTGCTGACGGTCTCGGGTCTGCCGCGTTACGCGACGGGGAACTCCTTCTCGGGGGCGGCGTCGCTCTCGGCGTCAAACCACTCGCTCTTGAAGTTGATGCGCTGCTTGGTCCGCATGGCCAGGTTGGCGCTCAGGGCGACGACCGCGTCGGCCAGGGCGACCCGGCCATGGCAACGCGGCTTGTGCTCGCTGTCGAACCCACCGTTGCGGATGATCCAGCAGAGGTGCTCCTGCTGCTCACGGTAACCACGGCTGCCGAGCGTGTCGGCCTTGCCTACGCCTGAAGACCACGCGGTGGTGGACCCGGAGGCAACCGTCGGCCGGCCCATGCGGTCCTCCGCCCACGTCACCCGCGTGTCTTTATCCGTCGTCTCGCGGAAGAGGTAGGCATCACGCTCTTCCTGCACAACCATCGTCCCCCGCGGCCCCATGACCTGCTCACCGTAACCATCAAACCGGTTCGTGCAGATCGACGAGTACGTCACCACCACATCTTGCGGGAACTCGAAGGTGAGGAAGATGTGGTCGTGCACCTCGCGCTTGTCCTCGAAGAACGAGTTGACCCCCGACCCGAGCACGGCAATCGGGTGCACCTTGCCCAGAAAGATGCTCGCGGCATCCAACTGGTGGCTGCCCAGCTCGACCATCAAGCCGCCGCCGGTACGGTCAAACAACCGCCAACTGATCAGCTCCTCAAGCGACTTGTACCCGTGGGCGGCAAAATCGATATTCCGGTCGGTGTCCGGGATCGCACGATGCCAACCGTCGTGCTTGCCGGTCCGGGCGTCCGCCGCACCGTTCCCCGTCTGGTTGCGATGCCAGTAGGCCCGAATGTGCTTCACGTCGCCTAGGATTTCCTGCTGCTCGATGATCGACAGCGCGTTGGCGTACAGATAGCTGTAGTGCCGCTGGTGCCCGATGGCCAGCAGCCGCTTGTGCGCATCCGCCGCCCGGATCATCTCCTTGCACTCGGTGATCGTCTTGGCCATCAGCTTCTCGCAGAGCACATGCTTGCCCGCGGCCAAGGCGTCAATCGTCAGCTTGGCATGCAGGTGCAGCGGCGCGGCCACCACGACCAACTCGATGTCGTCCCGCGCCAGCATCTCCTGGTAGTTCTCGTACAGTGTGGCGTCTTTGGCCTCCGCACCGTACATGCTGTGCAGCGTCTCCCAGGTGCGTTTCACACTCGACGGCCGAATGTCCGAAAAGGCCACGAACCTGATGTAGTCCGGATTGCTCTGCGACAGGTGGGCGTAGTTTCCCTGGTCTCCGCAACCGATGATGCCCGCCCGCACCGGATCACCCTTGAGTTGCCCGTAGCCCCAGTAGAGGCTGGCTGCCGTGGGAATGGCGGCGGCTCCCGCCAAGAACTGCCTCCGGGTCACGCTCACGGCATCGGCGAAGTTGTCTCTGCCGATCTGACGCTGCTTGCTGTTGAGTACCATCAATCGTTCCCTTCTTGTTCGTTTCGGCTGTCGCGATCCAACTTATCCCGTTGTCTGCGATCCAACTGATCCCACGATTCGCCAGGCTTCATCCGATCGCACTGGCGGGCTTCTTCCGGCACCTGCCGTACCCCGTCATGGCCACCTTCCGTAGCGGCCGCCTCCCGTGGCGGCCGGCGTCTGAACTCCATCGCCGCCCAGCGGCCGCCAGGGGCGGCGGCCGCTACGAGCACCGCTGTTGTTCTAAACCGCACCCTCCTGCCCGCGCCCCCGACCGAGCCAGGCATCAACCCACGCTCCCACGTAGGCATCCAAACCACCCCATCGACCCACGCGCGAGGTAGCAATGACCAACAGGGCAATGGCCTCGATGAAGTTCTTGTTCACAATCAAGTAGTGCCCCTCCAGCATGGGGCTCTGCGGATAACCCAGGAAAGGCGGCATCGCGAAGTAGTACAGAGCCAGCAGGCCCACGCCCCCCAGAGCGGCAAATCGCGTCAGCAACCCCAGCATCAGGCACGCACCGACCAGCGTCAGACCCCACATATTCGCGAAATCAATGAGCGCCGTCTGGCTCTTCTCCCCGGAAATCGGTCCCTTGGCCATCTGTTCAGGGGTCAATTTGGCGATGGTGTTCGCCTCCATCGCACGCAGCGGGGCCTCAGCCCTGGACAACAGGGCCGCCAGCGACTGGGCCTTCTTGCCATAGCTGTACATCAACCGTTCCTTGTTGTAGTCGGGGCCCACCGGACCGGTCAGCGCCGCCTCCATTTCCTTGATCTCTTCGAGCAGCAGCTCATAGTCGGCCTTCTGTCGCTGGAAGTCCTCGTCAGCGAAGATCGCGTCCACGTAAATCTTGTCGTGATCGCTGGCCGGGTCGCCGACTTTCTTGCGCTTCGCGTATGCCTCAGTCTCCGCGCTCTGCTCTGTCGTCAGGTCGTAGTGTTCGACCAGAAGCGCATAACGCTCATCGATCCGTTCCTTGACCGACTCGGGCGTCAGCCGGATGAGCCCGTCGGGGTCGTGCACCATGGAGCGGAAGACCGGTCGCAACGGCCCGCTCGATTGCAGCAGATAGCTCGTCGCCCGCCAGTCCCGCTCGCCCACGATCTTGTAGAGCCCCTCGTAAGCGAAGTGCCACCCGATCGAAATCCGCAGCAGGACCATGAAGAAAATGGTCCAGCCGGTCACTGTACGCACGCGGGAGGGTCTCACTGTCAGTTCAGGTGTCGTGTCAGCCATGATGGTCTCTTGTCTCTATGGGTTCTCGTGTGGGGGAACGCTCACACCTTTCTTACCGGTTGCTCCTCATCCTCGACCGTCACCCGGGCGGGCTACCACATTGGAGAGCCCGGCCGGCGGTAGGCTGTCGCCAGGATCGAGATTGACATCCTTCTTGGGCAGATTGAACGTCACGACCTGCGGCGGGTCGGACGTTCCGCACGAATCGCCGGGCTGGAGTACCAGGAGAGCGGCGACGGCGGGGTGATTGTGACAGAAATCGCGCGTCTTGTCGAGCCCCATGACGAAGAACGCGGTGGCCAGGGCGTCGGCGGTGGCCGCGTCGTCGCAGATCGCCGACGCGCTCGCCAGTCCCTCGGCCGGCCAACCCGTCCGCGGGTCGAGCACATGTCCGAAACGCCGACCGTCTTGCTCGAAGTACTGATTGCTCGCCGACGAGGTGCCCAACGCACGGTCTCGCAACCGCACGCTGGCAACCAAGCGACCGGCATCCCAGGGATTCTGGATCCCCACCAGCCAGCCGCGCTCGTCGCCATCCGGCGAACCCAACCCGTAGAGGCTGCTGAGCCCGCCCTGCACCAACGCGGCCGGTACGCCAAAATCGCCCCGCAAGCGGGAAACCGCCCGGTCAATCGCATAGCCCTTGCCGATACTGCCCAGGTTGATTTCCACGCCGCGGGTCCGGTAATGCACGGTCCGGGCGGCTCGGTCCAGGATCACATGCCGCATCCCGATGCGGGCGAGCGCCGCCTGCCGCTCTGGCTCCGCGGGCACGCGCTTGGCTCCATCGAAAAAACCCCATGCCTTGACCAGTGCACCGGCCGCGATGTCAAACGCCCCGCCGGTCTGCTCGTGCAGATCCTCCGCCCGCGTCAGAAGCTCAAACAACCGATTGTCCACGCGGACCGGGCCATTCGCCGCGGTCTGGTTGACGTAGGACATCGGGCTGCTGCCCGAGTAGACGGTCAGCAGATTCTCATACTCATCGATGGTATCGAGGGCGGCTTCCGCGGCGGCAATACCCAGCGGGACGCTCGGTGGCAGGAATACGTTGAACTCGCAGGCCATCGCCCGGCGAGCGACGCATAGATTGGCCGTCGCGGACGGCGCAACAGAGCGGGGCGCAGGCCCATCGGGCAGCAACTCCGCCACCAGCCCCCCGGTGCAGGCTCCCAGCCCCCGGGCGGTGAAGAAACCTCGCCGAGACCAGCTTGACTTACCGCTCACCGGTATCATTCCCTGTAATGGCCTTCCCCACGCCCATCCCGCATCCATCCCACTCGCTCGCGCTTGGGGCTCGTTAGGGCTCCCACTCGCTACCCCCAACGAGCCCGGAGCGCAAGCGACGGGAGTCCCCAACGAGCCCGGAGCGCAAGCGACGGGGGTCCTCAACGAGCCCGGAGCGCGTGCGACGGGATGTGGAGCGTCAGCGACGTACCCTGCAGCCCCCAGACCACCCACTCGCTCGCGCTCGGGGCTCGTTGTCCCACTCGCTCGCGCTCGCGGCTCGTTGGCTTTCCCACTCGCTGGCGCTCGGGGCTCGTGATGCTTTGCTCGCGCTCGGGGGTCGTCGGTTACCCACACGCACAGCGCGCGCAGACCACAACCAAGCAACGCCGGAACACATCGCTATCACACGGACCGGCGATGGACACGGACTACCAGCCCATGTCCAAGGTGGTTATCCCAAAGTGGTGGAGTCGGCGGCGGCAGTGACTACGAGGCGACGATATCGCTGATGGTCACTTCCAGGTGTCGCTGGCGGTGACCGGTCTTGCGGCGGTAGTTCTTGCGGCGGCGGAACTTGATCACGTCGATCTTGGGGCCCTTAACCTCGCTGCGAAGGGTCGCCACGACCTTGGCCCCTTGCACGAAAGGCTGCCCGATGCGCGCATCCGCCCCACTGCCCAGAGCGAGCACATGATCGAACTCGATGGTCTCCTGGCCCTCGGGCAGATCGCGGAGGTCCACGTAGACCCTGTCGCCAGTTGAAACCTTGTACTGTCGGCCGCCGTCTTCAAAGATCGCGTACACAGTGCTCACTCCCGCGTAGCCGTCCCCGGCCTCGCTGACGCCCCCGTCATGCCGGACCAGGTTCCGAGCCACACATTATGCCGCAAGCCTTCCGCTCGGTCAAGGGTCGCCGCAAACAGGTTTTCCGGCTCATGCTCAGGCCCCGCCCGTGCCTCCGCGGTCAGGGCTTCTCATACGCAAGGGCCTCAACGCGGCAGGTGGCTTGGGCGAACGCCTCGCGTGTCGTACCCGGAATCGCCAAGAAAAACGCCCGTCGCCCCTCGGCCGACTCGTAGCGCTGGCCCGGCTGGAGGGTCACAAACGGATCCTCGTGCAGGTCGGCATGGAATCCGCCGTGCTCATCCTTCCAGTAATTGTAATAAAATTCCATATCCGGCGGAAGCCAGCAGCCAACGCCCAGTCCAGCGGCCTTGTCCGCCCAGCCCGCCCCAAGACGATGGTAGCGCTGCACATGCATCTCCAGGGGCTCATCGCCCTCGTCGGAGCCGCCGATGGCCGGGGTGAGATAGTGGAAGATCCGCCCCAGCGTCCAGGGTTCCGTGTCCGTGTTCTCGACCCATAGGCACTGCGTGGCCAGCCAGCCGGTCTCTTCATCATCCTTCTGTCCGGCAATTCGCACGCCGGGCTCGGGGAACTGGGGCATCCAGAATCGCCAGCGGGTGCGATAGCCGCGCGGTCGGCACGATGAGGCGGTCGAGGCCTGGGCGTCACCGCGGGCGGGTTCGGCCGGACGGGTGAACTCCATGTCCACCACCGTGACCAGCGCACTGCTGCGGAGGGCCACGATGGTCGCCTGCTGCGGCCGCTCCCAGCAATCGCCTGGGGTGATCTGGTGCAGGAGCGGCGTGAACCGGCCCAGCGGGATCCTGCCGCTCGCGAGTTGCCAGGCGCTGCTTCCCGCGGGCGCGGTCAGCTTCAGGTCACCGCAGTTCGCGGTGATGGATTCGATCGGCGTCGCGTGGCTCGTCTCCGGCAACTCCTTGAGCCACGGCACCAGCCAGCGGTCGCGGACCGGCACGTGCGGGCGGGAGTGGCCGTGAATCTCATAGACCTTGGGGTTGAGTCGGGCGGCTGCGGCGGTAAGCAAGGTGTAGGGCTCGTCGGCGTTATTGACCAAGCCGTAGTTGGAGTTTTCCGGGAAGCTGGCGCTGATACCCAGCTCCGGCTCGTCGAGGTACATGAAGAAGTTCGAACCGACCATGAACGGCAGTCGGAACATCGCCGTCTGGAAATGCTCGAAGGCTTGGGTCCGCTGGGTCTGGTTGTCGACGCGCATGCCGGCCCCGTGGGTCGAGGGCAACTCTGTGTCGAGGGCCGGGAAGCTCCACTCGGTGATCATCAGCGGCCGGCCGGCCTCGCGGTGGAACTCCGTGACTTTCTGGAGGAACCAGTCGGGTACGCCGCGTCGCAGGTCGATGTTGGGGTAGTAGTTGAAGGAGACGACCTCGCAGTATCGGCCGGCCGGGCCCCACGCACCGGGCGACGGGCCGGCAAAACGGCAACCCAGAATGAGGTGGTTCGGGTCGTGCTTGCGAATGGCCTCGGCGGCGTGCTTGAAGTACAGCTCGCCTACCTCGGTAACCCATCGCAGGGCCATCTCGCGGGCCCGGTCGGAGAGCGGCGGACCGGGCGTGACGTGATCGCCCAAGGCGGCGAAGTCTTCGATCCGCACGCCCCAGTGCGTCTGGAATGCCGCCGGATCTTGCAGTTCCCGTTTGAGGAAGGTGATCCAGGCCTGCTTGCCGGTGTGGTCGGCGGGCAGTTTCCACGCCTCCTGGAACAGGCCGTAAGGCATCCAGGCTTTGCCGTACCACTCCAGCTCGTTATCGAGGAAGTAACCGATGAGCCAGGGATCGTCTCGATGCGGGGCACAGCGACGGCGGGCGAATTCGTCGCAGTGGGTGGGCCAATCGGGGCTGAAGACATTCGGGAAGCCTGTCCAGGTGGTTTGCGGGCAGAGGGCGTCGCGTTTGGCGAAATCCATGCCCAGGCCGAGGAACTCGATGTGGGGCAAGTCGCGGTGGCGCAAGCTCGGGGTGTGCGAGGCGGCGAGGGTGTTGAAGCCCCAATCGACGAGCCTCTGCATGGTGGCGATCGTCCAGGGCTCTTGCGAGCCGTATTTGGCCGTGGCGGCCCGCCCGTAGGGCGCATAGCCGAGCCGCTCGCACCCATGGCCTTGGTAGAGGATGTGATCGGTACCGACCGCATAGAACGCCCGGCCGACGGGATCGATGAGCCACCATCGGCCATCGGCCTCGTGCACACGAAAGAAGCCCGGGGCAGTATCCACCAGCGGCGGCCCGGCCGGGCCCTTGTAGGGCGGCGGGTTGGCCCCGGCTGCAGCGATACCGATTGCGGCGAACAAGAGGATGGTTTTCATGATCGAGCATGTTACCCGCATGGGGGGGCACGAACCAATGTCCTCGGCGGCGCGGATTCGCGCAGGGCGCATCCGCCGTTCAGTGGCAAGTTGCCAAAGGCGAAGTATCGAGGGTGGCATGGGTCGGTACTCCGACCCGTGGCCAAACACGGACAACCACTGGTCTGGGTACAGACCAGTGCCACCCAGTGCCCCTGAAATTCGGATGCGCCCATTCGTGCAGCGGGTGGACTGATCGCCGCGTGTGGGGCGATGCGAAGTCAGGGCAGGAGGCGCGGGGCGAGCTGCTGGCGGGCGACGGCCAGGTCCTCGGGAAAGTCGATCTCGCAACAGGGCAAGTCGCCGACGTCGACAGGGGTGAGCACCCAATGGGCACACAGGCGGTTGACGGCCCGCTCGAAGTAGTCGGCCACGACGCCCTTGGACTCGATGTAACGTTTGAGCATGGCTGCCAGGGGCTCGGCGGCCTGCTCACCGAAGCGGGCCACGCCGAGGAACTCTCCAAAGCACAGGGCAGGGTCCAGCCGTTTGCCGATGCGGAGGATGCGTCCATCGCGCACGACGACCTTGACCTCTTCTTCGCCGCAGGTGCCCGGCTGCACCGCGAGGGCGGCCGGCCCGGCAGCGGCATTCAGCCGGTCGAGCAATCGGCGGTCGAAGACGACGTCGGCGTTGGCGTAGTAGAACGGGCCGGTCATCTCGCCGCGGGCCAGGTAGAGCGAGAAAATGGTATTGGTCTCGGCGTACCGTTCGTTGACGATGAAGGACAACCGGCCGGGGAGGTTCTCGAGGTGGCGGCGGAGTTGCTCCTGCTTATATCCGACAACGATGACGTGCTCGGTGACGCCGACGGCGCTGAAGGCGGCCAACTGTCGGCCGATGATGCTGGTACCGCCCACGTCCGCCATGCACTTGGGGTAGTCCAGGCCGAGCCGCCGTCCGGTTCCCGCCGCCAGGATCACCGCCTTCATGGTGCACCGGGGTATTCAAAGAGGATCTGCTCGAAATGCATGAGCGTGGCCGGACAGGGGTTTTCCACGATGCGGGCGATGGCGGTGAAGAGGGGCACCTGAATGCGCAGGGCGGCCATCTCGGAGACGGCGGCGGCGGTCATGGCCCCTTCGACCACCATATTGACACGGGCGAGGGCCTCCTTGAGGGGTACGGACGCCGCCAGGAGCTGGCCTAGCCGGTAGTTGCGGCTGTCGGGGCTGAAGCAGGTAGCGACGAGGTCGCCCAAGCCGGCGATGCCAAACACATGGGCGGTGGAGATGCCGAGGAAATGGGCGAGGTTGCCCATCTCCTTGAGGCCGTAGGTCAAGAGCAAGCCCATATCGTTGCAACCGAGCCCGCGGCCGGCGATCACGCCCGCACCGATGGCGAATACGCCTTTCATGGCGGCACACAGCTCGACGTCGACTTTGTCGCGGGTCATGTCCAGGTGCAGGCGGTCACTGCGGAGGGTCTTGGCCACGCTCAGGAGGACGTGGACGTTTTCACAGCCGAGGACCAGCTTGGCCGGGCGGCCCTGGGCGATCTCACGAGCGATGGTTGGGCCGGAGAGCACGGCCACAGTGGCCTCGGGCCAGACGGCGGAGATCACCTGGCTCATAGTGCGGAAGGTGGCCCGTTCGAGGCCCTTCGAGCCGGTGACGATGACCGGCAGCGGCGGGCGGCAATGCTCACGCAACAGCAGGGTGACCGGCTCGACCTGCGAGGAGGGGACCACGAGGACCACGACATCCTCGGCGGAGAGCGGCGAGGAGAAGGCGGTCTCGACGGTGATGGGAACGCGGTCAGCCCCGGAGATGTCTCGCAAGGCCTGGCGGGCGGGCTCGATCAGGTCGGCGGATTTGCACCACAGTCGGACCTGCTGCTCGGGGTTGATGAGCCCCGCCAGCGTTGTGCCCCAGTTGCCGGAACCGATGATGACCACGCTCATGGAACGCTCGTTGGTGTATTGGACACTGGTGAACCGCTATCAGTAGCGGCCGCCCCCTGACTTCGGCGAGCTCCCTTCGGGTCTGCCTTCGGCTCTGCGGCTGAGCCTCGTGCTCAGGCTCGAAGAGAGCCTCAGGGTCGAAGACAGCCGAGCCGTGGCGGCCGCGGTCCAAGGCTCTATCGCCGCCCAACGGCCGCCACGGGGGGTGGCCGCTACGAGGTAGCCCAACGGCCGCCACGGGGGGTGGCCGCTACGACATGGCGCCGCCACAATGAGACCTTGTTCCTCGCGGCGCCGGGACTTCTCTCCTTCCCCGCGGACTCGGTCGATCGGGACGGAGCGCAGGGCGAGGTTGGATTGTACGGGGTCGGCGCGAAGAGGCAAGCTGTCCGCTGAGTTGACTCGCGATCCGGGTGTTCTTGCCGTTTGCGGCTTGCGATGTATCCCTTCCGCCGTTTGCGGCTTCGCAGGGGACGGTGGAAAGTCGCGGCGCGAGTCACGGACGGATCGACGATCCGCCGTCGAGGTTGATGATCTGCCCGGTGAGGTAATCGCCCTCGGCGACGAGGAAGCGGACCAGGGCGGCGACTTCTTCGGGGGTACCCTCGCGTCCCAGGGGCACGCGGGCGATGAGCCGTTGCCGCAAGTCAGCGTCGTACTCCTCAGGAAAGACGGCAATGCCCGGGGCGATGCCGTTGACGGTGATCTGTGGTGCAAGTTCGAGGGCCAGCGATCGGGTCAGGGCGGATAAGGCGGCCTTCGAGGCACAATACGGCCCATGTCGCTTGATGGGCCGATCGGCGAGGACATCGACGAGGTTGATGATGCGTCCGCCGTTCGCCGCCCGCATCATTGGTGCCGCCGCCCGGGCCAGTAGAGCGGGAGCGATGGTGTTGATCCTGAGCAGACGTTCCCAAGTCTGGGCGTCCGCCTGTTCGAGCGGCGTCTTCTCGAAGATGGAGGCGTTGTTGACGAGGATGTGTAAGCCGCCCAGCTCCATCGCGGCTTGGGCGACAATGCGTTCGGAAGCTGCCGGGTCGGCCAAGTCGCCGGGGATCACTGCTCCGCGACGCCCCAGATCGCGGATAGCATTTGCAGTCTCCTTGGCCGCGGCAACGGAGGTGTGACAATGGACGGCCACATCGCAACCGGCGCGGGCGAGTTCCAGTGCGATGGCCCGGCCGACGCGATGAGCCGCTCCGGTCACCAGTGCCGCTTTGCCTTTGAGTTCCATGATCGTTGTTTCCCAATTGCGGGGTTTGACGCTACTGCTCACAGAGCGGTGGCACACGGCAAGCTGAGCTCATCCGCGATGCCCTTTTGAGAACCGCAATACTCATTTGAGATTTGAGATTCTCATTCGAGATCTGAGATCCCCATTTGAAATCTGAGATACCCATTTGAGATTTGAGATCTGAGATCTGAGATCTGCAATCCTCATTCGAAATCTGAGATCTGCGGTCCTCATTTGCGGTCCGTGATGCCTATTTGAAATCTGCGATCTGCAATCCTCGCCTTTCACCGCCCCTCGATTCTACCCGGGGACTTGCGTCCCCGGCTCGTACTTGCGTCCCCGGCTCGTACTTGCGTCCCCTGGCTCGTACTTGCCTCCCCGGCTCGTTTTTCCCTTTTCCGGCGCGTTCTGTGACTTCCAAACCCCAACCGGGGACTTTCGTCCCCGTCTCAGCGGATACTACGGGCGAGCGTGGGGCGGCGCGGTGCGGAAGCGGATGTCGGCGGGCGGTTCCGCCTGCTCGGGGTGGAGCAGCTCCCAGACGCGCTGCGGGTTGCAGGGCGTGGTGTGCGGAGCGACGCCGAGAGCGTCATGAATCGCGTTCAGCACGGCCGGCACCGCGGCAATCAGCGGCGGTTCGCCCACGCCACGGGCACCAAACGGCCCGCCGGGGTCCTGGTTCTCCAGAATGATCGTCTCCACCGGCGGCACATCGCGGAAAGTCGGCAGGATGTAGTCGGTGAAGTTTGCGTTGGCCATCCGCCCCTCGCGCATAACCACCTCCTCCATGAGGGCCATGCCGATACCCTGGGCCACGCCGCCGGTGATCTGCCCATCGACGGACTGCGGGTTGATCGCCTTGCCCACATCGTGGCAGGCGATGTACCGCTCGACGGTGACCTGCCCGGTCTCCACGTCCACCACCACCTGGGCCAGATGCGAGACGAAGAGGTAAGTGATGAACGCCCGGGGCGACTGGCCGGTCTCGAAGTTCTCGCAGAGTGTAGCGGGCTTGTACAGGGCCTTGACGCTCAACTCATAACCACGGTTGAAGCCGTCGGCGACCAGCTCGGCGATGGGCACGCTGCGCGGCTCGCCGAAGCGGGTGACCGCCAAACCATCGCGCAGCACGATCTCGTGCGGGTGCACGTGCAGGTGTGTGCCGGCGATGTCGAGGATCTCCTCCTTGAGCTCGCTGGCCGCCCGCTTGACCGCGTTACCGGTGAAGTAGGTTTGCCGCGTGGCCGACGACGAGCCGCTTTCGAGCGTCCGCCCGGTGTCGGCCCAGATCACGCGGGCTTTCTCGATGGGCATGCCCAGTTCGGCGGCGGCGATCTGGGCGACCATGTTGAGCAGGCCCTGGCCGTACTCGACCGCCCCGGTGAGTACTTCGAGAAAGCCGTCGCGGGTGAAGCGCACCCCGGCCCGGCTGGCGTCGGGGAAGCCGTCGCCGTAGCCGAGCCCAAAGCAGATGGTGCTCACGCCCCAGCCGCGGCGGCGATACGGGGGCAGCGGCTCGAGCGGCCGACCCCCGTTGCGGAATCGGTCCATGACCGCGTCGAGGCACTCCACCCCGGTCGCGAGGGGAATCACCTGGCCGGTCGTCACCGCGTCGCCCGAGCGTACGAGATTGCGGCGGCGCAGCTCGACGCGGTCCATGCCCAACTTGCGTGCGAGGCGGTCGATCATGCCTTCGTAGGCGACGGCCAACTGGCAGGCCCCGAACCCGCGCATGGCCCCGGTAGGGTTGTTGTTGGTGTAGACACCGTAGACGTCGACGTGGACGTTGGGCACGCGATACGGCCCGGTCGCGTGACTGGAAGCCTTTCGAATGACCGCCGGCCCGGTCGAGGCGTAGGCCCCTTCGTCGGAGAAGACGGTAACCTTGGCGGCGGTGAGTGTACCGTCGCCTCGTGCACCCAGGGTGTAATGGATGCGCAGGGCGTGGCGTTTGTGGCGGGCACGCATGGACTCCGCCCGGTCGTAGCGGAGGGCGATGGTCTTTCCGGGATGCTTGAGGGCCGCCAAGCCGACGTGTACCTGCATGCCCAGATCCTCGCGTCCGCCGAACGCCCCGCCGGTGGCCGGCTGAATCACCCGCACCTGCTCGATCGGCAAACCGAGAGCCAAGGCAATGAGCCGCCGCTCCTCATGCACCCACTGACCGCTGGCGTGAATGACCAGCGTCCGCCCATCCCAACGGGCGATGCCCGCCTCGACGTCCAGAAACGCGTGATCGACCGTCTGCGTCTGGAAGGTCTCGCTGACCACCACATCGGCCTCGGCGAGTGCTCGGTCGGCGTCGCCCTTGCGGATGCGCTTGCCGCCCATGACGTTGCCGTTGGGGAATAGCTTTGGCGCCTTGGGGGCCAAGGCGTCGTCGATCGAGCCGACGACGGGCAGCGGGCGATACCGCACGCGGATGGCGTCCCGACCGGCGTGAGCCGCGGACTCGCTGGTGGCCACCACGACGGCCAGGGCGTCACCCTTGTACCGCACGCGGTCCTCGACCAGCACGGGATGATCGCGTTTGATGAGACCCTGGCGATTGGTGCCCGGCACATCCACGTGCGTGTAGACGCCAACGACTCCGGCGACCTTCATCGCCGGTGCGGTGTCGATACTCAATACCTCGGCGTGGGCCTCGTGCGAGCGCAGGATCGTCGCGAACAAGTCGGCCTCACGCGGGAAGAAATCCGCGGCGTAGAGGGCCTCACCAGTGACCTTTTCGAGCCCATCCAGACGGCGAGCGGAGGCCCCAACCGGTGACGGCGGCGGGTCGGCGTACGGCGTCGGGCTCGGCTCGATGAGCGGCTTGTCGGTGACCGGGGGCGGTGCGGGCGTGGTAGCCATCAGGGCACCTCCGGGGGTGTGGGCCACTCCTGGGCCGCCTGGCGGATGGCCTCGGAAATGGCCTTATAACCCGTGCACCGGCAGATGTTGCCTTCCATGCCTTGGAGGAACTCGTCCGGCGTGGGGTCGGGATGCTGCTTGAGCAAAGCGGCGGCGGCCATGATGAGCCCGGGCGTGCAGTAGCCGCACTGGGCGGCCCCGGCGGCCAGGAACTTGTCCTGGAGAATATGAAGCTTCCTGCCGCTGGCCATGGCCTCGATGGTGGTGACTTGGCAGTCCTGCGTCTGGGCGGCCAGGACGAGGCAACTGTTCACCGGCGCGCCATCGAGCAGCACGGTGCACGAGCCGCATTCGCCCTCCTCGCAAGCCCCCTTGGTGCCGGTCAGCGAGCAATGATCGCGCAGGGCGTGCAGCAGGGTGGTCGACGCGGGCAGATCGCGTTCGATGATCTGTCCGTTGACCTTGCATCGCCAGTGCCAGATCGAGTCATCCGCCGGTGACGCCGCCCCGCCGTGTTCGCTGACGTTCTCGGGCATGGTCAGTCCCTCCCGTTCAGGAAGTGCTCGGTGAGCAACCGCCGCAGCAGCGTGCCGCACATCGCCCGTCGGTACGCCGCCGACGCTCGGTGGTCGGAGATCGGCGAGACCTCCGTTTGAGCCATGGCAGCGGCTTCGTCGATCAGTTCCGGGGTCAAAGCGGCGGCGTTAAGCAGGGCCTCGGTCTTCGGCGCGGTCAGCGGATATGGCCCGACCGAGCCGAAAGCTACGCCGAACCGTCCTTGCGGCGAGCGAGCGACGGCGGCACAGACCACGCTGATGTTCACCGAGCCTCGCTTGCCGATCTTGTGCCACGCGCTGGTCCAGTCGGCGGGAACGACGACGCGGGTGATGAGTTCTTCCGGTCGCAGTTCCGTTCGGCGGTAGTCGAGGAAGAAATCGCGGACCGGCAGTCTGCGCGAGCCGCGACCGGCTCGGGTCAGCTCCATCTCGGCGTGCAGGGCCAGCAGAGCCACGCAGCCGTCACCAGCCGGCGAGGCGGTGCCCAGGTTGCCCGCCAGTGTGCCCCGATTGCGAATCTGCGGGCCGCCGATGCTGAGGGCCGCCTCAGCCAGGGCCCGCACCGGAAGGCGCGTGAGCTGGGCGTGCGTGACGCCGTGGGCGAGGCTGAATCGGCTGTCCGCTTTGCGGATTTCCGATCTTTCCACCACCCTGGACAAATCAAGGACGTTCTTGGGCCGCCATTGCCCGCGGCTGAGGGCTACGAGCAAGTCGGTGCCGCCGGCCAGTGCGTCCACGTCGCCGCCCAGGTCGGCCTTGAGAGTCAGGGCTTCCTCGAGGATTTGCGGCTGATACAACATGTTCCATTCAATATAGTTTCGGCCTCATCCTGCGGCAAGCAGGTCGGCTTGCCCGCGACCATGCCCGCGTGATATCGTGGACGTACGATGTCGCTGGTGACGGATCTGGTTTGTGTGTGCTGCGGGCGGGTGTCGGCGGATGCCCCATTGCGCTGTACCTGCGAGGCGTGCGGACCTGCCCGTGGCATTCTCGACGTGCGTTATGACATGGCCGCCGCCCGGAAGACGATGACCTGGGAGGCACTGGCTGATCGCCCGCTGAACCACTGGCGTTATCGTGAGCTGCTGCCGTTGGACGACTGCCCGGACTGGCCGGTCGGGTGGAGCCCGATTGTGGAGGCGCCGCGGCTGGCGGGCGAGTTGGGCGTGCGTCGGCTGCGGCTCAAGGATGAGGGGCGCAACGGGACCGCGTCCTTCAAGGACCGGGCCTCGTCGGTGGGTGTGGCCCGGGCACTGGCGGCCGGTGCGACGACCATCGCGTGCGCCTCGACCGGCAACGCGGCGACCAGCCTTGCCGGCTACGCCGCGGTGGCCGGGCTGCCGGCGGTGATCTTCGTCCCACGCACCGCCCCGGCCCCCAAGATCGCCCAGTTGCTCATCTACGGGGCCACCGTCTTCCGCGTGCAGGACAGCTACGCGGCGGCGTACGACCTATGCTCACAAGCTTGCGACAGCTTTGGGTGGTACAACCGCAACTGTGCGATCAACCCTTATCTGGTCGAGGGCAAGAAGACCGCCGGCCTGGAGATCGCGGAGCAATGCCGCGACGATCCGCCGGATTGGGTGGCGGTCAGCGTCGGCGACGGGTGCACCATCGCGGGCATCGGCAAAGGGCTGGAACAGATGCGCGAGCTGGGGCTGATCGGATGGCGGACGCGACTGCTCGGGGTGCAGGCGGCGGGTATGGCTCCGGTCGCGAAGGCTTTTCACGGTGAGGCTTGCGAAGTGAACGCGCTGCCCGGCACGCTGGCTGACAGCATCAACGTGGCCGTGCCCCGAAATCTCGACAAGGCGGTGCGGGCGGTGCGGGCGAGCGGCGGGAGGTATATCGAGGTTTCCGACCAGGCGATCCTGGCGGCGATGCGTGATACGGGCCGACTGGCGGGTCTATTCGCCGAGCCGGCGGCGGCCACCGCGGTAGCTGGCGTGCGATGCGCAGTGCGCCACGGAATCATCGCCCCGGACGCCTCCGTGCTGGCGATGATCACCGGCAACGGGCTCAAGGACATCGACGCCGCGAGCCGGGCGGCCGGAGCACCCGTGGACATCCCGCCGCGGCTGGAAGAGGTGCGGCGCTATTGCGAGCAGTAAGCGGCCTTACGTCAGTCCGTCGCACTCTTCTCAGCCCACAACAAGGACTTGGGTTGGCATCTGGGCCATCGCCACTGCAGGTTTGTCCAAGACCGCCTGGGAGCCGAGCCGCGTGTCGGCGGTGGCAAGGACGTGACGTTTGGAAGCTGGGGCGCGTGTGGAGGGTGGCAAGGGAAGGAGTGGAGATTCGAGATTCGAGATCGCAGATTGGAGATTGGAGATTCGAGATCGCAGACTGGAGAGTAGAGATTGCAGATGGGAAATCGCCGAGCGCCGGGGACGAAAGTCCCCGGTTGACTCTCGGGCGAGACTCCCCAGTCGAGAGTCGCCGGTTGAGATCGCCTTGGCAAGGATGAGTTCGCACTGATCGCACACTGAGGAACGAATCGCTATGGCCATCGTCGTTCGCCATGCCTGCCTGCTCGACCTGGACCGCCGCAGCGTTCAAGCGGGCGAGCTGAGCATCCGCGGCGCGACCATTGCCGCGGCGGGGCCACGCGTGGAGGTTGCGGATGGCGACGAGGTGCTGGACGCGTGCGGTGCGGTGGTCATGCCCGGGCTGGTGAACGGTCACACGCACCTGTACTCCGCCCTGGCGACAGGAATGCCTCCACCCGCGGGTGCACCGCATGGCCTGCACGAGATCCTCGACGCGGTCTGGTGGCGGCTCGATCGGGCGCTGGATTTGCCGTTGTGCGAAATCAGTGCGTTGATCGGTGGCCTGGAGGCCCTGCACTGCGGCACCACGACGGTCATCGATCATCATGCCTCGCCCGCAGCCATCGACGGCAGCCTCGACACGATCGAAGCCGGGCTGCGGATCGCCGGGCTGCGCGGCATACTCGGCTACGAGACCACCGACCGCAACGGTCCCGACGACTGTCGCGCGGGCCTTGCCGAGAACGAGCGTTATCTGCGGCACTGCCTCGCCCGGCAAAACGGCTGGTTCGCCGCGATGGTCGGGGTTCACGCGGCCTTCACGCTGAGCGACGCGTCGCTGGCCGCGGTCGCGGACCTCGCCGCCCGGCACCAGGTCGGCGTGCATATCCACGTCGCTGAAGACCCTTGCGATGACGCGATCTGTCGGCAATGCTACGGTGCGGGCGTGGTGGACA
The DNA here is from genome assembly GCA_012729395.1 of Phycisphaerae bacterium. Classification (GTDB taxonomy): domain Bacteria; phylum Planctomycetota; class Phycisphaerae; order UBA1845; family PWPN01; genus JAAYDF01. The sequence continues at coordinate 19,359 of JAAYDF010000238.1, forward strand.
GACTGACGCGGGCCGGCGTGTTCGATCTACCATCCCTGCTGGCCCACGGCACGCATTTGACGCGGTCTGATTGGGACCGCTTGACCGATTCCGCGATCACCTTGGCCCACAACCCGCGCTCCAACATGAACAACGCCGTCGGCTACACGCCGCTCGGGCATGTCCGCCGGCCGGTCGTGCTCGGCACCGACGGCATCGGTTCTGACATGCTCGCCGAGCTGGCGACCGCCTGGTACAAATCGCGCGACGGCGGCGCGGGGCTGTCGCCCGATGCGCTCGTCGATATGCTGGCCGAGTCCGCTCGACTGGCAGGCCGACTCTTGGGCGTCCGGCTCGGAACGCTGGTGCCCGGTGCGGCCGCAGACCTCGTGGTGACGGACTATGTGCCGACCACGCCGCTCGACGCGGATAACCTGGCGGGCCACCTGATCTTCGGCCTTGGCGCCCGACACACGCGAAGCGTCATGGTCGGTGGGCAATGGCGACTCCGCGACCGATCCTGGACGGGGGGCGATGAGAGCGAGCTGCGTCGTCGTGCGACGACCGAGGCCCGGCGACTCTGGGACCTCATGCAAGCAGAGCCCCGACCGTAAGAAAACCATGCACACGAAGAGGGCTTTGACGACTGGACCAAGCCGGCCTTTCGCGGGACAGTCGAGGACGCTGGTATAATAGCTAAACGCGCCTGGGCATCGCCGCCGGGCGAGCTGACATGAGGCACATCGGGTAGGCATGGCCCGCGGGCCATGAGCGAGGAGAAGCGATGCGTCAACTCAACCGAAGGGCTTTCCTCCGCTATGGAGCGGGTTCCGGACTGGCCTTGATGTCCTCCCACCTGCTAACGGGATGCGGAGCCCCGATGCCCTACATTCCCGTGCCTACCGACCTCCCCTGGGACGACGACGCCGAGGTGGCCGCCGTGCGCGGCACAGACCTCTACGACATGACTCGGGCGGTCCTCGATGCCGTGGGCGGAATCGACTCCATTGTTCATCCCGGCGAGACCGTGTTCATCAAACCGAATCTCGGCGGTCTGGATTTCGTGCCGCAGAACGTCTTCACCACCGGCGAGAGCAGCAAGATCGAGATCGTCGCCGCGGTCGCCGAGGAATGCCTCAAGGCCGACGCGGCCAAGGTCATCATCGGAGAAGGCGGACAAATACCCCGGTTCTCCTGGAAGAACGCGGTTGCCCTCGACGGATCGACCAACCTGGATGCGGAGGCTCGGCGGCTGGACGCGGCCTACCCCGGCCGGATTTCCCTCGTCTGCCTAGAAGCGGAGTCGCCCACCTGGGACGCGGTCCCTTCGCCCCACACCGACCTGCGGCGGATTTACGTATCCAGTCACGTCACCCGGGCCGACCGAGTGATCTCCATTGCCCCGGTCAAATCGCATCGGTGGACCTACCTGACGGGGGCGATGAAGAATTTCGTGGGGACCGCGTGTCTCAAGCGACACAGCAGCATCCCATTTTCTCGCTCACGCCTGCATACCGCGGCCGGCGGAGTCACTCAGTGCTTCCTGGATATCGTCGCCACGGTGCAACCCGACCTGGCCATCATCGACGGTTCGATCGGCTGCGAAGGGAACGGACCGCACGTCGCCCCGTTCTGGGGCACCACGGTGGACATCCGGGACCGGCTGGGCGATTGGTTCCTGCTGGCGGGCACGGACGTGGCGGCCGTGGACGCCACCGTTGCTCGGATCATTGGTCTCGAACCCACAGAAGTACCTTGCCTGCAGCAAGCCTATGAGCAGGGGATCGGCCAGATCCATGAGGACCGGATCGCAATGCGAGGCGCTCGCCTGGATGAGTTGAAAATGGACTGGATCCTGGCCGATCACATCGAGGGCTTCGATCAGGCGCTTCTCCCGACCATCCTGACCGCCCTGGCGAAGCTTGCCGGAGCATGGTAATCATGGTACCGACACAACCGATGGGCAAACCATCCATGATGCGATGGCCAGCGACTCACCATCGTGGCCCGCTTCGCACCTCGTCCGCGGTACCGCCGTTGCGGCTCTGCCGGGCGCGGCCCGCATGGTGCATAGAGGAGCCGCGATGAAGAAACGCATTGATCACGCGACCGCGATCACCTGCCTCAACGGCAAGGTGGCCGTCCTGCACGATAGCTCGATCGCCTTTGAGGACGGGCGGATCACCCATGTCGGGCCGACGCGCGATTTGCCCACCTCGCCCCCCCCGTGCGTGGGGACCATGCCGCCGGTCGAGCGGCTGCGCGGGCGACCGCTCGGCGGAATCCTCGTCGCCATGGGAGCGGTCACCGAAGAGCAAGTGCGGCAGGCTCTCGACCGGCAGAGAACCACCCGCGGGGTGATCGGGCAGACGCTGATCGATCTCGGCCATGTCACCGAGGGCCAGATCGAGTGCGCCCTGGCCGCCCAGGCCGGCCGAGACCCGGGCGAGGCATGGAAGCCCGGCGGCGTCACTATCATCCCCGGCGACCGCATGCTCGTCGTCCCCGGGTTGGTTAACACCCACCACCACTTGTACCAATCGCTGACCCGCTGCCTGCCCGCCGTCCAGAACGCCGGCCTGTTCCAGTGGCTCACCACCCTCTACGACCGCTGGCAGGCATTGACCGCCGACGCCCTGCGGCAGGCGGCCACCATCAGCCTCGCCGAATTGCTGCTGAGCGGCTGCACCACGACCAGTGACCACCACTACCTGTTCCCCGCGGGCAGCGACGTGAGCATCGAGGCGGTGCTCGAAGCGGCGGAACTGCTCGGCATGCGCATCCACGCCTGCCGCGGAAGCATGAGCCTCGGGCGGTCGGCCGGTGGACTCCCGCCGGACTCCTGCGTCCAAAGCCATGAGGCTATCCTGGCCGACTGTCAGCGTGCCCTTCTGCGCTTTCACGACCCCCGCCCGCTGGCCATGCGGCGAATCGATCTGGCCCCCTGTTCGCCCTTCTCGGTCACGCCGGAGTTGCTCGATGAAACCCGTACCCTGGCCGCCGAACACCACGCCCTGCTGCACACCCACGCGGCCGAGACGCTCGACGAGGAACGCTTCTGCATCGAGCGGTTCGGCGTGCGACCCATCGCGTATCTCCACCAGCACCAGTGGCTGGCGGAGCACGTGTACCTCGCTCACTGCGTGCACCTGAATGATGATGAGATCCGCCTGCTGGCCGAGACGGGCACCGGTGTCGCCCATTGCCCCTCGTCGAACATGCGGCTGGGCAGCGGCATCGCCCCGATCCGTCGCATGATCGACGCGGGCGTCAAGGTGGGCATGGGTGTCGACGGCAGCAGCAGCAACGATGGCGGCAACCTCTTGGCCGAGGCCAGGCAGGCCTTACTGTTGCAGCGGGTCATGGGCAATCCGGCCGGGATGACCGCCGCTGAGGCCTTCCGGCTGGCGACCGTCGGCGGGGCCGACGTGCTGCATCGCCCCGAGATCGCCCGTCTGGAAAACGGGGCCGCCGCCGACTTGGCTCTGTTCGATACCGCCGACCCAGCCCTGGCCGGGGCTTTCGCCCAGGACCCGCTCGGAGCCCTCATGCTCGCTCAACCGCCCCGAGCCACCAGCGTGTTCATCGCCGGCCGACAGGTCGTCGACAACGGCCGCATCACCCAGATCGACTGGCCGCGGTTCATCGCCGACTTCAACCGCTTGGTCGGCACATATGCCTTGTGATTGCGGGGAACACCGCTCACCAACCGGGCGACGGACTCAGCGCCTCGAACGCGCCCGCGTGACACCGCCGGTCACCTTCTTGATGTACTCTACCTCGGCGGCCAGGTACGGCGAGCCGTCGCGGCGGAAGATGTCGTGGAACCACAGGGGCGGCTCCGCCGTGTACTTCTTCGTCCAGGAATCCCAGGGGTAAATCGTCTGGCTCTTGCCGTCCACGAAGCCCCAGTTGTACGCGCCGACCTGCTGCTCCTTGAACCAGCCGAGAATCGGATCGAACGTGCTGCCGTTCGGCCGAGCCATGTACTCGGTGCAGATAATCGGCCGATCGTATCGCCGCAGGTTCTCCACACACTTCTTGACCTGATCGAGCTTGCTGTAGGTGTGGAAGCTGATGACGTCCGATTGCCCGATCTGCACTTGCTCTATCGGCGAGAGCTTCTCCGGATCGGACCAGTCGCCAATCCACGCGCCGCAGGTTAACGGTTGAGAGGGGTTCACTTCGCGCGCCCAGCCAAAGACCTTCTGCAGCAACATCAGCGATTTCTGCTCTTTATCGGGCAGTTCCCGATCACCATACGACGACCGGTTGGGGTTGGCGGGTTCATTATACAGATCCCACGCATGGACCCGCCGATCGTTCTTGAAACGGGTGAGCACGCCCTTGATGTATCCTTCCAGCTCGTTGTGCCGGGCGGGGTCTTTCAACAACTCCGCACCCGGGCTCTGCAACCAGCCGGAGTTGTGAACGTGGGGCTTGGGGGCACGCTGCTTGCCGAGCTGCGGAAACGGATCCCATACGTCGTCGAGCGGAACGAACATCACTCCGATGCCGTGCCTGTCGGCCACCTGCAAAAACTGATCCACTCGTTTCAGGAAACCCTCCTGGTCCTGTTGCCACAGCAGGTGATGCAGGAATACACGGATGCTGCTGAAGCCCAAGCCTTGGGCCCATCCCAACTCGCGATCGATGGTTTCAAGGTCAAACGTGTCGGCCTGCCACATCTCGAGCTGGTTGATGGCCGTGGACGGGATGTAGTTGCAGCCCACCAGCCAGGGCTTGGCCTGATGCCAGCCCCGGGCCTTCTCGACCGACCATCGCCCGACAGGCTCCGCCGCCATGGCCACGCTGCCGGCCGACACGAACAGGACGCACAGAACACCGATCCAATTCAACCTGCTCATAATCACCTCACCTAGTAAGCTTGAGAATCCGCTCGCGCACTGTAGCACCGAACGCCTAAGCAGACAAGACATGATACTGACCAACCGAAGGACCAACCACAGGGCCGAGACAACCTGTCGCCGGCTCCCGAGAAGCCGCAGACAAGCCCGCAATCGACCTGCTCGGTGGCGACGTGCCTATGCGTTCTGCGACGCGACGGGATTCACGCCGTCCAACGAACCACGGGCAGCAAGCACGCCCGCCGTCGAGCGTCGTGCCAATCGCTTCAGACGACCGCCAGCTCCCGCTCGTGCCCGACGATCTCAAACAACCTGTCCGTCAGATCGGGATCCAGATCCCCAACCCGGGCACTACGACTGAGGATGTCCCAACACTCCGACAGCGCCAGAGCCGGCCTGTAGGGCCTGTCCGTGCTGAGCGCGTCGAAGCAATCCGCCACCGCTACGATCCGCGGAAGCAGCGGCAGATCATCGCCCTTGAGCCCATCCGGATACCCGGTCCCGTTCGGCCGCTCGTGGTGCCAGCGCACAACCGGCAGCACATCCTTGAAGGTCCGCAAGGGCCGCAGTATGTCGTATCCCGCCGCCGGGTGACGACGAATAACGTCCATCTCCTCGTCGGTGAGCCGGCCCGGCTTGTTCAACACCTGGTCCGGCACCACGACCTTGCCAATATCGTGGACCATGGCGCCCGTCTTCAGCGCCGTCATGGCATCACCCTCGACGCCCACTTGACGACCGATTTGCGCGGAATACATTGCCACCCGTTCTACATGCCCGCAGGTATAGGCGTCCTTGCCTTCGATCGCGTTGGCCAGCGCCGTGATGACCGCCGTGGCGTCCTCCAATGAATCCGTCGCCCGCTTGATGCGAACCGCGTTCAGCAGACGCAGCAGGATCTCGTTGCGCGGAGCCGGCATCTGAATACAGTCATCCGCTCCCGCCTCGAAAACCTCCGCCCGCAAATGGCCCGAGTCCGGCTCCAGTACGACGAGAACCGACACAAAGCTGCGGCTGTGACCAAGCTTCAGATGGCGACACAGCTCGGTATACATCCCCAACCGCGGCCCCGGGCGAATCACCACCACGTCAATGCCTGTCTCATTTCGTAAGCGCCATAGCGCCTCGCCCATGGAATGAGCCTGGATGCATTCCCAGGAATGCTCGTCCAGCACCTCGCCCACGGAGTTGTCGTAATCCGGAGGGCCCACAAGAAGAACACGGCCCGATAGGATGCCACTGCTGTCCATCGCCATTGTCTCCCAAGCCGCGGCCGTCTGGCCATCCCGCGTACCGCGACCCGTCCTGGAGAGGCGGTTTTCGCAGGGTGTCCGGCGACCAGCTACTCCCGAGTCGTGCCCGGCCCTCGCTCATCCGCGAGACTGCCTGGCACACATCTGTCCATCCCGGCGCTTGGTGCCCCTCCTCCCCGAAAACCAACAAAACGAGGGCGCGAAGCGCGATCCCCCTACCTCCTACAGGTCAGGCGACCTCGATCGCGTCCCCCCAAGCGCACGCATCCGAATAGCAGTGTTACCTCCCTCCTTCGGGCCATCGGCCCTACCGTCCCACGGCCACGGCGAACGACATCGAGATTCCTGCCATGGACAGAGGCTCTCCAAACAATGCGGCACTCCTTATATCGGCAATCCACAATCAAAGATAAGGTTTTCTCTGATTTTTTCGTAACGTGTTAACTCCATCTTGAAGTCCACACGGTACCGGGACGATGTATCCTCTCGACGGAACGCGGGATTTTTGCCCTATGTGCCCCCAGCGTTGCCAACCGGCAAAGGTGTGGGACAACCATTCCGGCTACTCAACCGGCAGACATTGTCCTAAACATCTGCCCGAACTACTCTGGTCACGATGTAGAAAGGGGTCTCTACATGATCGAAGGCGAGAATCAACCAGCCGGCATCACTGATGCCACCAAGCTTGAACAGGAAATCCGAGCCCGCATCGAATCTCTCTCCTACCTGCCCACCACTGTGGCGGTCGCAATGAAGTTCATCGATCTGGGCAAGAATCCCAACGCCGAACCAGCTGACTACGCCAAGGTGATCAGCGCGGACGGCTCGCTCAGCACCAAGCTGCTCGCCCTGGCCAACTCTCCTTGGTTCGGAATCCGCAACAAGGTCACCAGCGTACGCATGGCGGTGAATCTGCTCGGCCTGGGTACCGTACGGACCATGGCCATCAGCTACTGCATGGCCGGCTTGCACAACGAGCTCCACCTCGCCCCCGAGGAAGCGAGGATGTTCTGGGAGGGCTCCCTCTGCAAGGCGGTCGCCGCTGGCGGATACGCGCACCGAATCGACAAAACCCTTGCGGACGAGGCCTTCGTCGCCGGCATGTTCCAGGACTTCGCCCTCCCGATCATGTTTGCCACCGCGAAAGAGAAGCTCATGGCTATCCTCAATGACCCGTCCAACGACAGACAGGCCCAGGTCAACAAAGAGCGGGAGATCTTCCGGCTCGATCATGCCGAAATCGGCCGTATCCTGGCCCAGAAACTCGAGTTGCCCGACGTCTACGTTGACGCCATCGCCTTCCACCACCAGCACGAACGCCTCGCTGAATTCATGGAACAACCCGGAATGGCCGACGCGGTCTACGCCGCCTCACTTTTCCCACCGCTTCTCACCAGCTGGAACCAGCAGGACGCCGATACGCTGTGCCATCTGATTGAAGAGCAATTCGGGGCCGAGCAATGCGACCCGGCCAAGTTCATCGAGGAAGTCCAGGCCGAATTCGATAAGGTTTATCGCTACTTCGAGGGCAGTGAAGCGCCCGATATGAGACTCGCTCATCTGATGATCGCCGCCGCCAGAGAGAATGCCGACAACACCAGCAGCTTAATCAGGACCGTCAGCCACCTGATGCAAGAGGCGGCAACCATGGGCGTCGAGATGAATCAGCTTGTTCGCAGCCACAACCAACTCGAGGACAAGGCCATCCGTGATCCGCTCACCGGCCTACTGAACCGGGCAGGCTTCACCACCCAGGCACAGGAGCTCATCGAGAAAGCCGCACGCTATCAGGTTCCCCTGAGCCTGGTTTACTTCGACCTGGACAAGTTCAAGACCATCAACGACACCATGGGACATGAGATGGGCGACCGGGCACTGCGCAATGTGGCGACCTGCATGGGTGACGCGGCCCGACAGCATGACCGCCCGGCACGACTCGGCGGCGACGAATTCGTCATGCTGCTCTACGACGCCAGCCGGGAAGAAGCCGAGCAGATCGTCAGGAAGATCCTCGCCCAGACGGCTGCCGAGCCCATCACCCGAGGCAAAGCCCGCGTTCGGACATCGCTCAGCGCCGGGCTCCTCCACGTGGCGACAGTGCCCAAGCAGCAATCACTCGACGAACTGCTGAGCATGGCCGACAAGCTGATGTACCAATCCAAACAAGAAGGCGGAAACCGCGTCTGGATCAGGGTCGTCGACGAACCACAGTCGGCGACGCCGGGGCTGCGGGCGGCCCGAGTCGCTCAGGCACAGCCGTCGTAGCTCATCCCTGCCGTCGAGCAATCGGCATTATTGGTTTGGCAGGCTCCCACCTTGCGCTTGCGGCAAGGAGGCGGCCACCGCAACGGGTGCGGCGGAGGCCGGCCGGCGGGCCAGATAAACGGCCGTGCACAGCAGGATGAAGGCAAGGTCCAATCCACTGGTCAAGAAGAGGTACCGCACCACCGCGCCGGTGCCGAAGCCATAGCTGTGCAGCCCGATGCCGAGGATGAAGTTCACGCCCACGTAGGTCATGATGATCAGCCAGAAGGCCACGATGCTCTTGAGGGCGACGGCGAAGGGGCCACGGCCCAATAGAAACAGAATGCCCGCAGCCACCGCCCCGGCCAAAGCCAACACGGTCATGAACGTCAGCGGCGCCAGCGTGGGAACAACGATCACCAGCACGGCCACGGCCAAGCCGACGCCAACCCCATAAACCCAGCCCGGCAATCGCTCACGCGGCCCACGCACGTGCAGGATCGCCAGGTACGCGGCGAAGGCGATCAGCGACCAGACCTCCTTCGGATCCCAGCCCCAATACCGCCCCCAGGACGAAGCCGCCCACATGCTGCCGGTGACAATCCCCCCCCCGAGCAGGACACAACCCACATGCAGATACCAGTAGTGCAGCCCATCAACCGCCTCTGCGAGCCGGCGACGCGCGGGCATCACGGCCATCACCACCAATTGGGCGTGGGCAATCAGCATCGCCAGGGCCAGCACGGAATACGACACCATGATCACCGGCACGTGGATGGACATCCAGATGGTGTCCAACAACACCGGCGTGATTGGCCGAATGTAATGGTCCAAAGGCAGAACATCCGCGAGAAACAGAGCCAGCGCCCCCATCACCGATGCCGTGAACGGCACCAGCCGATCCCGCAACAGCAGAATCGACACGATGGCGAACGCCCCCATGCCCCAACTCAAAAAGAGCAGCGACTCGAACATGTTCGCGGCCGGGATCCGTCCGGCAATCGCCCATCGCAACGACAGCCCGTAACTTAATGTCGCAAAGCCCGCCAGCATGGCCACGACCGCTACGCCATCCAGCCAGCGACGCCGACCCAACAGTGCCGCCAACGCCAGCACCGCTCCGACGCTCATCACCATCCACGCGATCCGAAACGGATGCAACCGGTTGTAGCGCAGCTCCGTGGCCAGACGTGCCCCCTGGGCCCGGTCAGCCGCCGGCAGCCCCGCCAGAGCGCCGGCCAGCCGCGACGCCGCCGCGTCGAACGCATCCACCTCGCCTGCTTTCCATGCCTGCTCCAGTGCCGAGTACGCGGCCCGAGCCTCGCCCGCGGCTCCGTCGGCCTCCTCGCCGATGCTGTCGATCGTCTCCCATGCCGCCAATCGGTCGTCGGCGTCCGGAATCAGCCGGATAACCTGACCACGAAAAACCTCACGCAGCGTCGACAGCCGATCGCCGATCTCCCGCACCTTCGCCTGCAGCGGATCGGGCTTGCGGCCCCCGGACATATGGGCAACATCCTGTAGCAGCGTCTGCAACCGGGCATGCCCCATCAACTCGGCATAAGAGAAGATCGTTCGATCCGCGGGCAAATCCAGCTCGCGCCGCAGTTCCGCGTTGCGCACGCTCATCAGGGGCTCAGTCCGCCAGCGGCTTGGCTCGATCGTCCAGCCCAGCAACCACCACACCGGGTCGCGCCCCCCCAAAAACGACCGACCCGTCACCTTCTCGACCACATCCCGGGCGAGCGTATCCAGCGGCATCACCCGCCCGTCGTGCTGAACCGGGATCGCCTTCACAACCGAGAGATCAAACTCCGCCGACCGCCCCGTCTGCTGGCCAACGGCCACAGAACACATCAGCATGACAACGATGGCTGCCGCTCGAGCAACCCATCGCATCGCGTGCCCCTCACTCCGCCCTCCCCGCCGCTCCTCCACCGCCTGCCGCCGCCCTTCGAGCAACTCGGAACCTGTGGAGGCCCTCGTGTGGAACGACTCTGTGAGCAGTGCGAAACGCGTGCGAACCCGCGACCCCCAACAGAGCCGCGACCGCAAGGAAGCGGTGCGTACGGTGTCCGCTCCCTCACAGTCGCGGCTCTGCCAGAGGGCAAGCGTCTTCATGCCTTCGCCCCCCGATCCGCGATTTGCAGAACCGCTCCGTCTACCGCGGCGGCATGACCACCGGCTCCCACCGCGCGAGCTTTCGCGATCCGCCGCCGGTCCGCAACCCGCTGGGCCAGCACCCAGACCATGCCCACCATCATCCCGACATAGCCCGCAAAGACCACCGGCCGGCCCGGATCCCACGAAACACCCAGGTAGGTCGTCAGACCGCCGTGCGGATCCTCGCGGTAGCTCGACTGATAGAAGGTATACCCGCCGTACTTGGCCGGGTGGTTCATACTGATCTTCCGCCGTTCTCCGCCCGCATCCGTGTCGGCGAAGACCACTCGACTCTCGAAAGACCGCGGCCGATGCGTACCCGGATACTGCTCGATCGTGAAGCTGTCGAGGCCCACGGTGAAGCCCAGAGGCAGCCTCTGATCGGAGTAGCTCAAGCGAAACCTCGCCGCCCCCGAGCTGAACGATCGGGCCGAGTACTTCGACAACCAGACCTGCTCCGGCTCCGGGCGGTCCGGCGACCGAATCGCCAACAGAATGGCCGGATTGCGGTCCTGACGCGGCGGATCGACCACGGCCACACTCCCGCGAACCAGAACCCGTTGCCCCAAGCGGTGCACGGTCAACGTCACACCCGCCCAAGGCGTATCCATC
>JAAYDF010000239.1 GCA_012729395.1 Phycisphaerae bacterium
CGCACCCCGGGATCCATGCCGGCAAGCACAGATCAACCCTGAAAGGGTTGCATGCGCCATCATTTGCGGTGGCAGGGAAAGAATGCCCGTCTGGAGAGAAGTATGAAACCCTTTCAGGGTTTGGGGACGACCCGTGGTCTTGTGACCCAGGGTGCGCTGCGCGACCCTGGGCTGTGTTATCCAACGCCTTCGGCGTTGTAAGTGTCCAGCGTCCGGGCGCCGCTAAACACGTACCGCTCCGAAGGAGCGACGGGCTGTAGCCACGGGTGGAGCGGCACGACGGCGCAGCCGGCCGACGCGAAACCCGTGGAAACGAGATCCGCCTACTCCTCCGCCCGCCCCGGTGTCCAACAGAGCCGCGCCCGTGAGGAAGCGGTTCTTCCTTTTCCGAATGACCGCTTCCTCATGGTCGCGGCTCTGCTTGGAGAACCGCTTCCTCACGGTCGCGGCTCTGCTTGAGGAATCGCCCCCTGCCGGGGCGAGGATCCCCCGAGGCGAGCGGCGGGGTTGATCCCCGCCTCCTGCGTGGCAGTATCGCAGACAGAAAAGCCTGGTTTCCCCGCACCCCGCCGTCAGGGCAGAACGGTGCCGGGTGGTATGTGCGAGTTGTGGAGCTCGCTTGGCTCTCGCACCACGCTGTTGGACGGGTAGTACCACTTGGGATGCACGGCCGTGCCGGTGAAGGGGCCGTCCCCACGGGTGTCCGCGAGCATGCTTTCGACGTGGCCGTCGAAGAAGCCGGCCATAATGCGATTGTTGTCTCCGTGACGCCAGGAGTACTTTTTGGCCATGGTGTACTCGCGATGGTGATCGGGTATGGCTGTACAGAAGGTCGAGGGCGGCTCACCTTGCATAATGCCCTTGGCTGTACGAGTCTCGGTGGTGTAGTCGAGAATCTCCTCATCGTTGGACTTGTCGTAGAAGCGAAAGCCATCGGCGATGAAGACCTTCATGGACTCACGCCCGAGGCGCGGGTGGCGAGGCACGTAGCTGCTAGGGGAGACGACGTTGTCGTCGGCTTTCATATGGAGCTTGCGGTCAAGGGGCGGGAACTCCGACGTTGTGCGGCCTACGAAGCCTGGACCAGGTCGGGTGATAGTCCACATGGCCAAGTAGCTGACCGAGCGGATGACCGGCCAACCACCTGGAGTTGGATGGGCACCATAAAGCATGGAGTTGGATGGGCAGTTGAACAGTCCATCCGTAGCTTTGAGGAACAAAGCCCTCCGGGTGGCGACGAGCTCACCCCCACTACGAGGGCGAGGTATGCTGTGCCCCCCGTACATAAGAGCTTGAAGAGGTGTAGAGAAGTCCATCCACTCCACCACGAAGCGGTTGAAGCCGGGGACGAAGGAGTTCCAAGCGGGGTTGGCGCTAGTCCCGGGACGGGTGGCGAAGTAGTAGCCCGTGGTTATGGGTGAACCGGGGATCCATTCCTTGTTGGAGGTCTGGTAGAGGTTCTCGGCCCGGCAGATCTGCCCGATCTGGCTCATACAGGTCACCGCGCGGGCCTGGTCGCGGGCCTTGCGGAGCGACGGGAGGAGGACGCTGATGAGCAGGGCGATGATGGCCACCACGACCAGAATCTCGATGAGGGTGAAGCCGGGGGAAGCGAAACCGGCTCGCGATCGATCCGGCCGACCGACTCCATCTGCCAATTCCAGGCTGACGATTGTCTTACCCATGCCAGCGCTCCTTGCCGCACTTTGTGCACTTGGTGGGCGGTTTGAGACCCCGGTCCTCATTCCAGACGTTCGGTTGCCCGCAATGGGGACACTTAAACGTTGCCACCACACTCTTCTTGCCGCACTTGGGACACAGCGCGGGAAGCGTCTCGCCGAGCTGCAGTGCTCTATCGCGCGTGTAGTCGCAACCGGGGGTGATGCACATCATCGTTCGCTCGTTCACCGCGTCACCGGCGGTCCAGATCCGATAGGCCAAGAACCCCGCGACCAGCACGCTGACGACCAAGATCGTGTACGTGAAGGCCGGCTTGACCGAGCCGTCGTCGTTGACCACCAGGTTTTTGAGCATGCTGTCGTGTCCTCCCGGCCCCGGCAGGAGCGCACAAGTCGGCGGCGTTCCGCGGGCGAAGTGCGCTCGTAGACAGTCCCATGATATGGTAAATCCCTGCGCGGCCGGGGGCAAGGCCAAAAACCAGATTATCGGTCGCATGGCGGCGATGC
>JAAYDF010000240.1 GCA_012729395.1 Phycisphaerae bacterium
AACAAAAACCAACGCGACGCGTGCAATCCCCGCTACCGGTTTACCGCTTCGCGGCGAAATCCGCGATCGAGAGTGACTACCACCTGCCCGTACGTTCCGGAACCACAATCACCGGCTGCATGGCCGCCGGGGTATCCGTCCGCCAGGGACTCGGTTGCGTGGTGGCCGGCGGCGAATCGTTGGCGATCATCGCCAGCAAACACTTGCGTACTTCCTGCTGGAACTTGCGCTCCGCCAGGTAATTCACGTCGAGGTGCCGCAAGTCCTCGCGCGGCCGATCCGACGGCGGCGGTCGAAAATCGTAAGGCCCCGCCTGCGCCCGAATAAACGCCAGCCGCTCGTTGCTGGCCGTGTCCGTAATCACCCCCCACAAACCCGCGCTCTGACCCTCCGCCAGGCTCGGCCCGTAAACCAGACACATCCCCGCCTCAAGCCGCCGCGCGGACGCCGCAATCTCATCCGGCTGAGCATCCGGACTCACCGTCGTGAACCGATCCAGCACAATGACCTCACGAATGCTCGGAATCGTGTTGCACAACCGATTCCAGTTCATCGCTTCTTCCCACCGAATCGTCCGTACCCACCAGTTGTCCCGAGGCCCTTCGCCCAAATCCTCCGGCGTCAGCAACCCCTGCGGCGGTTCAAGTCGGGCAACCGCCAAAGCGTCCGGAAACCGGCCCACCGACGGCCCCTCCGCCAGCAAAACGAAACCTGTCGGATCCGCCGGCAAACGAGCTTCGGCTACGTCAAAACTCGCCAGCGTCGGCCCCATGTACGCGGCCGGCGGCGGCTCCGGCTTGTGACACCCGCCCACGACCGATAAAACCATACCCAACGCCCAGGCAGCCACGCTTCCCCGCAACCGGTTCACTCGATCACTTCCTGCATCCATGCGCTCGCTCCCGACTCAATAGGGGACGGACTTTCCTCGCATCTGAAGTTATCGGCAACCCACGCCGCCGCTTCAGCTATATCCCCCAAAACCGGAGGATACCCCGGGGTTGATAACTCAGGGACCGCCGCCCATGGGCCGATACGGATGGTGAGTTCAAGGATGCCTGAACCCGCTGGATGAATCCGCACGGTTCGGCTTCCTTTTAGACACGTTCGAGCAGAAACGGTGGCGATCAACCTGTTCACAGCACACCTGGCTTTCCGAAACAGCCCGGCCACAACAGCCGTGACCTGCCCCGTATACCCGCGGCTCGTCTTGGCCGAGCCACCCACCACCGCTCGCCGAAGCCGACTCGGATCCGTCGGCAGCGCTTTCCTCGAACTCCCCTGGCTCGCCTGGATTACCCTCGATGTCGTCGTCGTCACCGCCGCAGTCTACGGCGCCTACTTCGCCTCCGTCTGGGTGCCCCAGGGAGGTTGGCTGACCATCAGTTGGCGAGAAACCTGCCTCGTCCAAGCCATCGCATTGGTCCTCGCCGGATTGGTCTTCGGCCTCTACGAACAACAAACCCTGCTTCGCAGATCGCGCATCATCGCCCGGTCCATGCTCAGCATCGCCGCCGCCACCACCGCGACCTTCATCGTCTTTCACCTGTTCATGTACGCAGACCTCAGCCGACGCGTCCTGCTCACCGCCAGCCTGCTCTATCTCGCCGTCGGCCCCAGCCTTCGCCTGCTGGCCGGCTGGTGCGTCAACAGCTACAGCCGAACATTCCTCATCGTCGGTACCGACCGCCGAAGCCGACTCTCCGAAATCTGCCCCGAGGCCGCCTCAACCGACGGACTCTCCAGGCGATATCGCCTCGTCGGATACGTCTCTATGGACAACCACGAGGTCGGGCGCGATGTCGACGGCTCAATGGTCGTCGGCACCATTGACGACATCGAGCAAATCTGCCTCGAAATGGGCGTCAACGAAGTGGTCGTCGGCCCCGGACCAGCCAGAAACCCCCGAGTCCTCGACCGCATGCTCGGATGCCTCAAACTCGGCTGCCGAGTCACCCACCTGTCGACCTTCTATGAGCAGGTCATGAGCGAGGTCCCCGTCGCCCACCTCGAACCTAGCTGGTTCCTCTTCGCCGACCTCAAGCACTACCGCGAAGCCCAGCTCATGATGAAACGCGCCGGCGACCTCCTGCTCGCAACCATCGGGCTGCTCATCACCCTGCCCTTCTGGCCCCTCATCGCCCTGCTCATCCGACTCGACAGCCGCGGACCCGTCTTCTACCACCAACGACGCGTCGGCCTCAACGGCCGAACCTTCAACCTCCACAAGTTCCGCACCATGCACGAAACAGCCGAGAGTAACGGCCACGTCTGGGCCGCCGTCAATGACCCCCGAGTCACCCGCGTCGGATGGTACCTGCGAAAAACCCGCCTGGACGAACTGCCCCAGCTCTGGAACATCCTCCTCGGCCAGATGTCCGTGGTCGGCCCCCGACCCGAACGCCCCGAGTTCGTCGGAGAACTGGCCGCCCGCATCCGCTATTACAACGAACGCCACCTGATCAAACCCGGTCTCACCGGCTGGGCACAGATCCACTACCGCTACGGGGCCAGCGTCGAGGACTCCCGCCGCAAACTCCAGCTCGACCTCTGGTACATCAAGCACATGTCGCTGGAGCTCGATCTCATCATCCTGCTGCGAACGCTCGGCACCGTCCTGCTGACCTCGCGGTAACGGCCCCCCCCGCACTGACCTGCCGCCCTGAGTCTCGCCCGTCCCCCTGAGTTTCGCCCGTCGCCATCGGCTCCAGCAACCCTTCGTGCCGAGCGATCACGAACCCCAAGATGAACATAACCTCTTGCATAAAATAACGTTACGCTCGTACCGCCTTCTGGGCTGTGGCGCGCCTTCTCAGAATCTTCCATCAATCTGACAGATTTTGATTGAATATGCGCAGGATCTATCGATAATAAGGTGGGTTTCCGCGGGTGGGCGCGCGGGGGCCCGTGGGCGAGGAGGTTGTATGGCGGCGGATGAGCGGCGGCAGCAGTTGTCGGAAGTGCTGGCCCGGCGCGGGTTTGCGGAGTTGTCGTCGCTGGCGACGGAGCTGGGGGTGTCGGAGTCGACGGTTCGGCGGGACTTGGCCCAATTGGAGGAGGAGGGTCTGGTTCGGCGGACGCACGGGGGCGCGGTTTTTGTGAGCGATCGGTTCAGCGCGTTGAATTACGCGTCTCGCGAATCGACGGCGGTGGCGGAGAAGCAGGCGATCGGGAAGGCGACGGCGAAACTGATCGAGGATGGAGAGACGATCCTGCTGGACGGCGGGACGACGACGTTTCAGGTGGCGCGGCACTTGGCGACGCGGTCGTTGCAGGTGGTGACGAACTCGTTGCCGATCGCGAACTTGTTGGGTTCGGCACCGAATGTTGAGTTGATCTTCGTGGGAGGGTACATATACCCACGGACCGGTGTGGCGTTAGGGCCGTTGGCGAATCAGGCGTTGGCCTCTCTGAATGTCAGCAAGGCGATCATCGGGGTGGCGGGGATCACGGAAGAGGGTCTGTACAACGCGAACGTGCTGATGGTGGATGCCGAGCACCAGATGATGAAGTCGGCGGACGAGGTGGTGGTGGTGGCGGACCACGGGAAGTTTGATCGGCGGGCGTTGGCCCGGCTGGGGGGCTGGGAGTTGGTGGATCGGGTGGTTAGTGACAGCGGGCTGCATCCGTATTGGCAGGAGATGGTGCGGACGGTGGGGGCGGAGTTGATCGTCGCGCCGATGAGTTCATCGGCTGTGGGAGGTAGCGTATGAGCACGGTAGCCACGGCGAGGGGCCTGGATCGGACGGCGGTGGAGAAGCTGGTTCGGGAGGTGGTTCGTCAGCGGCTGGGGAAGTCGGTGGCGGCTACTCGGCCGGCGGCCAAGCCTGATTTGCGGGTGAATATCAGTGCCCGGCACATGCACATCACGCAGGCGGCGTTGGAGACGCTGTTTGGTCCCGGGGCGAAGTTGACGGTCTTTCGGTCCTTGTACCAGGAGGGTCAGTTTGCCAGTGAGCAGATGGTGACGATCATTGGTCCGCGTCACCGGACGATCACGAATTTGCGGATTCTGGGTCCGTGCCGGCCTGAGAATCAGATTGAGCTGGCGTTCACGGACGGCATTGCGATGGGCATTGATTTGCCGGTGCGGATGAGTGGGGACATCAAGGGCACGCCGGGCTGCATTGTGTTGGGTCCGAAGGGGCACATTGAGATGAAGGAGGGGGTGATTCGGGCATTGCGGCACGCGCACATGAGTCCGGCGGACGCGGAATACTATGGTGTGCGGAACAATGACATGATGAAGCTGCATATTGAGAGCAATTGCGGCATCACGTTGGAGGGGATCCTGGCGAGGATTCATCCGTCGTTCAAGTTGGAGGTGCACTTGGACACGGACGAGGGGAATGCGAGCAATCTGGCGAACGCCAGTCGCGTGGAGTTGATGAAGTAAGGGATTTGTCGTTCAAGGAACCGGATGAAGGGTTCAATCGAGAGGAGTGCCACACATGGCAGCACTGGAAGCGTTAGGGATGATTGAGACGAAGGGGCTGGTTCCGGCGATTGAGGCGTCGGATGCGATGCTGAAGGCCGCGAATGTCCGGCTGGTTGGTTACGAGAAGGTAGGTAAGGGTTACGTGACGGCGTTCATCAAGGGCGACGTGGCGGCGGTGAAGCAGGCGACGGACTCGGGTTCGGCGGCCGCGTCGAAGGTGGGCGAGGTGATCAGCGTGCACGTGATTCCTCGGCCGCACGATGATTTGTCGAACATGGTGCCGACGGGAGCGGCGAAGGGAAAAGGCAAAGCGGGGTGATTGAGGGATTTGAGATTTGAGATTTGAGATTTGAGATTTGAGATTCGAGATTCGAGATTCGAGATTCGAGATCTGGGATCTAGGATTTGCGATCTGGGATTTGGGATTCCAGATTGGATTCGGAATTCGGGATTTGAGATTTGAGATTGTGGATTTGAGATCACGAATCTGAGTGCTGGCAAGCAGGTCGCAAGGAGTTTGTGGTCTTGCGACAAACGCAGTGGTCCTGAGGCAAACGCGGTGGTCCCGCGACGAAAGCAGTGGTCTTGCGACAGAAGCAGTGTTTTTGAGATACACGCAGTGTTTCTGAGATATGGAGATAAGCGATGAGCGATGCATTGGGTTTTGTGGAGACGATGGGGTACACGGGTCTGGTCGAGGCGACGGACGCGATGTGCAAGGCGGCGAACGTGGATCTGGTGAAGAGCGTGCAGATCGGCGGCGGGATGGTGACGACGATCGTTCGCGGTGACGTGGGCAGCGTGAAGGCGGCGGTGGATGCCGGCGCGGACGCGGCGAACCGGGTGGGTGAGCTGATGTCGGCGCATGTGATTGCCCGGCCGCACGAAGGGTTGACGGGCGTGTTCTTCTGATACGGTTGAGACGCGTGTGATGCGGGCGTCGCTCGTGGGGCGATGCGTCGCCGGTGGTCACAGCCTGTCCGCCGTGGCGGAGGGGGCGACCGCCACGTCGGGCGAGGGTGTGCGACGCGGTGAGTGGATGGTGAGTGGGTTTTTGGACGGATTGGGGCGGTTGGCATGATTGTGTTGGTGGCCAATATTGGGAGTACCTCGTTCAAGTTTCGCTTGTTCGATATGAAGAGTGAGCGGGAGCTGGCTCGTGGTGGGGTTGAGCGGATCGGCAGCGAGAATGCGGCCGTGAAGGTTGGCGAGCAGAGCTGGACGGGGGCGGTGGCGGATCACGGCGAGGCGATCGAGCGGTGTCTGGGGCTGTTGCCTGATCCGGCGGTGGCGATTGACGCGATCGGGTTCAAAGCGGTGCACGGGGGAGCGATCTCGGGCGCGGTGCGTGTGGATGATCGCGTGTTGGCGACGATGACGGAGTTTGCGGACATTGCCCCGGCGCACAATCCGCCTTACGTGGCGGCGATGAAGGCGTTTGCGGCTCGGCTGCCGAAGGTTCCGCAGGTTGCGGCGTTCGAGACGGCGTTTCACCAGACGATTCCGGCGTCGCGGACGACGTACGGCGTGCCTTGGGCCTGGACGCAGGCGGGGGTGCGACGGTACGGGTTCCACGGGGCGAGTCACCGGTACATTGCGGTGCGGACGGCGGAGCTGCTTGGGCGTGAGGATTTGCGGATCATTTCGTGCCATGTTGGGGGGAGCAGCTCGATCTGTGCGATCGAGGGCGGGCGTAGTGTGGCGAACAGTTTCGGCACGACGCCGCAGTCGGGTTTGCCGCACAACAACCGGGTGGGCGATTTTGACCCGTATGCGTTGTTGAAGGCGTTGCCGGCCTTTGGTCTGACGTTTGAGCAGGCACTGGCTCAGATGGCTCGGGAGGGTGGTCTGCTGGGGATCAGTGGGGTGAGCAACGATCTCAGGGACATTGAGCGGGCGGCGGCCGAGGGGAACGAGCGGGCGAAGCTGGCCAACGAGGTGCTGGTTGAGGCGGTTCGGCACTACATCGGCGCGTATTTGGCGGTGCTGAACGGTGCGGATGTACTGGTTTTCACCGGGGGGATTGGTGAGAACGGCTGGGAATTCCGCGAGTTGGTGTGCACGGGGTTCGACTATGCCGGGCTGCGGCTGGACCGGGAGCGCAACCGGGTGCGAGGGAAAGAGACGACAATCTCGGCGGATGACTCGCGTGTCCGGATCATGACGATCCCGACCAACGAAGAGCTGATTGTGGCGAGGCAGACGATGGGGACGCTGAGGAAGGGGTGCTGAGTACTGAGTGAGGAGTGCGAACTGGAAAGTGGAACATGAAAAGGCGGCGGCTACTTTATCTGTGTCCATCCAGGTGATCAGTGGGCCCTTTTTCTGCTCACAGATCACGCAGATGGGGCGGCCGAGACTGAGCTTGGTTGGGCTGCGGTTTCTGTGTCTTAGTGCCTCTGTGCCTTGTTGATGTGGTTTGCGAATGGGGACGGTTTGAGATCTGAGATTTCGGATTTGAGATTTGAGATTCAGGGTCTGAGATTGCGGGATCTGGGATTTCGGATTTGAGATCTTTGATTCAGGAATTTGAGATTTGAGGTAGTGGGGATTTCGGTTGAGGTTTTCGTGTTGAGGATGGGCGTTGCGTCACGCGGGTGCGTGTGACGGGAGTGAATACAGGAGTAAATGGTGATGGCTCAGGAAGCGTTGGGTTTGATTGAGACTCGCGGGATGGTGGCCTTGGTGGAAGCGACGGACGCGGCGTTGAAAGCGGCGAACGTGGCGTACCGTGGCTGGAAGCAGGTTGGCTCGGGTCTGGTGACGGTGGTGCTGACGGGGGATGTAGCGGCGGTGAAGGCGGCGGTGGACGCGGGCGCGGCGGCGGCGGCGAAGATTGGTGAAGTGGTCAGTGTGGACGTGATTGCCCGGCCGCACGGTGAAGTGGAGAAGGTGTTGCCGGCCCGCTGATGTACGGGAGTGTGGTTTGGTCGGCCCGGGGCGGAGGGCTGCACATGAAGCTGCGATGCCATGGCTTGATGTCGGGGCATGCTGAACGGCCCCTTCAGGGCCGATGCCCGATGGGGGCGTTCGTCCCCAGGCCTTTGGCCTGGGCTGGTGGAACGAGCCTTTCAGGCTCGACGAGTTGCCCGGGCGGAGCGCGGACGATCTGCCGACCGAGCGGAGTGGGTGTGTCGGCCGAGCGAAAAGCATGTGTCGGTGGAGCGCGGACGATGTGCAGGCCAAACTGAGCGAAGAGGATGTGTGAGGAGTGTGATGCGTATCAGAGCGGCTAGTGTCAGGGAGGGGTCGCTCGCTGCTGAAAGAACCGCTCCCTGACGGTCGCGTTTCTGAAGAAGCAACTCGCGCATCCTCACAGAGGCGATGATGCTCAACGGCGTGGAGAGACGATCATGTTCATCGGCAAGGTGACGGGCAATGTCGTGTCGACTCAGAAGATCGGCAGTGTGATCGGCAAGAAGATGCTGCTGATCGACGCGATGAGCGTCAAGGGTGACTCGCCGGGTCAACTGGTCTCGACAGGTCGGGTGGCGGTGGCGATTGACACGCTGGGTGCGGGTGAAGGCGAGTTGGTGCTGGTGACGCAGGGGAGTTCGGCGCGGCTGACGGATGAGACGAAGAATGTGCCGACCGACGCGGTGGTGGTGGGCATTATCGACGCGATCCAGGTCGGTGCGCAGGAGTTGTACAAGAAGGAATAGCCGGACCGGTGTTCGATGGTGTGATCGATGGGCAGGTGCGGGTTGGGCCTGCGGGTCGCGCGGATGCGAGGACACGGTTTGGATTGGCGTGAGGATTTGCGAGGCGACGCGGGGGTTAGCCCTCGGATGGAGCATAGAAGATGAGTGCTGCGATCAACGAGAATCTGATCCGTGACGTGGTGAGCGAGGTTTTGAGCCGGATGCAGGCTGGGGCTAACGGATCGGCGTCGTCCGCGCCGTGTGCGGGTGGAGCGGACGGTTTGTTCCAGACGGTCGATTCGGCGGTCGCGGCGGCAAAGGTTGCACAGCAACATCTTGTGGCCGCGTCGCTGGAGACTCGCGGTCAGGCGATCCAGTGCATTCGGGATTTGGTGATTGGCCAGGCGGAGGAGTTTGGCAAGATCGAGTACGACGAGACGCACATTGGGCGGCTGGATCACAAGATTGAGAAGCTGATCGTGGTCGGCAAGCGTGTGCCGGGCTTGGAGATGGTGACGACGGAGTGCGTGAGCGGGGATCACGGGTTGTGCGTGACGGAGCATGCTCCGTTCGGGGTGATTGGGGCGATCACACCGGTGACGCACTCGGTACCGACGTTGGCGTGCAACGCGATCATGATGATCGCGGGCGGGAACACGCTGGTGGTGAACCCGCACCCGTCGGGGGCGCGGTCGGCGGCGATCTTCACGCAGCGGGCGGCTCGGCTGATTCGGGAGAAGACGGGGCTGGAGAATCTGATTTGTCTGATTGAGAAGCCGACGCTGGAGACGGCGGACCAGATTTTCAAGCATCGTGACATTGAGATGTTGTGCGTGACGGGTGGGCCGGGGGTCGTGAGCGCGGCGATGGCGAGTCACAAGAAAGCGGTGGTTGCGGGTCCGGGCAATCCGCCGGTGGTAGTGGACGAGACGGCGAACATCGACAAGGCTGCCGCGGGGATCATTTTTGGGGCGGCTTACGACAACAACCTGCTGTGCATTGGTGAGAAGGAAGTGTTGGTGGTGGAGAGCGTAGCGGACAAGCTGATGGACGCGATGGGTCGGCAAGGAGCGTATCGGCTGAACAGCCAGCAGGTCGAGGCTCTGATGAAGGTGGCGTTGCACAAGGATGAGAAGAGCGGGCACTGGGTGGCGGACAAGAAGCTTGTGGGGAAGGATCCGCAGGTGTTGGCGGAGGCGATTGGGGTGACGGTACAGGCCAACACGCAGTTGCTTTACGGTGAGGTGGACGAATCGAGTCCGTGGCTGCCGTGCGAGCAGATGATGCCTTTCTTGCCGATTCTTCGTTGCCGGGATGTGGACGACGCGATCGCCAAGGCGGTGCGTTTCGAGCATGGGTTTGGTCACACGGCGATCATCTGGTCGCAGAAGGTGGACAACATGACCAAGATGGGCAAGGCGATGGACACGACCTTGTTCATCAAGAACGGTCCGTGCATGGCGGGGCTGGGGCTGGGCGGGGAAGGGTTTGTCAGCTACAGCATTGCGACGCCGACGGGTGAAGGCCCGACGAGTCCGCTGACGTTTACGCGGGTGCGGCGGTGCGTGATGGTGGACAATTTGCGGATTCTGTGAGGGCTGAGAACGGAGTTGCAGCATCGTTGCAGAGCGAGCGGGCGTGATTCTCGACACGGCATCTGTGTTGGGTGGGAGATGTGTGGTCCAAAGGAACGGGCCCACAGATCACTCAGATTGGCGCAGATGGGAGGGGGATTGGTTACACAATCGCCGCGGGACGATTTTGGGGCGAGTGGTGGTTGGCCACGGAAGGGTCGCGGGATGATTGTGGAACGTGCGGTGGTTGGTTACGGAAGGGCCACGGGATGATTTTGGGGCGTGTGGTGGGCAAGGCGGTTTCGACGGTGAAGCACCGGTCGCTGGCGGCGATGCGGCTGCTGGTGGTTGAACCGATCGGGGCCGCGTCGCTGGATCCGGTTCTGGCGATGGACACGATGGGTGCCCGTGGGGGCGACATTGTGGTGCTCAGCAGCGACGGGATTTATGGTCGCGAGTTGGTGAAAGACAACACGTCGCCTGCCCGCTGGTGGGTGATGTGTATTTGTGATCAGCCGGAGCGGGTGGGAGGAGAGGTTTAAGGGTGAGGGATTCGGGATTTGAGATTCGAGATTCGAGATTCGAGATTCGAGATTTGGGATTTGGGATTTGAGATTCGGGTTTGGGATGAACTGACTGAGGGATTGCGTAAGTGATGAGTCGGCCGGTGGTGACAGCTCTGATGCTCAACGATCTGCTCCGGACGGGGGCGGAGATTGTGTTGCAGAAGGGGTCGTTGATCACGCCGGCGGCGCGGGACTGGTTCAAAGAGCATGCGGTTCCGGTGACGTGGCTGGAGGGGGCGAACGGTCGGGGCGGCAGGTTGGCGGTGGTGATGGATACGAAGCTGCCGGAGATGCGTGCTGTACGGACGATGCTGGACCGGACGGGTGGGCTGGCGGAGGTGATTGAGCCGGCGGCGGGTAGGGGTTCGCTGGCGTCGGCGACACGTCGGCTGTGTGGAATGATCGCTCGGCGTGAGGTAGCTCGCGGGGTGGTTTTTGCCCAGGACGGTGCCGTGCCGGTGTGTGTGGCCAACAAGCACGTGGGCGTGCGGGCGGCGTTGGGCATGAACGTGCCGATGGTTGAGGAGGCGTGCCGGGAGCTGGCGATCAACGTGTTGGTGATTGAGTATCCGAGTCAGACGCCGTACTTGATGAGGCAGATGATTCAGCGGCTGACGGCGGGCCCTTCCGTGCCGCGGCCAGAACTGGCGGCTGCGATCGCGAGTATTGAGCAGGCGGGCGGCAAGGCGGAGTGGTGAGCAGAGAAAGTGACATTGGGCAAGCGAGGGTGCACGGCACGAGGAAGGGATTTGAGATTCGAGATTCGAGATCTGAGATCTGGGATTTGGGATTTGGGATATCGAGATTGGGGATTTGAGACTGGACATCTGACATCGGGGCCAGGGTTGGGGATTTGAGATTGGGAGACTGTTGTGCGGATTGGTGAGGTGATAGGGAAGGTCACGTTGAGCATTCAGAACCGCAAGCTGGTGGGCGGACGGTTTCTGATTGTTCGTCCGCACGATCCGCAGTCTCTGCGGGACGAGGTATTGGGGGCTGGTCCCGGCGAACAGAGAACACAAGGCAGCGAGCCGGTGGTCGCATACGACGAGCTGGGGGGGGATGTTGGGCAACGGGTGGGGATCAGCGAAGGTCGCGAGGCGGCGATGCCGTTTCACCCGGACCCGGTGGCGATCGACGCCTATGTTGCGTGCTTGATTGATGACGTGACGTACGATGAGGGGAGAGGGGCGAAGTGAGACGTGAGACGCGAGACGTGAGACGCCGGGGCGTGGGACGTGAGAAGGCGGCGGTTTGTTCCATCGGTGTCCATCTATGCCTTGGTGTCTTGGCGATGTGATTTGAGGATGGTGACGGTTTGGGATTTCGGATTTGAGATTTGAGAACGGGTATTTGAGAGTCCAGAGAGATTCGGGATTTGGGGATTGTGAATAAGAATCGAGAACTGCCATGGTGAACGAGTTCAAACTGAAGCAGGAGATTTGTGAAGTTGGCCGCAAGATTTATGCGAAGGGTTTTGCGGCGGCCAACGACGGCAACATTTCGGTTCGGGTGGATGACAAGACGGTGCTGTGCACACCGACGATGGTGTCGAAGGGCTATCTGAAGCCGGACGACATTTGTACGGTGGACATGACGGGTCGGCAGATCGGCGGTCGCAGGAAGCGGACGAGCGAGGTATTACTGCACCTGGAGATCTACAAAGTCCGGCCGGACGTGAAGGCGGTGGTTCACTGTCATCCGCCGTATGCGACGGCGTTCTCGGTAGCCGGCGAAGAGATCCCCACGTGTGTTTTGCCGGAAGTTGAGGTTTTTCTGGGGACGATTCCGACGGCGCGGTACGAGACGCCGGGTGCTTCGGCGTTTGCGGAGACGATTTTGCCGTTTGTGGGCAAGGCGAAGATTGCGGTGCTGAAGAATCACGGCACGGTGGCCTGGTCGGAGGAATCGGTGGATCGGGCGTATTGGTGGACGGAGATTCTGGACGCCTACTGCCGCATTCTGGTTCTGGCGAAGCAGATCGGTCGGGTGGAGCGGATCAGTGAGCCGAAGGTTGAGGAATTGCTGGATTTGAAGGAGCGGTTTGGGCTGGGTGTGGACCCGCGGCGGATGGAGCATGCGGATCTGTGCGTGAACACGGATTTTGGCCGGGGTTTCCGTTCGCCGGCCGAGTGTGGTTGCCCGACTCCCTCGGCGTCTCCGATGACGCCGCCGGAGATACTCAAGCCCGGAGCGGTCAGTGATGAGGAAGTCGAGCGTATGGTTCGGGAGATCACGGATCGGATCATGGCCGCGGTGAAGTGAGGCGATCTCGATGAAGGTGAGCATCATCGGCGGTGGTGGTCGGGTAGGCTCGTGTGCGGCGGCGGCGTTGCAGTGCGGCGGGGTGGTTGACGAGATCGCGTTGCTGGACTTGAACGGTGAAGCGGCCGAGGGCGAGGCTCTGGATCTGCTGCATGGTTCGGCGTTGGCGGCGGATCAGCGTATCCGGGCGGTTGATTATGCAGAGGTTGTCGACTCGGACGTGGTAGTGATCACGGCGGGTCTGCGTCGCGAGGCGGATGAAAGTCGTCTGGCGTTGATTAACCGGAACGTGGATCTGTTCGCCAAGATCATTGCGAGCCTCAAGACGTATCGTCTCAAGGATGAGGCCATCATTCTGGTGGTCTCGAACCCGGTGGACATTTTGACTCGGCTGGCGGTGGAGCGGAGCGGGCGGTGTCCGGACCGGACGATCGGGTTGGGGACGGTTTTGGACTCGGCCCGGTTTTCGTCTTTGATTGCGGCGGAGATGAAGTTATCGCCGACGCAGGTGAAGGCGATGATTCTGGGCGAGCACGGCGACAGCATGGTGCCGATCTGGTCGGCGGCGACGGTGAATGGTTTTCCGCTGACTACCTGGCCGGGCATGACGCAGGGTTTGCAGAATGAGCTGTTCAAGCGGACGCAGAGCAGCGGCGCGGAGGTCATTCGCCGCAAGGGTGGAGCGGGCTGGGCGGTGGGGTTGAGCATTCGCGAGGTGGTCGAATGCATTGCCCTGGATCGTCGTCGGGTGTTGACGATCAGCTCGGCCCAGAGCGGTGCCTACGGTGCGCACAAGACGTGTCTGTCGGTACCGACGATTCTCGGGCGTCGCGGGGTGATCAAGCGGATCGAGATGGAGTTGTGGCCGAAAGAGCTGAGCGGGATTCGGGCGTCGGCTGGGGCCCTGGACGAGACTTATCGACAGGTAGCGGGGTAGACACATGACAGCGAAAAGCATGGACGTCAAGTTGGCCCGGATCAAGGCGAACCCTGGCTGTGGGGAGTTCATTCTCGCGGACGCGAAGGACGCGGACATGGCTTTTGGGATTGGGGCGCCGGGGCAGTCTCCGGAGCATCATTCACGGGAGGGTCATTTCCGCACGCTGGAAGAATATCGCGAGTGCATTCGGCAGGTGGTTCGGCAGGGGCTGGTGGACATCATGTTGATGTCGGCCCACACGAACGGCATCCTGGCGATTGAGGAGCGGTTGTTCGAGAATTCGCACGTGACGCCGGCCGCTCGGGCGAATGATACGACGGACATTCACGTTGCCCGGGGTAGTGTTTTCGTGAAGGAGCCCTCGCGGCCGTTCCGCACCACGACGATCGATCACATTCAGTGCGGGCGGGTGGAGTGTTCGACGGACGAGCGGACGCGCGGCGCGAATCTGGGTCTCTACAGTGTGACGTTCAACAACGATCGCGATGCCGACATGTTGACGCTGGAGCGGTACCGCGAGTTTCGCATCGAGGCGGAGCGCAAGGGTTTTCGGCATTTTCTTGAGGTTTTCGACCCGAACGCGATGATCAATCCGATTCCGCCGGAGAAGATCGGCGGGTTCATCAACGACATGATCACGCGTTTGCTGGCGGGTGTTCCCGAGGCCGGCCGGCCGTTGTTCCTGAAGATGGTCTATCACGGCCCGAAGTTCACCGAGGAGCTGGTCCGCTACGATCGCAACCTGATTGTGGGCATTCTGGGCGGCTCGTCGGGTACGACCTACGACGCGTTCAAGCTGATCAGCGAGGCCCAGAAGTACGGTGCGAGGGTGGCCCTCTTTGGCCGCAAGATCAACAACGCGGAGAACCAGCTCGCCTTCATCGAGATGTTGCGGCGTATCGTTGACGGGCAGATTTCGCCGGAGGAGGCGGTGCGGGCGTATCACGGCATCTTGCAGGTGCTGAAGCTCAAGCCGTATCGCTCGCTGGAAGAGGATCTGCGGTTGACGACGGGGGTGATGAGCTACGGCGGCACGACTCAGGTGCAAGTACCCGCGTCGTCGGCTGGTTCGTCGTCCGCGAGGCCGCAGGCTGCTCCCCGTCCGGCGATTGCCGCGACGAGTTCGACGTCGACCGCTCCCGCGGCGCGGCCGGGCACGAAGCCTCGTCCCGAGGCTCCGGATTTTGGCAAGATGACTCCGGCCGAGCGAGCCGACTACTTCCGCAGCCGCCTGCAGCGGCTGTGAACGGCGGCATGTCGAGAGCTCGATCATTTCATGTAACGATATAGTGGCGTGCCCCCCATATTGGTGGCATGCTCGCGAAGGACGCGCCGGTCGCCACGGGGGCGATCGCTACGATGGGGCGTGAAGCGAGCTACTTGCCGAAGACGGTGCGCGCGAGGTTCACCGCGCCGGTGATGAGCAGACTGACCATCAGCAGGAAGAGCAGAACGGCGACCGAGAAGCTGATAAGCGGCCAAGTGGATGCGACGGTGTTGCCGGCCGACTCGGTCAAGCGGCTCATCAGGAAGGCGATGATGCCGGTAACGAAGATGGCCCCGAGTGAGCCACGGAGATCGCCGGTAAGCGGAGCCATGCGGACGGTGAGACAGATGGCGAGGTAAAGGAAGAGCAGGGTTCGCCAGTCGGTCAGGTCGCTGTCGAGGACCACGGTGATGAGTCGTTCAACGAGGGTGAGTACCTGGCGGAGCATTTCGAAGAAGAGCGGGTAGCTGGTGGGAAGATGGAGCTGGGGTTTGAACTGTTCGGCGAGTCCCTGGAGGATCGGGGTACCGAAGTAGTGAGCGACGGCGTAGATAGCCGCGGCACAGCCGACCATGGGGAGCAAGGCGATGATGACAGCCCCGATGATGGGGACTCGTGGTTTGGGGTCGGTGCCGGTTTGAGGTTCGCCGGAGTCGTCGTCGGTGATGAGGGTGGTGTTGTCGACGGTTCCGCCGGTGATGAGCAGCCCGAGAATATGTCCCAGGGTGGCGACGAGGGTGCCGGGCAGGAGGATCGAATTGACGATTTTGGGCTGGAGCAGGGCGCTCCAGAGTCGATGCACTCCCAAGGCAGAGAAGACGATCACCAAGAGCCAGAAAGTCATTGCCGCGTATTCCATACGACCCTCGCTAGGACGTTAACCGGCTTATAAGCCCTGATATCGACCAGTGCGGCGGCGTTGGGTGAGTCCAATTGGCGAGGGGAGGATGGGGCAGTCGGGGTTGGAGGCGATTTGGCGGAAATCCGTTTGCCCCTTCGCGAAACGTGGCGTATATATCTAGTGCCGAGCGTGTTTGAGGTTTTGCGGGTGGCTGTCAGCTCGGACGAAGGGGTGAGGACGATGCCCCGGATGCCCGAAATAGTGGGTGAGACGCAGGACGTCGTGCCGGCGCTAACGGAGAAGGAGCCCGCCGAGCCTGTGCACGTTGCGTTTGCGTGGAAGCGTCGGCTGGGCCGGCGTCCTGAGACGGCGGGGATCCTGAGATCCCCACAGAGGATGAGGCTAACTGACTTCTCCGGCATGGGGGAGCGGGCTCCTCCGGTAGAGCGGTGATGGGGGGTCGGTGGAAAGTGGGGCTGTTTTCGGCCGGTACTGATGGCGATGCGTTGCTTTGAGGCAGACGGAGCCTGGGGCCGGCCGGTTTCGTGTTGGGTGGTTTGAACGGTACGCTTGATTGCACGGTTTGTTTGATTGGAGGGCGATTCACAGACTGACAGGTGAATAAGCGTTGCCACCACGTGGCAGCATGTTCATCTACCTAAACGGAGGGCCCTAAACGGGCCCGGGTCATTGGCCCGTTCGGCCGACGGTGCCAAGGCTGACCATTACGGCGTCAACGGCGAACGTTGGGAGCGAATTGCTTCACCACGTTCGCCGTTGGGCGTTTTACGATCTGCGGGTGGGTCTTACGCGGTGCCCGCGTTCGCGGTATAATGCCGCTGCCGCCCTGGCCGCCAGGGTCGGTCGGGATGGCAAGCATGGAGTCGGCAACAATCTGCCCCAGTTTTCTGCGGGAGACGATCTCGGCTTTGTCCTTTGGGAAGGCGTTGACGGTGCTGGCCGAGGCGACTTCCGCCACGGTTGTTCTGTTCGACGCGGTTGGCGACGTGGTTGTCGGCCCAATCACGGGCAATGTTCTGGCCGCCCGCCTGGCCCAATCGGAGCAAGGGCGTTCACTGCTGGTGGCCGCTCACCGCAGCGCGATCCACGACCAAGCCATTGCTGCCCCTTCCGTTGATGCCGCTGCGTTAATCGAGAGCATGGACCACTTTGCCCTGCCGCTGACAATTGGCGATCGGCGTGCGGGGACTTTGACCTTGGGTGACCGGCCACGTCATCTTCTTTCGCCGGCGGTGGTGGAGAGGCTGGCTCATGCGGCGGGGTTACCGCCGACGGCGTTGGCATCGGCGGCTTCTCAGCTTCGTCCGTGGTCGGCGGGTGAAGCGTTTGCGGCGCGGAATCTGACGAGCCTGCTCGGCGAGTTGTTCACCGAGTTGTGTGCCCGCGACAAGGATCTTCAGCACCGCATCGAGGAGCTCAGTGCGGTGTACAACATCGGCGGGCTGGTGGCCGGCTCGCTGGATCTCAACGACGCGCTGGGCAAGGTGGCGGCTTTGATCTGCACGGTGATGCGGGTCAAGGCGTGCAGCATTCGGCTGCTGGATGAGCAGACGGGTGGGTTGGCGATCAAGGCGGTACACAACCTCTCGCCGGAGTATCTGGGCAAGGGGCCGGTGACGGTCGACGACAACCCGATCGACGCGTCGGCGTTGCGTGGCGAGATTGTTCGCATCAGCGATGCCCCGAATGATCCGCGGACGCGCTATCCGCAGCAGGCCCGTAAGGAGGGGATCGTCAGCGGGCTGGTCTGCGGCATGGTTTACCGGGGCGAGGCGGTGGGCGTGCTGCGGGTGTACACGGGCGAGGCTCACGTCTTCACGCCGTTCGAGGAATCGTTGTTGCAGGCGGTGGCCTCGCAGGTAGCGGCGGCGATTCTGACCTCGCGTCTTTTTGCTGAGGCCCTGGAAGCGGAGCGTTACGCCCGTCAACTGGCGTACGCGGGCGAGGTTCAGCGTCGCATGATCCCGGAGCGTGCTCCGTCGTACGAAGGGCTGGACATTGGGGCGATTTACCGTCCGACCTTCGAAGTCGGCGGGGACTTCTACGATTTCATCTCTTTGCCGGGCAACAATCTCGGGTTGGCGATTGCGGACGTATCGGGCAAGGGCGTACCGGCCTCGCTGCAGATGGCCTCTCTGCGGGCGGCGCTGCGGGTGAACGCCTATCACATGTACGATATTGACCGGATTCTGTCTGAGGTCAACCGCCATTTGTGCAGGGACACGCTGGTGGGCGAGTTTGCCACGGCGTTTTACGGCGTGCTGAATCCGGGCACGGGCCGGCTAACCTACTGCAACGCGGGCCATCATCCGCCGATGCTGCTCCGCGGCGGCGAAATTCAGGAATTGCTGACCGGGGGCACGGTGTTGGGCATGGACCCGGATGCGGCTTTCGATCGTGGGATTGTGGATCTTCGGGCAGGGGACGTTTTGTTGCTCTACACCGACGGCGCGGTGGAGGCCCTCAACTTTGCTGACGAGCAGTTTGGCAATGCCCGGCTGACGGAATCGCTTCGCCGGCACAGCGAGCACAACGCACAGCTCATCGCTCAGAATCTTCTGTGGGACATTCGTCGCTTCCGTGGATTGGCCGATCGCACAGATGATCTGACCATGGTCGTAGTCAAGGTGGGGGAAAAGGCGGCAGGATAAGACGCGGGCAGGATGCGGAACGGCCGTATTCGCCCGGAAAAATCATCCTGACACCATTTTTCACTGACACCATTTTTCACGCAAGGGGACGACTGATGAGGCACTTCAAGCTTGCCGGTTGTGGTATGGTTGCGGCCGCTGGTTGTGTGCTGCTGACCTTGGTCGGGTGCTCGGTGGGCGGAGCGTCGGTGGCTGTCGATGTCGTTGCCCAGGACACGCCGCCAGCGGAGGGCGGGAATATCCACTACGCGGGCAACCGTGAGCCGTTGTTGCCCAGTGAGCTGATCAAGCTGCCGGTGGGGAGCATTCGGCCGGCGGGGTGGGTTCGGCACCAGTTGGAGCTGATGGCGGACGGGATGATTGGTCGGCTGCCGGAGGTGAGCAAGTGGTGCCAGTTTGAGGGGAACGCGTGGACCGATGCACAGGGCCGAGGCGAGTATGGCTGGGAGGAACTGCCCTACTGGCTGAAGGGTTTCATCGATCTCGGCTATCTGCTGGAAGACGAGCGGATCAAGGCGGAAGCCGGCCGGTGGGTGGAAGCGGTTCTGGCCAGTCGCCGGGAGGACGGCTACTTCGGCCCGCAATCCAACCAGGAACACCTGGACTTCTGGCCGCACATGGTGATGGTGTGCGTGTTGCGTTCGGCGTACGAGGCGACGGGGGATGAACGGGTTGTCGAGCTGCTACGGGGGTATTTCCAGTATCTTGCCAGTCTGCCGCCCGAGAAGCTGTACAGCTTCTCGGACGCATACCGCAGCGGCTGGTGGCAGACGATTCGCGCGGCCGACCATCTCGACGCGATCCACTGGTTGTACAACCTGACGGGCGAGAGGTGGCTGCTGGATCTGGCCAAGCGAAACCACGAGCGGACCGCGGACTGGACGGGCGGGATTCCCAGTTGGCACGGGGTCAATATCTGCCAGGCGTTTCGCGGACCGGCCCAGTACTACGTGCAGAGTCACGATCATGGTCACCTGCAGGCGACGGAGCGGAATTACGCAACGGTGATGGGCATGTACGGCCAGGTGCCGGGTGGGATGTTTGGGGCGGACGAGAACGCCCGCGAGGGCCACATCGGTCCGCGGCAGGCGGCTGAGACCTGCTCGATAGTCGAGTTCATGTTCAGCCACGAGATTTTGTGCCGCATCACCGGCCAGGTTGTGTGGGCGGATCGCTGCGAGGATGTGGCCTTCAACTCACTGCCCGCGGCTCTGACGCCGGACCACAAAGCTCTCAAGTACCTGACCGCGCCGAACATGATCCAGCTTGACCGCGCGGACAAGTCGCCCATGCTGCAGAATCGGGGCAACATGCTGTCGTTCAGCCCGTACGAGCAGTTCCGTTGTTGCCAACATAACGTCTCGCACGGGTGGCCCTATTACGTCGGGCACCTGTGGATGGCGACACAGGGCAATGGGCTGGCGGCGGTGCTATACGCGGCGAGCAGCGTCGAGGCTCGGGTCGGCGAGCGGGGCACGCGCGTGCGGATCAGCGAGACCACGGATTATCCCTTCGGCGAGCAGGTTGGGCTGACGCTCGAGATGCCGGAACCGGTGGCCTTTCCGTTGGCGCTTCGTGTGCCGGGTTGGTGCGATTCGCCACAGCTCGCGGTCAACGGCGTTCCGATCAAGGTAGTGGTCAAGGCGGGCCAGTGGTTGATCTTGCGGCGCACATGGCGCACCGGCGATCGGGTGGATCTTGCCTTGCCGATGTCGATCAAAGTGCGTGTGTGGGAGAAGAACGGCGGATGCGTATCGGTGGATCGTGGTCCGCTGACGTACTCGTTGCGGATCGGCGAGCGTTGGCAGGCCCATCAGGAGAAGCCGGCCGCCGACCAGCCTCCGCGTTCGGACCGCTGGCTGTGTCACGAGGTATTTCCGACGACGCCATGGAATTACGGTCTGCTGGTGGACCCTGCGAAGCCGGCGGATGCGTTCGACGTGGTTGTTCGGTCGGGGCCGTTGGCCGGTCAGCCGTTCACGCCTGAAGCCGCTCCGGTGATGCTGTTGGCTCGCGGTCGGAAGATCCCCGCGTGGGGGCAGGAGGAGAACGGCCTGGTGGGCAAGGTTCCGGCCAGTCCGATCGCGAGTGATGAGCCGACCGAGCGGTTGATGCTGATTCCCATGGGCTGTGCCCGGCTGCGCATCTCGGCGTTTCCGGTGATCGCGACGCCGGAGAGATGATCTTTCGGTCAGCGGTTGTCGAGAGAGCGCGGAACACAAACGATCAGCCGGGGAGCGACTGGAGCGTTTTGCGATTCATCGTAGCGGTCGCCCCCCGTGGCGACCGGCGTATTCCTTAGGGCGTAACTCGCCATCCGCGGGCGGAATGACCAATGGCAAAGCCCCAGTAAAGTCCCAATGACCAATGACGAACGTCCCCGCTCGCGGTTGGCGTTCGGGCTTTGGACTTGGTCATTGATTGGTCATTGGGCCTTGGGCATTCGCCATTTTGCCCCGGGAGCCACGCGGCCAGCGAGTTGCACCCTATTCCTTGCGAATACGCCGGTCGCCACGGGGGGCGACCGCTACGATGTGCCGGGACGGCGACGATTACCTGTGTCCTCTTCTCCGCAGGAGCAGCCCGCCGAGGGTCAGCAGGATCAGGCTGGCCGGCTCGGGAACGTACTCCAGTTGCATCGTGAAGGGGTCGGGCCAAGTCATGTTCCACATTCGTTGGTTCTCGGGTGCGAGGACGAGTGTGAAGCCGTCGGCGCCGCCGGCGCAGGTCAATACCGTGAAGAGGTCTCCGGGGCTGGGGATGAACGACCCGGCCAGTTCGACATCGAGTACGCCGGCCAGTGAGCCGGCCCCCGCGATGGCCAGCCAGCCGTGATTGGCGTTGCCGTAGCCGGCGATGTCGATGGCCAGTGTGCTGGCCTGGGTATAGGCGCCGTTCACGGTGAGTTTGGATCCGGGGCCAAGATGAATCGAGCCGGTGTTGACCAGGTCCGCGACGGTGGTGAAGTCGCGGCTGCCCAGCAGGCTAAAGCTGCCCTGGTTTTCGGCGAGGGTGTTGATTGGGGCAAAGACTGAGGCGGTGCCGTCGAGCACGACGCTGGCCAGGTTCGTGGTGATCGGGTCGGCCCCGTGGACGTTCAAAGTGGCATTGACGGCCTTCCAGGTACCGTCGGTCAGGGTGTTGCCGGCAAACTGCGATGGCAGAGCGTAGACTTCGAGGGTACCGCCTCGGGCTTCGATTGTGCCGAGGTTATTGAGCACCGCGGACGCGTAGATTCGTCCGTAGCCGGAGATGGTGTGGCCGAGGCCGTTGGTCAGTGGGTAGGTGGCTAAGCCGTCGATGGCCCCGGGCGAGAGTTTGAGGGTTCCGGTGCCGCTGAGCTGAAGCGCGTTGTTGAGTCGGAATGTCCCCCAGCCTGAGCCGCCGGTGTATCCGCCGACGGTGAAAGTGCCGTGGTTAGTGAAGGTGGATCCGGCGGCGTTGGCCACGGAGCCGTTCTCGACAAGCCATGATCCCGTGTTGGTGATATCTGTGAGGGTGGTGTTGACGCCGCCGCCGCTGAGTGCGAACTGGCCGTTGCCATTGGTGGCGGTGGTACCGCCGGTGATGGCGCTGCCGGTGAAGAGTCGCACTTTGGAGCCGGCCTCGGCAAAGATCTGCCCGCTGGCCGACTGGTTGATCGGAGATCGCAGGTCGAGGAAGCCTCCGTTGGTCGCCTTCATCATGGCGTGATTGGTCTTGGCAGCGGAACGCAGCTCGAGGGTCTGGTTGGAGCGATCGGCGATGATCGTGCCGTGGTTGGTGACCGCGGCATCGATGTAGCCGTTGCCATGGATAGTATGTCCCGCGGCCTGGGTCAGGGTGAATCCGTCGGGGCTGTCGATGTGTCCGGGCCAGAGGG
>JAAYDF010000241.1 GCA_012729395.1 Phycisphaerae bacterium
CGGCGGCACCGGCATTGTCTACGTGGACGACATCGCGCGTGGCAGTCCCGCCGCTCCCTGACGTCTCACAAGCGGCGTTCGCAGTGCGCCCGTAAGGGCATACAGGGCGTAGGGAATAGCCCGCCGGGGCGGGCCACTACAAGCCGGATTCAGCAGCACCATCTGGGGCCTGTACCACACAGTACAGGCCCCGTTTGTTTCTGAGACTACATGCCCCCGATCTGCTCTTGTTGCGGCGGTGTCCAGAGCCGAGCCGGTCCCGAGCGGGGGTTGACGGTCCTCACACTCTCTTCCGTCGCCGCAGCCAAACGACAAGACTGCTGCCGAACAGCCCCAGCACCATCGCGCCGGGAGCGGGGATCGGGACCGTCGCCTTCACGAAACCGCTATACGGCCCGTCCGAACTCGACGAAGACTTCATATACAGATGCATCTCGTATATGTGGGTGGGATCGACTGAGAACACCTCGATTATGGGGAAGTGCCACCCGAACCCATACGGCCATGGCTCACTGGTTGTCTTTGTATTGCCACCGCTTGTGGTCCCGTTGTGGTAATAGAGTTGCTTTGCCGCTGTAGTGTCTGTGAGCTCTATCGTGAGCGGGTCGTCTTCCCAGAGGTTCCATACTTCGATTTGGAGGTTCAGGGTGGTTCCATGCGGCCGAAAGACCCAGCGGCCTTCTGCGTAGGCACTCGCGCCCGCGTCCGTATAGCCCGCACTTGCCACCTGCGCATAAAGGGGCTCGATGTAGCTCCATGCCCAGGCATTTGGATGCGCAAGAGCACCGCCGGACAAGGCTGATCCATTCCATGGGCGAACACCTGAGTCATAGCCTTGGGCTCCGACATCGCTCACTACTTGAGAATGCCCGGCTTCCCAAAGGTAGACTGCGCTGCCCCAGACGCGTTGCTCACCGCTGAGCACGGTGAACCCGGCGAAGCACTCGGGCGCGAATGCGACGAAGCTGATACAGAGCAACACAGCGCAGCGAATCGCCATCCTTGACATGATCTGCTCCTTTCATAGGGATTGCGCGGATGTTTTGGTATTCGCTTCTCAAGGCTACAGTCTCACCTTCTCCATCCGGAAGATCATTATACGGACCTTGCGTCATTCCGCAAGGGGGATTTCCTGACGCGATTGCCCGTTACCTGGCGGGAGTGGAAGTGAGCCGTTTGTAGTGTGCCCGTGAGGGCATACTTGTCTCGGCAAAGGCAACGCCTCATCCCGATATCCATCGGGATCACCAAGAACCAGACCCTGACCCCAAGCCCGAACCTCGTGTCAAATGCGGCAGAGCGTTTTCATCGTACCGGGCGCGTGGTCCGGCCTGCCGTGGTGCAGACGATGCGAAAGCCGTTGTTGTAGTGGATCATCTGGCCGAGGGGGGTCTTCATGCGGATGTACGAGCGGCACAGCCAGGGCGGGCTGGCAAACGAGCCGCCTCGGGTGATGCCCATCGGTTCGAAGCGGTCTGTCTGGACCCATGCGGACCCGTCCGCCGGCGCGCCGTTGCTTTCTTCGTGCCAGAGGTCCTGGACCCACTCCCAGACGCCGCCGTGCATGTCGTAGAAGCCCCAGGCGTTGGGCTGTTTCTGTGCGACAGGACGGGTTCGCTTGACCTGGCCTGAATTCCACAGCGTCCAGGCCATTTCATCGAGCGGTCCGGCGAATTCGCCGGCGGTCCCCGCGCGGCAGGCGTATTCCCATTCCGCTTCGCTGGGCAAGCGAATCTCCCGGCCCGTCTTGCCGCTGAGCCACTGGCAGAATGCCACCGCATCGTGCCAGCCGATGTGGGTCACCGGATCGCGGTCGGTCTGCACGAAGCCCGGAAACCGCCAATCGACCAGCGCCTGGTAGTGCCAGGGTGCATCGGGCACACAGGTGTAGGCCCAGCCCTGTTTTTCGGCGTCGGTGACATAGCCCGTCTCCTCGACGAACAGCTCGAACTGCTCCCGTGTCACTTCGGTTTGCCCCAGGTAGAAGCCGTAGCCGATAGTCACTTCGTGCCTGGCCGTTTCATAGACCCAGCCATACTCGTCGGTGTAGCGGTGTGGACTGCCCATGACAAACGAGCCCGGCTCGACCCGAACGAAATCGAGCGTCACACCGTCCACCTCCAGCGACAGCTTGTGGGACGTGTCCCTTTCGGGCGTGACGGTGGACGGCTGTGCCGGAGCCTGCAATGGAGGTCGCTCTTTGCGGTGTACGATTCGAAACCCTGTGTCCGTGCCCCGATGAGCCGCCGGAACGGGACATCGGTGCGCGGACCGGCAGGCGTATGGCAGACTGGACCATGAGCCGCCGCGCAGAACACGGCGCGCCGCCGCGACGGCAGGAACGCCCGGCACTGTGTGGGCGCTGCCGTCGCGAGGGACGCGGCCATAATGCCAATCATATGTGTCTTCGCACCATTCGGCGGTGTTGCCATGCATGTCACATACGCCCCAGGCGTTGGGGCTCTTCTGCGCCACCGGATGTGTACCCAAGACGCTATTGCCGCCATACCACGCCATCGCATCGAGATTGCCAGCGCACTCCTCTTCCGTTCCGCTGCGGCAGGCATATTCCCACTCGGCCTCCGCAGGCAGACGAAAGCATTCGCCGCTCTGCTGCGACAACCACCGGCAGAACGCGATCGCGTCGATATAGCTGATCCCGACAACGGGATGATCGTCCGTCTGCTCGAATCCCGGATCGCGCCAGCTTCGCCCTCGCACCCATCCCATCTCTGCGGGCGAAGCATAATGCCATAGCAAGCCTTTGCGTTCTGCGACGGTTTCGTACCCGGTCGACTCGACGAAGGCCCTGAACTGGCGCACCGTCACCTCCGTCCTTGCCAGATCGAAACCATGCTCGATCTCGACCTCGTGGACGGGACGTTCGTCACCATCGCCTGCGTCCGAGCCCATCAGGAAGCGCCCCGGCGGAATGCGAACGAATTCGAACCTGACCCCTGCGACCTCTACGGAACAGGAGGTCGAAGCGCCGGCGCAGGGCAATGCGACGAACAGGGGACAAACAAGCGCACCGACTAGCCACGCTGCCAGCCGACAATGGCTTCGGCACGCAGCCTCTGCCCATCTCATACGCGCATCTCCGTGGTTCGCATTCCGCCCGACGGTCTAACGCACCGGTCGACCGTAAACCTCGACTTCGGTGTAGTAGTTCAGGTCGTTGATCGTGTTGCCTCGGCTGTAAAGGCGAACGTAACGGCCACGAATGCCTTTGGCGTCGAACAGTTCGCCAAAGTGCGTTTCGACATAGTGCATGGCCTGACCTGCTCCGAGGCCGGCGGAACTGTCCATGTCGTTGTTGAAGATGGTTTTGACGCCGTGGGCGAAGTTCGGGTCTTTCGCCACCTGAATGACCACGTCAAAGCAGACGCACGGCTGCTGATGATAGTGCCAGACACGGAGGCCATAGATTGCGTGCCTGGCTTGCAGGTCGATCGTCACGTGCTGCAACAGTGGGCCGAGTTCGACGAAGCTGCCTGCGCCCGCCTCCTTGTCGCCGTCGGTGATCATCGTCAGTTCGCCGATGATCGGCTCCGGATCGCTGGAGGAAACGGGCTTGCCCAACGCCACGTTTTTCGTGCCGAGCGGGGCCAGGAACGGTGGGCCGGCCTCGGTCTGGACCGGCTTGAC
Organism: Phycisphaerae bacterium; assembly: GCA_012729395.1. Classification (GTDB taxonomy): domain Bacteria; phylum Planctomycetota; class Phycisphaerae; order UBA1845; family PWPN01; genus JAAYDF01. The sequence continues at coordinate 3,649 of JAAYDF010000241.1, forward strand.
GCGGGGCGCGCGAATGGCCTGCGGCGTTCCGATGAATTGCGCCCTGGGAAATACCACCTTCACCGGTGCCAGCTCGTCTTCGCTGGAGCGTGGCCGCTCGCTCTGATTCGTTGTCGCATGGGCGGCCAGAGCAATCGCCATCGCCGTCACGGCGACCCCCGCCGCCTGCGCCGCGCGCAGACTTCCTCTGTTCTTCATGGTTTCGATCCTCCGCATTACGTGGATACTTACGTTGCCGAGTCTATCTTGCGGGTCGGCCGTAGACCTCGACTTCGATGTAGTGGTTCAGGTCGCCGCCGGCGTGGCCGTTGCTGTAGAGTCGGACGTAGCGGCCGCGAATGCCTTGCGTGTCGATGAGCTTTCCCTCGTTCGTCTCGACGTAGTGCAGGTCCGCGCCCCTGCCGAGGCGGGCGGAGTGGTCGATGTCGTTGTTGAAGACCGTCTTTACGCCGTCGGCGAACTGCGGATCGTCCGACACCTGCACGACCACATCCAGGTAGACGTGCGGGCGAAGATGGTAATGCCA
>JAAYDF010000242.1 GCA_012729395.1 Phycisphaerae bacterium
AGATGGTCTACTGGCTGACTTTGGCGGTCCTGGTGATGGGCAAGGACGGCATTCGCAGCCACGCCGAGCAACGCAACTACGATAGGGCGGTCAGAGGACTGCTACGAAGGGGGACGGCGGTCAGGGTCAGGAATGGCGTTCACTCGTACTTCCGTATTCCCAGACTCGGGCAGAAAGGAAAGGTTTCGTGAAAGTCACCATCATCGTTCGCGGCGGCTGCGTTACGGCGGTCTACGCTCCCGCCGGCACGGACATCGAGCTGATCGATTTCGATAACCCGAGTCGCGACACTGTCCAGCCCGACGGTGACCATTGTCCACAGGACATCCTTGACCAGATTGCCAAGGTTATCCGTACGGTCGAGACACAGGGTTGACGATCAGCTTGACTGGCAGCCTGATTGGGTTGCGGATGGAGTGACGAGTGGGTTGGTCTTTGGCCCACTGGCTTTGGGAGCTCTGATGCCATGGCCTCGGTTGGCGTTTCTGTCCCGGCTTTTCCCTCCCGCTCTCAGGTAGCCAGCGGACGAACGACGATCGCGAAGGCAAGGCTCGCGTTCGGAGAGGGGGGTACCCATACCCCCTTCACATCGGTGGGACTCCCGTTCGTCCAGGGGATACCTTATCTGGGGACCCGGATTCATCGCTCGTCCAGAGATCGCCACACAGGTTTTAACCTTTTCGAGGATGGAGAATCTGATGAGCTATTAAAGGAGATCCATTCGATGAGCGAACAAATCCGGCTTTCGTCAAAATCGCTGGGCGAACTGGCTCTCGAACGTTTCTGCCCTCGGTGCTTCTGGCTCAAGCTCAAGGCTCGTGGCAAGCTGCCCTACCAGATAATCCCAGGAATCTTTTCGACGATCGATGCCTACACTAAGCGAGTGATCAGATGCCACTTCGAGCGGCTCCAGCAAGTCCCAGCGTGGCTTTGTCGGGACGACCTGCAGTCGGTTCCCCTGCCCGTGCCGCATTATTCGAAATTCGCCGTCGTCCACAAGCCGACCGGCATCATGCTGACGGGGACTCCCGATCTGATCCTGCAGCGGCAGGACGGCGCGATCGCGATTCTCGACTACAAGACCTCACGATGGACCGAGCACCAGGCTCGGATCATACCCCTGTACCGGGTCCAGCTCAACGGTTACGCCTACGTTGCCCAGCACAACGGTTACTCGCCGGTTTCGAAGATCGCCTTGGTCTACCTGGAGCCTCAGACAAACGTGACGGCTGAGAACGTGACCGAGCATTTGCTTGCGGACGGTCTTGGGATGGCGTTTCGGGCGAGGCTAGTCGAGTTGAGGTTGGATCCGGAGGGTCTGGTCGTGCCACTGCTGGAACGGGTGAGGCAGTTGGCGGATCTGCAGATGGCTCCGGAGGGAGCGGATGGGTGCGAGGATTGTCGGCGGCTGGGTGATCTGGCGCGTCTGCTAACCAAGACTAAACTGCCGACGGGGTAGGGTTAGTAACAGCGGCCATGCCAACTGCCGCACACCGTCTATCTGATAGAGAGCCAACCTACGCGAGCATCTTGCCCTCGCGCTCCTCCCGAGCGATCCGCCGAACCTGGAGCCGAGCCAATGGCGTCTGGTATATCCACTTGATGGACGAGTACTGGGTCCCCTGGTATTCGGCGTCCTCGACCGCCACGCGTCCCCACCGCCCGACCGCATCGAGCAGCACCTCATCTTCGCCGAGAAAGGTATCTCGAAAGTTGACCCACCGGAAAACGCTCTGCTCGGTCGGATGGATGATCGCGTGGAGGTAGACATCGTCGCCGACTTCGTGTCGGGGATGGATCAACAGGCAGACCTGAATTCGGGGGCGCTCATAGCCTGCGATTTGCTCGGCGTCCAACTGCACGATCTTGGCGAAGTAGTAGCCGGCGGGGATCGTCGGGTTTCGGTAGATGCAGCTCAAATCGATCATGTCGACTCCTTTCTTTATCTTTGTTTGCGGATTTCGTTTCTGCCACAACGAAAAGGACTCCTTCTTTTTTCCGAGAAGTGTGAGATGGAGTCATCGGAGTCGGCGTCGTCCTCGGCCCGATCTGGTGAAATCTCACGGTAGGTTACGGTCGTAATGGAGTAAGCCGAGGCTACGCGTGCCGGATGCTATCAGTTCATCAAGATTCAGCCCAGGTACTTCACTTGCGAACTGCGCCTCGTTCGAAAGTATACGAACAGAAGACTGCTCACTTGACCTCTAAAGAATGATTGCACAGTTGTTCAACCTGTTGTCGATGAAGGAACTGAATACATTGGATCCGGTCATGGAGGACCAACGCCATGTCTCAGCCCTTCTTTATCCGTCCGTTGACGCGGGCGGAGCGGACGGCCATCTCGAATGCCACGTACGCGCCGAACCTGAACCTGATTGAACGCTTCTGGGGTCACCTGAAGCGCTCGGCCATCCACAACTACTATTTCCAGACCGCTGACAACCTGGAGCAGGCCATCCTGCAGGCCGTCAAAGCCATCAACCGCGATAAACGTCACCCGCTGCGACTCCGACTCCAGACTGTGCAAACTTTGGTACAGGCAGCTTAGCAAGCACCTGCCAGAACTGAACGGAAACCACAAGAAGGGTCAGAGGATCCGCGTTGGTGGTGGCCTTCTCCATGGAATGCAGTCTTAGCCTGCAATCAGAGTGGGCATCAGAGCTTCCTTGTAGCCTTCACACATTTTTTCCCAGGACCGATGCGATGATCGACAGTGGATTGAGTGGCCTCCATGACTTTTATAACATCAGATCAGGGGTTCACGTATCACGCACAATGCAAATCCGAGGTAAAATAGCAGCAGCCTCCGCGCAGGAGGTCAATGATACCTCTTAGGATTGCCTTGCCGCACGGGCCAGACCAGTACGCCATGTCCCAATCCCTGAGTGTCTGGCGGTCCGCTTCGTTGTGCTCGGCGCGGTCCGCCAACTCGAAGTCATAGCCCCCACTTTTCATCCACTCATCAGACACATCATTAAGGGCCAGCTCCAGGGCGTCGGCCAGCTTGGACGCATCGCCGTTGGGGATGTGTCTATCCGCTTCGCCCAAATGGTAGGTATTCTCCTCGTCGATCATCCAGTTTCCTTGCCCCGCCTCGACGTCCTCCGGAGACGGATGAGGATCAATCTTGCCGGTGGCCCCGTCTCGCCAGACCACAAAGTAGAACTCCCATGTGTCCAAACCATAGTCCTTCGCCAAGCGGATGATCGATAACACATCGATGCCTCTAAGTACCATATGGCCGTTTTTCCCAACTAAAAGCACTTTCATGAATATTCCTTTCTTTGACGCCAGAAACTATCTGTCGAGCATTCTCAGCCCCTTGAGGCCCGAACACGCCGAAAACTACATATTTGCCAGCAACCGTCGGAGCAGCTGCAGCACGGGATTAGACTATCCACACTTGTCCGCGTGTTCCATGTCCAGGATCGTCCTATCCTTCTGGTTCACCACAAGTTTCGAACCGTCCTCTAACGTGTAGTTCGTAAGGTCATCATCGTCAGCATGCCTAGTCACGGAGACAGGCGTGATCGACGCCCCACTGATGAGATTCTCCACCTCTGTCCTGGGGGACGGGCACCAATCCCAGCGGTAAAATATATAGTACCCGTGGGCCTGGCAGCATGCCTGCGCCATCACTGCCTCATAGACGTTGTCCAGGGCAGGTGTCTCTGTCTGCTGTAGATCATACATATCCTCGTTGGGGTCGTCGGACACGATCCGGAGATAGCGACGGCAACTTGACTCGCCCTCCAAGATCGATCGCACAGATAGCTCAAGTGCCGCATCATAGTACTCCTCGTAATCGGCGACGCCGACCATGTACCCACCATTGTCTGATACTACCTGATAACCCATTTCTTCACTCCTCTCATAATAACATGTTTGATGACTGTCATTGTTGCAGTCATGTCTTGGCGCCCAGAATAATACGAGTTTTGTACACTATGCAAGTCGGGCGACTGTTTTTCCGACAAGGCAGATGGGCTGCTTGATGCATCTGAGGTCCACTATTAGTTGAGACCAATCCATGCGACCTGTGGTACCGTCGTCGGCAGAGCAGGTACAGTGGAGACAGCTCCTCTGTTCCGCGTCCGCCCGCAACCTTGACAGTGGCGTATAATTCCTCTGCGCGGTATCATCTTCTTGCGCAGTGATGTGATACAGGAGAATGCCGTGAGCAAGACGAAGAAACCAACCAAGGAGAAACCCGAGGCCATCCCATTGTCCGACGCCCTCGCCGGACTGCTCGCCGAGCGGAACCGACTGCAGCAGGAACGCTCCGCCGTGGACGACCAGGTGGGCGGCGAGAACATCGAGGAGATCAAAAAGGTCGCCGCCGACAAGAAGCGCGCCTGGGAGAAGTGGAACCGCTTGGACCAGCAGCTCCACGCCCTCAATGGCGAGAAGATCCTCAAGCAGGTCGAAGCGGCACGGGCGGACGTGGAGCGGCAGCTGGCGAAGGTCAACCAGTCGATCGCCGGTGAACTGGGTCTGCCAACCGAGGCGGCGGGAGTCCCAGCCGCTACGCCCCACAAGTCTGGCGGGCGGATGGCGTGTCCCACGCCGGCAGCCAAGGCATACATTCTGACCGAGGTGATGAGCGATCGACCGATGACCGTGCCTGACATTGCCGCGGCGGCATCGAAAGCTGATCCGGCGGCGGGCTGGACCGAGGATCGGGTCCGCCAGGCGATGAACGCCTACACCTGCTTCCAGTCGATGGGGCGCGGGAAGGGGTATATCTTCCGGAAACCGTGATCGGCGGACGGGCGGCGGATGGAGACGGACTAGCTGAGACAATGGTCGCCGGTGCAGTCCGGAAGCTTTGTCAAAGCTTTGACAAGCCCAGGGCAGGTCAAGGAGCACCGTGCGTGACTGATACGAAGGCAAAGCTCGATCAGTTGCTGGATCTCGTCCGCAGCCTGGCGTTCGATCTGATCGACCAGCTCCAGAGACACGCGGCTGAATCGCCTGCACAGAAACGTTCGTCCCAGCAGGACCCGGAGCCGCCCTCGGATGCTTCCGTCAACCCCCAAGCCCAGCCTGCGCCGACGGAACTGTTGTGGTCGCCACGGCAGGCGGCGAAGTCGTTGTCCATCTGCGAGCGAACCTTATGGAGCCTCACCAGCGAAGGCCAGATCCGATGCATTCGTATTGGGCGGATCGTTCGATATGACCCCGCGGACCTGCGGGCGTGGATCGACCGGAAGAAGGCGGAGGCGAGCGGTTAGCAGCCTCCGCCCGCACCGGAATGGTTTTGACCGGAACCTCGGATCCTGAGCATCCGCTTGACTGGCGGGACGTACGGGCTTATGCTGCGGCTGTGGACGCATTCACAATGACGTGCTGTTGATCCATCGTCCCTTCAAGAGGCGGATTTCGATTGGCGACCGAGCAGCGAAAGCATGGGGATGACGTATCCACCGGCGGCGGTCCTTCCGGGGTGGGCATGCGGATCGTGACCCTACGGCACAACTCGCCCGAGTTGGCGGAGGTCAAGGCGCTGTGCCGGCAGAACAGCGGCACCCTTGGTTTTCTGCCCGAGGGAGCGTTCGATGAGTATGCGAGCAAACAGCAACTCCTGGCCGCCGTCGCCCCAGACGGCGCTTTGACGGGCTACCTGCTGTACCGGATTGCCGGGGAACGCGTTGGAATCATTCACCTCTGCGTGGACAAGACCCAGCGCGAAGGCGGGATTGCCCGGAGCTTGTTTGAGCGCTTAAGGCAATCCACCCAGGAGTACGACGGCGTGTTCCTGCACTGCCGCCGGGACTATGGTTTGGCTTCGTTCTGGGGGAGTCTGGGGTTCGTGCCGATCGCCGAGAAGCCCGGTCGGGGAAAAGACGGGGGTGAGTTGATCTTCTGGTGGTATGACTACGACAAACCATCGCTGTTCTCATTGATCGATGAGAGGGCGACTGAGGCAAGGATGCCCGTTGTCCTGGATGCCAACGCGCTATACGACCTTCAGGACCCGTCATCCAGCAAGACCGAGGAGTCTCGCGCGCTCCTGGCCGATTGGCTTCAGGCCGTAGTGGAACTGTGCATCACAAACGAAACCTACCATGAGATCAACCGCGCCCCCAGTCCCACGGAGAGGAAACGCCGACGGGCATTCGCGCAGCAGTTCCCCCTGGTCAAGGCTGTCTCAGAAGCCGTGGCAGAACGCGTCCAGGCGGAGGTGGCCCGCCTGTTGCCTGGGTCCTCCAAGCCGCAGGACCTCTCAGACATCCGCCAGCTGGCGGAAGCGGTCGCGGCTGGCTCCTCTTTCTTCGTCACTCGGGACGAGAGGATTCTTGGTAAGCGCAAGCTGGCCTTCGACCGACTCGGGATCCGCATCTTTCGACCGTGTGAACTCATCCTCCACCTGGATGAAGAGCGGGAGGAGGCGTCGTACCTGCCGGCTCGACTTGCTGGTTCACACATCCGCATCAGCCGTATTACACATGAGCAGATAAGAGCTATGGAAGAAGCGTACTATGATCCGCTTCGGGATGAGGACCGGGCCGTATTCCGGCAAAGGCTCCGCGAGTATCTTTCACATCCGGACCGCTATGAATTCTGGGGGGTGAGCTCCGCGGAAGAACTCGTTGCGGTCGTCTCCTACGACGGGGCGACGCCGAATTCGGTTGAGGTACCAGTGCTGCGCGTAAAGACAGGGATGGCACCCAGGGATCTGGCCATGTACCTGGTCCTCAATGCAATGACGAGGGCGACACGCGAGGGTAAGCGCTTCGTGCGAATTGGCGAGCCGGTTCTGCCGGAAGGTTTGGCGGCGGGGCTGCTGAAGACGGGGTTTGTGCCTTCGGAGGGACGATGGGTCAAGCTCGTGTTGCCGGCGGCTGCCCCTCGCGACCAAATCGTCGCCCGGATCAGGGACATCGCGTCCGAGGAGATAGAAGACGCAGGGCTGCTCCGCACGCTGGCCACATTGGTGGAACAGATACCGCTCAACAGCCACCCACGTTCGCTGGTCTCGGTCGAACGCTCGTTGTTCCCCGCCAAGCTGAGCGACCTTGCGATCCCGAGCTTCGTCGTCCCCATTCGGCCCCAATGGGCCATGCACCTTTTCGACGAGCATCTGGCGAGCCAGGACCTGTACGGATCGGATCCACATCTGGTCCTGAGTGCACAGAACGTCTACTACCGTGCGGCACGTCCTCGTATCCTCACGGCTCCGGCAAGGCTCCTGTGGTATGTCAGCGAGGACTCGGGTTACCCGGGAACCAAGGCCATCCGGGCGGTCTCGTACATCGAACGGGTGGAGACGGGTCCGCCGAAGGAGCTTTTCCGGCGGTTCCGTAAGCTGGGCGTCTATGAGTGGCGGCACGTGTACGAACTGGCACGGAGGCATACGGATAATCAGGTCATGGCGTTCGTCTTCTCCCACACGGAATTGCTGCCCAAGCCAGTGCCACTGAAGGTCTTCAAGTCCGTCCTCATGGATTGTGAGCAGCGATCGAACAACCTTCAGTCGCCCGTGCTGATCAACGGCCAGACCTTTGTTCGGCTGTACCAGATCGGGTACGGCAAGGAGTGAGACACTGATGTTAGCCCAAGGCATCCTCCTATCGATGCGTCCTGTGTACGCCGAGCGGATATTCGACGGCACCAAGACAGTTGAACTCCGCCGCGTTCGTCCAAAGATCTCAGTGGGCGATACCGTGCTGGTGTACGTCTCCTCACCGGTCAAAGCCATCATTGGCAGTTTCCTCGTAGATGGACTGGTCTGCCTTCCGCCGGAGCAGCTTTGGCGGAGGGTGCGGCACTGCGCAGGCGTCACGCGGTCCGAGTTTGACGACTACTACCGTTCCGCAAGTTCATCGACGGCGATCTTCATCCGGGACGCCAAGCGGTTCGATCATCGGATTGAGCTGAACGCACTGCGGGCTAGGTCGGCGGGGTTCCGGCCCCCTCGAAGCTACCGGTATGTTCACACGATGCGGAGCGAAATGCGCAACTTTCTCGGGTCACTGAACGCTCTCGATTAGCGAAAGGAGATGTCCCATGCCAAGCAAGAGTGCCCTGGGACGGCAACGATCCCTGAAGAGTTGCCCCATGGCCATGGACCGATGCGTGTCTACCGGACGGGATAGAGCATGAACACCTGTCTCTTTTGTCGCCGTAGCAATCCGGCCACCAGACCGGAGCACATCATTCCCGAGGCGCTGGGTAACGATGAACTTGTCCTTCATGGTGAAGTTTGTGATAAATGCAATCAGTTCTTCGGCTCCAAGTTGGAAAGCTTCGTGCTTGAGAAGACCCCCTTGGCGTTCTGGCGCACCTTTCTCGGCATACGCACGAAGCATAAGCATCTTCCACACGTCGACCTGAGCCAGCCAAGAAAGTCGAAAGGGCGACTGCCTGCGGTTCACGGACTGCATGACGACGGAGTGGGATTTACGTGCCATGAGGACTATTCTGTTTCCGCTGATGTTGATAACACCAACATCATAAGGGGCATCGTGGGCGGTGCGCGCAGCCAGTTTACGTTCGTCTTCACGCCGCTTGTTCTTTCGATGATGGGGCGATTCTTCTGCAAGATCGGTGTTGAGCTTGTGTGCCTTGATGACCCGCAGCGTGCACGCTCTCAGTCCTTCGATCAGGCACGTGATTTTGCTCGCCTTGGCAATAGCAGGAGCCTCTGGCCGGTGTTCCACGGTCAATCCGGTACCATACAAGACCTGAAGAAGCAGCAGCGCGACGCCGACGGTCTCCTGGAAGAGGTGTTCTGCTATGAGTACCGTCTTCTTGAGGTGGCTTCTTGGACGGTTCTGGTGTTCACAGTCGGAACGGATGCATGGATCGTCAGTCTTAACGATCCATATCCCACGCCCGCGATACTTGAGACTTTTGCAGGCCCCAAGCTCGATCTGATCTGGTATTCGCCGGGCGAACTGAACCAAAGGCGAGATTGATCTCTTCATGTACGGCCACATTCTCCACCCCCTCGCCAACCATCACTAGATGTGGTTCTTCCCGCCACTGCCCACGTGCCGGTGGTCGTCTTGCTTAGGATGCCTGACCGCGTATCGTCTCGGGCGTGACACAAAATGCCTGTACCGGACCAGCCGGTTCACGAGGAGCTTACCCGAATGCTTCACTTCCGAACCGGAAGGCTTTCGAAAGCATCCGGACAGCACAGTCTTCGTCGAACAGCTCATGAACGTTTGCCCAGACAAGACGGGAGCAAGAAAAAGGGCCAGCCGACTTGGGGAAGGGATTCCCCTTCAGATCCCTTGCCCAAGACCGTACTGACCCTATCTTGACTATCGAACGGATCGAGAGCGAAGCTGAGATCGGCACCGGATCCCTACGGCAGGATGCTTATCGGACTGAGCAAACGCTGCAGCGGCAACCCACGCTCGAACCGCCCTGCGAGTAGCTCCATCAGAGCAGTCCTTGTCCACTGCAGACAATCGCTCGTTTTCCCTGGGACGTAGACTGCCGATAACGCCTGTATCAGGTCCCGGAGACATTGGCGGCAGGGGCGAAAGTGGGAGCAACAGCGCCCGATGGCAGCCGAGCTACAGGACATCGCAGTCGACTTCCAGCATCTCGACGAGGTGACCGTCGCCACCTTCGTCGTCCAGGACATCTCGTTCCTCAAGAGCGTCGATGAGGTCCACGTCCGGTTCCGGGAAGAGGTCGACGCCCACCGCCCGGTGAGCTGCGTCTGTGCAACCTCTCCGGGATCATCCGGACCACGCTGGAGATCACCCACCTGACCTCCGTCTTCAGGATCTTCGACGACCGCCAAGGGGCAATGGCGAATTGATCGTAGTCGATGTTCGCGCCCGTCGGGCGTCCACTCCCAACCCTTGTCAACGTTTGACAAAGCTTTCAGCCACCCGGACGTCCACCAGAGTCGCCAGGATGCCCCAGGACACTTTCCCTTGGTTTGGGCTGACCCCGTTGCTCGACCAGTGGCGGATTTTGAGCGGGTGAACGCTGGAGCATTTTGGCTTGCGGGACACCCCCACCCTCTATCCTCCCCAAGTTTCTGAGACTCCTCCGTTTGGCGTGGGACTCCGACGGCTCGGGCTTTCTCGCCGCGGGGTTTTCCGGCCGAAAAGGCTCATCCGCAGTCCATGCCCCTGCTCGCGACTTTACCTACTCAGCATGTGGCCGCACCGACTGCTGCCCGGCAACCCAGGATCGACCAGGACGTATCTTCCCGCCGCTGCCCGTGCCGGTGGTCGTCCTACTCGAAGGGCTCCGCCAGGCGGCAAACCAGAGGCACCGGCGACTGCCACAGAGGACGCAGCGAAGGCAGGACAAGTTCTCCAAGTTCGTGCTGGACCTATCTGCTGTTTAGAGATGCCGAGGCTTTTGGCGGTGTCCGATTGCCGTCCGATTGCTGTCCGATTTCCAGCCGCAAAAACTACAACCGAGCTACAACCGTTGCGTCGAAAATAGGCGATTCTGTCGAGTATATGGAATTTGTAAAGCCAGGAAAGACAGTCGGTTACAAAGAAGGGCGGATTCGAGGTCTTTTCCGTAGACCGATGCTCTATCCAATTGAGCCACGGACGCAACGGGTCGCGACGCTGGACCGATAGCCTCGTGATCCCAGCGTCAGGCCAATTCTAGCGGGAATTGTCGCGGCGGTCAACCTTTTGGTTGGCGGGTTTCACGCAAACCGCAGACGACCGGCAGAGGCAATGCGTTTGGCCTGATCCTGCCACGCCAGGCGGTCCGCCCGTCTGCGACGGTTCTGCCCGCAGAGGCTTCGAACCGGGTCGTCCGAGCTGGCTGTATTATTGGAACAGCTTGCTCGGAATGAGGTTACGCAACTTTCGGTTCATTGCTCTCGCCCCGGCGGTGGGTTGGCTACGTCAGATCGACCACCAGGCGCTGGCCGGGTTTGAGGTTGAGGGCTTCGGTCGGGATGATCGCTTCGGCTTCCGTGGCGAAAGGTGCCTGCCTGCCGTCCACGGTTACCTGCGACGCGGGCCGGCAGAGCTCGAGCCGCTGCAGGGACAGTTCGCCCTGTTTCCAGTCGATTCGGACTTGCCCGCCCTGCGGTGAGTTGAGACGCTGCTGGAAGACTCCCCAGCCTTGCGGCAGCAGCAGGACCGATCGGAAGTCCGCCGGTTTGTAGACCGGGACGATCCGCAGGCGCCGGTTGGCGGCGTCGAGCTCCAGCCCAGCCAGGGCGATCAGCACGGTCCAGACGGTGAACGCCCGGATGTAGTGCTCGCCGCACTCGAAATGGTTGGTCCGCAGGCCATGATTGATGTGGCGCTCGAACGACTCGCGGGCCACGGTCAACCCCTCGTCGATCATGCCTTCGTAGATCAGGTGCGAAGCCGTTTCGTATTCGACCCCCATCCAGCAGACGTTCCAGTGCCAGTCGCGCAGCCCGGCTTCGCGGTCCAGCCCGTCCGGCAGCCAGCCGTTCCGCAGGCCCACTCCGGGCGTGCGGTTGTGCTCGTAGATCGCCCGCAGCATCGAGCGGACCCGTTTGGCGTTCAGCGACCGCTCGAGCCCCATCACGCGGGCGTACCACTCGCCGAGCAGGCCGTTGGCCAGGATCGAATCGTCCCGGCGGCCCGTCTGGGCGTCGGCGTACAGCGAGTACCAGCGGCCGTTCCAGAGCTTTTCCTCTATTACCGCTGCCGCTTGTTGGGCCTCGGATTCCCAGCCCTCGGCGTCCTGCTTCTGGCCCGCCCACCGGGCCATCTTCGCCATCACCCGCAGGACCGTCGGCCAATGGCTGGCGTAGTAGATTCCCAGACCGAACATCATCCACTGGTCATAGTCCTGGTTATAGCCCCGCATGTCGGGAATGCCGTCGCCGTCGAAATCGAGCCGCCGCAGGGCCTCGAGCACCCGCTGGGCCCGCGGCCAGTTGGTTTCGAAATAGGCTTGGTCGCCGGTCCAGGTCCAATCGCAGTAGACTTTGAGGATGAACTTGAGGTTATCATCCTCGTAGTGGCCGCTCGGCGAGTTGAAATCGCACAGCAGGTGGGGCATCCGGCCGTCGCGGGCTTGAAAGCGGGCCAGCCGCTCCAACTGGGCCTTGGAGGCGTCGGGAAAGAGCACGTTGGTCAGGAAGGTCGAAAAGAACGTGTTGCCCAGTTCGGTGAATCCGCAGCCGCCGCAGCCGGCCCACAGGGCGAAACGTCCCTGACGGTCGTAGATGCCGTTGGCGACGAACGAAGTGAACTGGTCGTTGATCGCGTCGGCCAGCCAGTCGGGAAGCGTCGTGTCGTGCAGGGCGGTGATGAAGTCGGCTGAGCGGTCGTGCAGATTGTCGGCCCGGGCGAGGTAGGCGCCGGCGATTTCGGCGGCGTCTTTGCCCAGCCGTTCATACCAGTGCCCGACCGCTGTGCGCTGACCGGGCTGGGTCATGTGTTGGGCCAGGTTCGGATCGAGGCAATCGGCGGGGTCGAAGGCGTCCACGCCCTTTTCGACCTGTCCCCAGCCGGTGTTGACCATGACGTGGTTGGGGAACCGCCAGGTCAGGACAAACTGAACCGTTGCGTCCTGTCCGGCTTCGAGCGCTACCGTCCGCGCGACGCTTCCGAAGAACGGTCCAACGTCCTGGGCCAGGGTGATCAGCACCTCTTCGAGCATCGCGTCACGACGAGTTCGCGGGTCGTCGGCGTCGGCGTGGGCCAACAGCGGGATCCGCTCGCGGAGGATTTCGATGTCCGGGAAGCCGGCGACCAGGTCGGCAAGTTCCTGACGCTGGGCTTCGGAGAGTCGCGAAAGGCCGTCCTGGGTATTCCAGCCGAAGGCTTTGGCGCGGGCGCAGAGCTCGGTCAGTTTCGCCGGCTTGCTTTCGTCGCCACCGAGACGGTTGGCGGCCAGCAGTTGGCCCCAGAACATCGCGTGGTTGACGCCAATGGCCTGCCATTTCGGGAGATACGACAGCTCGCCGGTTTCGCCGGTCACGGTCAGGGCCATCGATCCGGCGGCCGGCGACGGGTCGGCCGGCGCGGCTGGGAAATGCAGGGTCAAACCATCCTGGTCGTGGATGATCTGGTGCGGCCGGGCCCAAGCGGAGGCAAAGCCCTCGACCACATTGGCCAGCGACGCCGCGAGCGTCGCCTCGACCCGGCGCTTCGTCCGATTGCCCAGGCGGATGCGGAACTCGGCGACCGGCCAGGCTGAGGCGTCCAGATCGTGGGGCACCAGCGGCGTGAAGGCCTCCAGGTCGGCCTCCACCGGACAGTTTTCAAGTTCATAAGTCAGGTGGGCGAACGGCTGACGGGCGCGGTAGTCGATCGACTGGGGGAACCGCAACTCGGGCGAATGATATATCTCTTCGATCCAGCGGCCCGCGCGGTGGTCGGGCATCTGAAGCTTCCAAATCCCGCGGCCGTCGGGGCTGTGTGTGCTGAGGGCGAAGTGCAGACCGCTGGCGGGGAAGTGCTCGTCCGAGGTGCGGAAGCCCGCGCCGGTCCAGCCGGTCCATGTGCCGTTGTTGAAGATCTGCCAGACGCGGAAATGGCCGTCGTCCCACAGCTCCAAGCCGCCGGTGCCGATCCCGCCGAGCACCACGCCGCACTGCTGCGAGCGAAGCTGACGCGAAAAGGCTTTCGCTCCGCCCCAGACGCCTCCCGCCTCGCCGCCCGCTTTGTCTGCTCCCATCGGCCGCTCCAACTTCGGTAAAGCGTTCAGAACCCTAGATCAAGCGCTTGATCTATTGATCGCCAGTATATCGCCTCGGGATGGTCTGTCAAGATCGGACTGCGGTATCGCGAGCGGCGATCCCGCCGGTGCAGGAGCACGCGGATTCTGCTATTGCGCATGCAATTTACGCACGGTATTCCCCGCACGGTAGCCATCCTGCAGACGCCGGACAGCCTCATCCTATCTAACCACTGCTACCATAAATAGTTACGACTATTAGGCCGTCACACGGGGCCATCAACCGGCCGAGGAGAGGCTGTCCGGGACAGCCTCAGAATTCACCTATTGACTCATACTGTCTATTCAATTATCATGAGGGCATGACGGATCAGATGGAAAGCGTGGCGGATGTTGAACTGATGGTTACCGACCGGGTGGAGCGGGCGTTGCGGCGGGACATTCAGACCGTCTGGCGGCGCGGGGGGGCGGTGTTGCCCAAGCAGATCGAGCTGGTTCGGCGGTATGGGGCGAGCTTGCGTTCCGTGCGGGACGCGATGGAGCGGCTGAAGCGCGAGAACCTGATCCGCTCGGTTCGGGGCAAGGGGACGTTCGTCCTCGACGCGTCGATCAGCCTTCGCGACGTTCTGGTCGTCTGTGATACGTATTACCACCCCTATCAGGTCTTGTGCGTCGGGGCGATCACGCGGACGCTGAAGGAACGGGAGTATACCACAAGTCTGGTCACGACCCACGATCCGGCGGCGGACTGGAAGGGGATTCTGGGCGGTCACCGGCAGGCGTGCGGGGCGGTTTTGATCAGCCGGTATTCGCGGGAGGCGGTGGCGCAGCTTACGGCGGACGGGTCGATTCCGATCATCACGGTCAGCGACCTGGCCGAGCCGGTTCGCGGACCGGCCTTGTGCGACGCGGTGTTGCCGGATACCCGGGCGATGGGCTACCGGTGCGTGGAGCATCTGGTGCAGCGTGGTCATCGGCGGATCGCCCTGCTCGGCTGGGAGCTTTCGCGGGCGGGCGGGCGCGAGGCGCTGGAGGGCTATCGCGACGGGCTGCGGGCGTTCGGGCTGGATTACGTTTCCGATTATGTCGTGGAGTTACCGAGTCTGCCGTTCGAGGCGGGCAGGCCGGCGACCCCGCTGCCGATTCCGATCGAGCAGGTTCGCCAGCGATTTGATGCGCTGTTCGAGTCCGACCGGATGCCGACGGCGCTGATTCATGGAGCGGGCTCGGAAATCCACGTGCGCGATTTGGTGGAGCACGGGTTGCGGAA
>JAAYDF010000243.1 GCA_012729395.1 Phycisphaerae bacterium
CCGACCGTGCCATAACCGACCAATCCGATGGGAACCTGTTTCACTGCCGAGTCCCTCTGATATGAGAATCACAATGTAAGTTAATAAGTCTATTTACACAGCCCAACAGGTCAAGGGAATTCCGGCTACGCCCCGAATCGCGTCCTAATCGGGCCACGGGTTTGCATTGGCGGCGATCTCTGTCTTTCGTATAATAGACTGGGTAAGGCATGGCGCCGGGTAACCGGGCCACCGAGCGGCGAGTCCTTTTCGAGAGGTGCGATGGCGATGCTCAAGTCCCTTCATATCGAAGGTTTCCGGGCGTTTCGGCGTCTCGACATGGACGATCTCTCGCGGGTCAACCTGATCGTCGGCACGAACAATGGCGGCAAGACGTCCATTCTGGAGGCGGTCGAGATGCTCGCGCTGGGGGCACGGCGGAGTTCTTTGGTGAACGGTCCCAAGCGCCGAGAGGAGGTAATGCCACCGGCTTCGGAAGACGGTCATTCGGAGGCGGATATCGCTCACTTGTTCCACGGCCATTGCATCCAAATCGGCAGCCAAATCACCGTTTCTGGTGCGGGTCCCGGCGGCGGGAAATCCCGGTTTGCCTGTTGCATCAATTCGCCGAAAGATGTGGCTGTACATCAGGAGACCCTGATAGCGAGCGGGTACGACGGCAGACTCGAAAAAGCAGTCTACCTGGAGGATCAGACGCGGACCGAGCCGTTGGAGTTTCGGCTCTCATCCAGGGATGGCTTGCCGATGGAGCCCGCTGCCAAGTCCGAGGACGTCGGTCCAGGTCGTCGGCCGGTCAGTTTCGTCACCTCGGAGAGTCTTGGTGCAGCGGAAATGCGCCGCCTGTGGGATCAGATTGCCTTAACACAAGAGGAAGAGGAACTGACCAGAACCTTAAGCATCATCGAGCCCGGAATCACGCGCCTTGCGTTCCTGAGTGACAGCGGCCGTTCTTCCGGTGGAATCGTGGTCAAGGTTGACGGCATTGATGAGCGTCTGCCTCTGGGAAGCCTCGGCGACGGCATTCGCCGACTTCTGGCCCTGTCGATGGCGGTTATCCGTTCGCAGGACGGATTCGTGCTCATCGACGAGATTGACACCGGGTTGCACCACAGCGTAATGGAGAAGGTCTGGGAAGTGCTGATAGAGACTTCGGTGCGGCTGAACGTCCAGTTCTTTGCCACGACGCACAGCCAAGACTGCGTTCGCAGCCTCGCCCAGCTTCGGGAAAAGTCGCCGGAGTCGTTCACGCAAGTGCGTCTGCACCGGATCGAGAAGGGCCAGGAAAAGACCATCACGTATACTCCTGATGAAATCGCGGCCGCGGCAAGGGAGCATGTGGAGGTCAGGGGATGGTAGGGGAGCAGCGGCCCAATCGTCTGGTCGTCGAAGGCAAGGACGACAAGCACACAATCATTCACCTGATGAGGCGCCACAGTGTTGACTGGGACGCCGATGAACGGGCGCCTTTCATCCGCCCGGCTGAGAGTGTGCAGATGTTGCTTGATTCCCTGACCGCCTCCGTGAAGTCCTATGAACGTTTTGGAGTCGTCATTGACGCCGATGTGGACGTAGCCGGTCGGTGGCGGTCGGTGAGAAACCGGCTTTCGCAGATCGGGCTGGAGTTGCCGCCGACTCCTTCCCCGGAAGGTGTGGTTGCCGATGGAATCACTCCTGGTCGCCGGACCGGTGTGTGGCTGATGCCGGACAATACCCTTTCGGGAAATCTCGAGGATTTCCTGGCCACGCTGGTTCCCGCCGATGATGCGTGCTGGCCGTACGCCCGTGAGGCGGCGACGGAGGCCAAGCAGCGGGGAGCGAAGTTCGGCGACGTGGACCGACTGAAGGCCGAGATCCACACCTGGCTTGCATGGCAGCAGGAGCCGGGAGTCCCATTTGGCACGGCGGTGACGGCATGTTACCTGAGGCATGATTCCGAGGTGGCTCTGCGGTTCGTGGCCTGGTTCCGGCGGCTGTTCTTCGACGAATGAAGTGGTTTGTCGAGGCTTGTCAGTCTTTGGCCGTTGATCTTGCCCGTTAGCCTAATCCCGGCCGATTGAGTTTCCCCATTGACTTCGCGTCGCCGCCGGTTAGATTGTGTCCTGTTTCGCGGTTGCGGCCAAGTCGTTTTCAGGAGTTATCAACTGCCATGCCATTGATCGACAAACCACTCGATGAGCTCAAGACGTACCAAGGAATCAACCC
>JAAYDF010000244.1 GCA_012729395.1 Phycisphaerae bacterium
CCGCCGTTCAGTGGCAAGTTGCCAAAGGCGAAGTATCGAGGGTGGCATGGGTCGGTACTCCGACCCGTGGCCAAATGCGGACAGCCACTGGTCTGGGTACAGACCAGTGCCACCCAGTGCCCCTGAAGTTCGGATGCACCTGGGGTCGAAATGGAGTATCAGCGGGTAATCCGCGGGCAGGCCGGCGTCATCGTGGAGAACTCGCCGCCGGCTCGGCCGCTGAGGCGGCGCGGCCAATACCCACGGCCCCACGCCGCCCGGCGATCAGAGCCAAGCCCCGGGCTAAGGACACGGGCCCATTGCCAGGGTCACGGACAGGTTATAGCCACCGACGAGTTGAGGCGGTTACGGACCGCCACGAGATCGAAAATGTTGACGCTGCCATCGGCGTTGACATCAGCGCGGAAGTTGCCGGTGGCGACCGGCTGGTTAAGCGTGTTGCGCACGTGCACCAAGTCGAAGATGTTCACCATCCCGTCGCCATTCACGTCGCCCTGCAAGACGGAAAAACACAACGTGTCCAGCACCGTCTGGTTGGCAACGTAGGTGCTTTCGATCCCGGCGAAGGCGACGGCAAACATGTCACCGGAAACCACACCGACCACATCTATGGTCAACTCGTTGCCCTGGATGGCCACGCCGGCAACGCTGCCACTGGTCACGATCACATCAGTCGGATCCAGCCCCCCGACGCCCTGAATCGGCTGATCGAAGGTGACTACAAGGCGAACGGAGCTGCCAGCGCGGCTTTCGATCGCGTCGGGATGGCCCCCCGTGCCCGTCCGCACATCCACATCGTACGATCCCGAGGAACCATGCGTCCGTCTCGACAC
Organism: Phycisphaerae bacterium; assembly: GCA_012729395.1. GTDB lineage: Bacteria > Planctomycetota > Phycisphaerae > UBA1845 > PWPN01 > JAAYDF01. Next base: position 834 of record JAAYDF010000244.1, read on the forward strand.
CGCCCCGACAACGCTTGGCCGCTCGCAGGCGTCGCCGATCCCGTCGCCATTTGTGTCCGTCTGGTTGGGGTTATACACAAACGGGCAGTTGTCGCAGTCATCGATCTTCCCGTCGCCGTCATTATCCAGCTCGCACTCGTCGGGGATGCCACTGCTGTTACAGTCGTTGTCCTCAAGCTCACATTCGTCCGGAATGCCGCTGCTGTTGCAGTCCTGGCTGGTCCCGCCCGAGATATCCAGAGCGTCGTTGACGCCGTTGTGGTTGCAGTCCGGCCAAGTAGGCACGACCAGATCCATCAGGATCGGCAAATGGTCGGCGGTGTTGGTGGGCGTGGTGTCGTCCTCCTGAAGACCGCTCGCAGCCAAGGCCGCCGTAGTCATGTTCCGGGTATTGAGCACCATGCGAGCGGCGATTGGAGCAACGCTGTCGGTGTACATGAATCGATCAAGACGGTCCGCGGGATTGGTACGATCGCTTCTCCAGGTGTTCTCATTGCTCGTGAAGGGATCAACCGGAGTGAGATCAGTCATGTCCGAGCTATCCCAATCGCCCTTGACGTCAGGGCCATAGGTGGCCTCATCCTGGATATCACCGGTGAGCAGAGTGATCGCGGGCTGGGGGCCGGTGACCAAGTTGAAGTCGCCCAGCACAACCATCGGGGTATTGGCCGCCAGGGTGACCAAGCCGCCTGGCTGACGAACCATGCCCAACCAGGCGGCAATCGCGTCGGCGCTCCGCTGGCGGTTCGCTTGATCGCTGCTCGTTCCGCCCGCTTTGAGGTGTACGCCCAACAGATACAGGTCGGCCCGATAATGTTCATCTGGCAGGTCGGCCAGGGCGATGGTCACGCCACGAATACCCGCGGCAGGCACCGTGTCCGTCCGTCGCAGGTCCAGCGGATAGCGTGACGCCAGGACCACCCGGCTGCCTGAAGAGAGCCCCAAGTGCACCTGCCATGTGCCTTCGCTGAACGGTAAAACACTCTGTAGCCGCGAGACGATCTGACCGGCGGTCAAAGAAGAGACGATTTCCTGAAAGCAGATGATGTCTGGATCCAAAGCCGTGAGAACACGAGCAAATGCCGCATCCTTAGAAGGCTCCTTGATGAATTGCAGGTAGGTGTTGTAGCTGACGATGCGGACATCCGCGGGGTCTACCTTGGAGAAATCGCCCGCGGCGGGGTTCCACGCCCAAGCAGTGTGCCCCGCCGGCACCAGCACAGCCGCCACCAGCCCGGCAACGAAAACGCACAGACCAGCCCCCGCCGTCGGGGTACGAATTGAAGCCTCTCCGCTGTTGCCCACCAACCACCCCTGGACCTTCATGTCTGTCGCCTCCGAGTCCCGAAAAATCATAACATCGCCGGGCGACCGGTCCCTACCAGAAACCGGTCTGTTCCAGATGTCGCAGCAGGTTGCACTACCCCGGCACTGTCTCCGCGTCCCCTCGGCATTATCCTCAAACCGCGGTGCTAAATCAAGGCAGCAAGGACACTTCCGCCACCGCGACCGCCCCCCACGCGTCCTTCAGCCTTCAGCCGCACCCCTCCTGACAGGATTCGCCCACGCGAACCGTCTGTTAAGATGACGGAACAATGGAGAAACACGGTGCCCGATCCAGCAGCCCGGCGACGGCCGACTTCGACCCGGAAATCCCGGTGGTCGAAGCCATTCGGCACGGGGACGCTTATGCCCTGGCGGAACTCATGCGGCGACAGGGCCGCTGGGTGCGCGGGGTCATCTTCGCGGTCTGCGGGCGGATGGCGGACGTGGACGACGTGACCCAGCAGGTGTGGCTGCGGGTCTGGCAGGAGGCACCACGGCTGGCGGAACCGAGTCGCTGGCGAGCGTGGCTGTATCGCATCGCCCGCAATGCCGCCGTGGACAGCCTCCGAAGCCGGCGGCGGCAACGGACGCTGGTCGAGGCGGTCACGAGCGCGGGCCAGCTTCGTCGCCACGACGAGCCTCCCGAGACCGTGCTGGCCGGACAGGAGGAGCAGACGCTGGTGCTGGACGCGATTGCGGAGCTACCAGCGTTATACCGCGAGCCCTTCGTGCTGCGGCACCTGGAGAACTGGAGCTACGCGGAGATCGGGGGTCTGCTGGGGCTGCCGGCGGACACAGTGGAGACCCGGCTGGTGCGTGCGAGAAGAAAGCTGCGAGAGGCGCTGAAAGGCAAGACCTGACGCAAAATCGCCTCGCCGTGGCGGCCGGCGCGAGTTGGCTCGCGACCTCTGAAAACTGACAGGATTGCGATGGACGAGCGAACAGAACAACTCATAAACCGCAAACTCGACGGCGAGTTGACTGAGGCCGAGGTACTGGATCTCGACAAACAGCTCATCAAATCGCCGCAGGCCCGTGCCCTGCTCGCCGAGTTGGAACAGAACGACGCCGTCGCCGGCCGGGTGCTGCACGACGCCCTGGCTGGCAAGGATACCGACTGGACCACCGCCCAACCCTTGCCGGCACAACACACGGCTCGCCGATGGTCGTGGAACCGATGGCTCATCGCGGCGGCCGCCTGCGCAGCCCTTGCCGCCGGTCTGGCCCGCGTGGCAATTTGGCCCGGGTCGCAGGGACCAAATCCCGACAAACAACCGGGCATGTGGGTCGAGGGTCCCCGCAGCGAATCCGGAACGGCTCCTTCGTTGGCGGCTGACGACACCCGAACGATGGACGCTTGGTCACACATGGAACTGCTCGATTCAGCCAAAGCCAACCCACATCGCGTGATTGGGGTCATCGATGAAGAAACGCGAAGCGTGTACCTATTGGAGGTCGAACAACCGCCGCTGCGGGTTACGCCGGTCAGCGTGACCTACTGACCCGAGACGGGCAATGCGGATTGATGAGCCACGGACTCCATCCTGCGGCCGGTAGAAGACGCCGTACGCCGATTGAGGAGATCAAGCCATGAGAACCGTCCCATCACTTGTTGCCGCGAGCGCGGCGATCTGCCTGCTCGCAAGCCCTTCAGCGTTCAGCGGTCAGCCGCTGGCCTCCCGATTACCGACGTGGATCGGCGTACAGCTTGAGCCCGTGCCTCCCCCACTCGCCAGCCAGCTCAAGCTCGCCGAGGGTCTGATGGTACGAAACCTGTTCGTGGGTAGTCCCGCGGACCAAGCGGGATTGCGGCAGTACGACGTGCTCGTGGAGGCGGATGGCGAGGCGATCAGTAGCGACGTGCGTGCCTTCTCACGCGTCGTGCAGGGCAAGAGTACGGGGGACGTTCTGGCTCTGACCCTGTACCGTGAGGGTCAGCGAATAGCCGTCGAGATTCGGCTGGACGCCCAGCCGGAGGACTGGCCGACACAGGAGCTCAAATACGGCGAGCCGCCCATGGCCGCACCGGGACTGCACGGCCGCATTCTGCGACGCGGCCCTGGAGGCTGGGAGGTCGAGGATCTCGGCCCGCTACCGCCGGGGCCTGGCTGGACCGGTCAACTGCGACAGTATGTCGACCGGCTGTTCCCCGAGCCCGTCGAGGAGGCCGTGGAGTGCCGACGGGTGCAGAAGGATGGGAGCGTGTTGCAGGTCCGGCGCCATGCAGACGGCACCGTCGTGGTCAAAAGGTATAGGGATGCGGACGGCGAACGATCGGCCGAGGTGAAAACCTATCGTGATATCGAAGAGCTGAGAAAGGTTGATCCGGAGGCCAACGACTTGCTGGAGTCGTCGCGGCAAGAACGGGCCGTTCTCCGTCGCCCCAACCCGCGAGGGCGATGGTCCTGGCCCCCGAGACTGCCCAAACCCGACGATAGCCGCAGTTGGGATGAACTGGAGAAATCGCTCGACGAATGGCGGGCGCAGATCGACGAGTTCCGCAAGAATGCCCGGCGATGGCGAGCCGAAGCTGAAGCGGCGATCCGCGAGGGCCAGTGGGATCAGCGCTGGCGTGAATGGTACGACCGGTTCTTCCAGGGGCCGATGGAGGAACTCGAGCTGCCAGAGGCGCCCCTGCCCGAGGAATCAGAGCCGCAACCGCAGCCCGAGACCGCGGAGCCGCCCATACGTTTCGAGCTGCACACCGACGGGCGGATCACCGTTCACCTGCGTCAGGGCAGTGCGGAGATGGTCCAGACCTATGAGTCGGAGGAGAATTTCCGTCAGGCTGCCCCTGAGCTGCACGAGTCCTACCGCCAATTGCGGGAGACTCTCATTCGCTGATTCATTGGGATCCACGTGAACTGCTCGAAGCCGTCCGGCGCTTCTCTGTACCCGAGTCCGCGCCGTGACTACCCCCTGTCTTGGCCGCCCGCTAAGATACCGAGGCATAAGGATTGCGGACGGCGGGTGAGCCCAGGGTTACCCCATCCGCAAGGACAAGCGCGTGGCACCAGAGGCAAATCGCATGACACCGGATCCATTCATCCTGCGGCGGGCATTCTTGAAAACAGTGGCATCCGCGGGGGCGGCAGCGATGCTAGCAGGGTGCGATCGATCTAAGCCGTCCGACGGCATGGCCAAGAAACCGGCCGACCAAGCCGCGACGCAAACCGGCGTGGACCAGAGCGAACAACTCGCGCCGACCGCCCGGCTGAAAATAGCGACGTGCACCGAGCCCTGGCGGGATCAGCCGATCGAAGATGTGATCCGGCTTGCCGGCGAGTTGGGCTTCGATGGCGTGGAACTCGCTCACTTCACCATCGCCGACGATGTGCGGGAGATATCCGCCGACCGCCGCAGAGAGATGGCTCGGGCCGCCTCCGAAGCCGGCATCGAAATCGTCGGGCTTCACTGGCTGTTCGTCTCGCCCAAGGGACTGCACCTGACCACCCCGGACGCCGAGGTTCGCCAGAAAGCGGCGGATTACATCAAGCACTTGGCGGACTTCTGCGGCGACCTCGGCGGCAGGGTGATGATCTTCGGATCACCCAAGCAGCGGAGCACCGAGCCGCCTAACACCTTCGAGGAAGGCTGGAAGCGGGCCAAGGAGGTGTTCCTGACGACCGGCGACACGCTCGCCGCCCGCGATGTCACGCTCTGTATCGAGGCCCTGGCCCCCGCGGAGACCAACTTCGTCAATACGCTCGATGAGGCGACCCGGCTGGCGGACGAGATCGGACACCCGAACATCGACGTGATGCTCGATACCAAGGCCATGTCGTTCATGCCCGAGGGTGTGCTGACGACCATCCAGCGGTTCGGTGCACGGGCCAAGCACTTCCACGCCAACGAGGCAGGCGGCAAAGGGGTCGGCATGCCGATCGGCCCGAATGAGCCGGCTGCCATCGACTTCAAGCAAGCCGTCGCCGCCTTGGTGGCTACCGGCTACCACCGCTGGATCTCGCTGGAGCCCTTCGATTACAGCCCTGACCCGACCACCGTCGCCCGCACCGGCCTCAAGGTCATCCAGGAGGCCCTGGCCGCCGCCGGCTGATCGACACGGCCGCCCCGCAGGCGAAGGGGTGCATCCGAATTTCGGGGGCACTGGGTGGCACTGGTCTGTACCCAGACCAGTGGCTGTCCGCATTTGGCCACGGGTCGGAGTACCGACCCATGCCACCCTCGATACTTCGCCTTTGGCAACTTGCCACGGAACGGCGGATGCACCCCTTATGGGCGCTCAAGCCGTTGCGGGGCTTGACATTCCGTCGTATCCCCGCTAATCAGGAGTGTTCTGCGGCGGGGGTGGGCAGGCGAAGCACGGTGAAAGATCCGCAGGCTTCTGCTGTGGCGCGAACCCAGGCCGCTTTGGTAGCGTAGCTAGCAACGACGCGGGTTGGCGAGGTCACCGTCTGGTCTTCGCAACCTTATTCTTTACAGATAGTTATGCGTGTCGGCGCTGCTGGTGGCCGCCGCAAGGTGATCGCCTGGGCCGGATGGCGGGTGCAACCTGCTCATCGGCCGGGCCGGGCGTAAAGGTTCAGGGTCAAACTGGGGAACCGGCGACAACATGATCACAGTCAAACAACTCACCAAGACGTACGGAGCGCACAAGGCGGTCGACAACGTCTCCTTCAGTGTCCAGAAGGGTGACATCGTCGGCTTCCTGGGGCCCAACGGGGCCGGCAAGAGCACGACGCTGCGCGTGTTGACCTGTTATCACCCCGCCACCAGCGGGACGGCCACCGTCGCAGGGTACGACGTGCTGACCCAGTCCATGGAGGTCCGCCGCCGGATCGGCTACCTGCCCGAGAGCAACCCGCTGTATCCGGAGATGCGTGTGCGCGAGTACCTCGATTTTCGCGGCAAGCTCCGCGGTATGTCGCGCGGTGATCGGGCGGCGGCCATCAGCCGCGTCACCGAAGCTTGCTGGTTGGGCGAGTTCATCCAACGTCCGATCGGCCAGTTGTCCAAGGGCATGAAGCAGCGAGTCGGGCTGGCGGATGCCCTGCTGCATGATCCCCAGGTATTGATCCTTGACGAGCCCACGATCGGTCTGGACCCCAACCAGATCCGCAAGACTCGCCAGCTTATCGGTGATCTCGCCAAGCGGCACACGATCATCCTCAGTTCGCATATCCTGCCGGAAGTCGAGGCGATCTGCGAACGGCTGATTATCATCGCCGGCGGCAAGATCCGGGCGAGCGGTTCGATCGGCGAGGTGCGCAATCGCATCGTCGGGGCTTCGCGGCTGATCGCGGAGATTCGCGGCCCGGTCCAGCAGGTGCAGGACGGGGTTCGCAAGATTGCCGGCGTGAAGAGCGTGGACGTGCACGCGGCCGACGGCTGGAACCGGTTGCATATCGGCAGCGACGAGGGCCGCGATGTCCGCGAGGAGATTGCCGCCTTGGCTGCCCGGAGCAACTGGGGGTTGCGGGAACTGCGGCTCGAGGTCGGCAGTCTCGAGGAGTTCTTCACGCAGATCACCGCCAAGGCGGCCGGAGCCGAGGCCGCCGAGTGACTCGCGATTTCGCCGACGCTCTGAACGGCCCCGAAAGGCTCGTCTGGTCGGCTTGGGCGGGAAGCCTGCGGAGTATGAGATAGCGCAAGGGGCGGCCCCGAAGAAACTGGTCGCCGCGAGTTAGTCATACAGAGGTTCGAGTACCATGTCATCTGAGACGCAAGCGGGAATCAAGACGGTGGGGGGCGCGGCCGCCGCGATGCGGTCGGGGCCCGATACAAGCACAGGGGGAGGCAGCCTGACCATGGTCTGGGCCCTCGCTCAGCGCGAGTTGGCGGCCTTGTTCTATTTGCCCATCGCCTATGTGGTTGGGGCGATTTTCCTTGGGGTGACGGGGTGGTTCTTCATGAACGAGACCCTGGTGCCCGGGCAGGAGGCAAGCCTGCGAGCCCTGATGGAGCGTATGGCGGGCCTGCTGGTCTTCGCTCTGCCGTTGCTGACCATGCGATCCCTCGCCGACGACTACGCCAACGGCACCATCGAGACGCTGATGACCGCGCCGGTCACCGACGCCGCCGTCGTCGTGGGCAAGTTCCTGGGCGCGATGCTGTTCTACCTTGTGCTCCTGGCCGCGACGCTGTTGCATGTGGTCCTGATGGCCTCGCACGCCGCTCCCGTCGGCACGGTGGTGCTGGTCGGGTACCTGGGCATGATCCTGCTCGGCGGGTTGTTCATCGCCGTCGGGATCTTCGCGAGCAGTTGCACCCGGCACCAGCTCCTGGCCGCGATTCTGGCGATCATCATCCTGGCGATCTTCACCTTCCTGGTCGATGCCGGCGCCGAGTATGCGGGTTACGCCTGGCTCCGCAACGTGTGTGCCTATGTCAATATCTTCTGGCATTTTGCGGACTTCACCAAGGGCATCATTGATTCCAGGAGCGTCATCTTCCTCGGATCGGGCATCATCTTCTTCCTGTTCCTGGCCACGAAAGTCATGGAGTCTCGACGATGGCGGTAAAAGACGTGTCCAATCCCAGTGCGGCGAGCCGTCGCCTGTTCTTCGGAACCAACGTGGCGGTCATGGTGCTCTTGGCGGTGTTCCTGCTGGTCGCGGTCAATCTGCTGGCCCACCACAGCGGCACGCGGGCCGACCTGAGCGGCGGGCTTGCGGGGCATCGTATCTCCGATCGTACCAAGAAAGTCCTTGACCAGGCGGGCGACGACCTGAGCATCACGACGGTGTACGCCTCCGACGCCCCGGGCACCGCCCGCAAGGAGTTCTTCCCCAAGGTCCAGGATCTCTGCACCGAGATCCGCGAACACAAACGCTCCGCCACCGTGCAGCACATCCGCAGCAGCAACGACCAAGCGGAATTGCGCGACCGCATCCAGAAGAAGTTCGGGACGGCGGCGGCGCAGTACGACGAGGTCATCACCCAGGCCCAGGCGGTCTGGGGCGAGTTGGCGGAGTTGCTCCGCCCGCAGCGCGAGATGATTGCCGGGCTGCTCAACAGCGACGCCTGGCTGTCGGGCTTCTCGACGCTCGCGAACATCGCCGCCGTCCTGCAGAAAGACCTGAAGAACATCGAGGATACCCGTCGTGATGTGGATGACCTCGTCCGCGGTGAGGGTCTGCCGCGATACCAGGAAGCCAACACCAAGATTCGCGACGCCAACAACGAGTTGAAGCGGCACTTGGAGCAGGCCCAGAACTGGCTCAAGGAGATGGACAAGCTCGTCAAAGCCCTTGGCGACCCGAGCAACGAGTTTGCCCAGACGACTCGGCAACGCAACGCCGACTTGGCCGAACGCCTCGCCGAGCTGCGCAAGATCGCCGGCGAGCCCACCGATCCGAGCATTCCGGAGGATCCCAAGCCGACGCTCCAGGAGTTCGCCAAGGCGGCTTTGCAGCTTGCCGACTGGCTGAACGAGGAGGCCCGTCGGGTCGATACCTTCGTCGCCAGTTATCCCGCCATCCGGCAATATCCCAAGTGGCAGGTACAGCGCGGTATCTTCGTGATGGATTTGCCCATGTTGCTGACCTCCACGGCGGAGGATCTCAGCACCAGTGGCCGTGAGCTTCGCCGCATCCTGCAGGAGCCCAACATTCCGCTGGACCAGCTCCAGAACGTGGTTCGGCAGCTTCGGGGCATCGGCGTGTCGGTCGGCGAGAACCTCAAGCAGTGGAGCGATACCCTGACCGCCATCCTTGATGAGGCGGCGCGGGTCGACGATGCGTCAAAGGACTTCCTCGCCAGGGGCGGCGAGGGCGAGATCTACAGCAAACCGCTCACGCGGCTCAACGAGATCGCGACCAAGATTTCGGAATTGCCGGAACTCAAGCTCGACGAAATCGCGACCCGGCTGCGGGACGACAACATCATCGTGGTCGAGCGCGGCGACCAGGTGAAGGTCATCACCTTCGACGAGACTTGGCCGCTCGCTGATCCGATGGGCGGCATGCGAGGTTCCGAGGATGGGGCCACGCCGCGCGTATTCGACGGCGACACGGCGGTATCCAACGCCCTGCTGGCCATGATTGCCGACAAGCCCGTGGCGAAAGTGGTCCTGGTCACTTTCGAGGAGCAGGTGCCCCCGCAGATGCGGCAGATGCAGAGACCCATGACCGGGCCTATGCCGTTGGAGTCCATCCGCTTCCTGCGTGAGAAACTCGAAGCCATGCAGTTCAAGGTGGAAGAGTGGAACCTGGCGGAGGAGGGAGCCAAGGACCGATTGCCGACCACGGAGGAAGGCGTCCCGATCATCCATATCTTCCTGCCTCCGCCTCCGCCCCCGCCGCCGTTCATGCGTTCGGGCGAGCAGAAGACCTTCACACCGCAGGACGCCGAGATCGCACGACGGGTGCTCGGCGAGAAAGGCCGGGGGCTCTTCCTTGCTCTGTGGATGCAGCAGCCCATGCAGTTTGGCCCACCCATCGAGTACGGCTGGGGGCCCATCCTGCGGGATGACTGGGGCGTGGACGTCGATACGCAGCGACGGGTTATCCGCGGCGTGGTGGATCGCCGGGAGCCCGGCCGCTACGGGATCAACGTCGTTCAGTGGTGGTACATGCAGCTCAACAGCTTCACCGAGCACGCTATCGGCTACCCGCTGCGGGCCAGACGGATGCTTATCAAGGATGCTTGCCCGATCAACATCGCCGAGCAGGTGCCCGAGCATGTCAAGCTGCAGCCGGTGCTCGAGGCCCCCAAGGGAGCCACCGATCTCTGGGCGGAGCAGGATATCGAGCGGATCTTCATGGCGCTCCAGACCGGAGCGCGGGACGGCTCGTTCACTCGCAGTGAGCAAGCCGTAGCCCCGCCGTTCCCGGTGATTCTGTCGGGCGAGAACTCCGACAAGAACAGCAAGATCGTGGTGATGGGCAACGCGCTGTCGGTCCGCGACGACTACCTGCAGCAGCGGGTCGTGCGGTTCGGTGAGAAGGCGACCCGGCTGATGACCGACCCGCCGCCGACGGAGAATGTGGATCTCTTCGTCAATGCTTTGTACTGGCTGGCGGATCGGCCGGACCTCATTGCGGCCGGCCCGGCGGAAGTGCCAATCGTCGGCCCCATCGAGCCTGGCAGTCGCAGTTTCCTCTGGTTCATGAACTTTGCCTGGACGGCGGCCGTTGTCGGGGCTGGTGTGATCATGTGGTTTGTTCGGAGAAAATAGGCAACCATGAATACGAAAACAACCTTAGGGCTGGCTTTGGTCTGTGTCCTGGCTGGGATCATGGTCCTTGTGATCAAGCCGTGGGCGCCCAAGGTTGAGGAGGCCAAGGCCGCCGACGCCGAGAGCGCTCTGTTCGATCCCAAGCCGGAAGGCTTCGACCGCATCGAGCTCATCCGTCGCGACGGGACAACACTCGTGTTTGTCCGCTCGGCGGGTGAGGAGTGGGATATGGAGGCTCCGCTGAAGGCGCCGGCCGCTCGCTTCGAGGTCGACGCCCTGGCCGAGGCCGTCGCCGGAATCAAGTACGATCGCCAGTATTCCGAAGACAGTGCGGATCGGCCCAGCGGTGCGGTCAGCGGGCTGGATAAGCCGGTGGCTACGGTCAAGTTACTCAAGCAAGGCAAGGCCCTTGCTGAGGTGCGCGTGGGCGCGCGTGCCCCCGTGGGGACGGGCAACTTCGTTCAGCGGCCTGACTCCGCGACCATCTTCCTGGCCAAGACCGACCTGTCGCGTCAGTTGGACAAGCGGCTGGAGAGTTACCGTGACAAGCGAGTCGTCAAGTTCAACCTCGGCGACGTTCGCCACGTCAAAGCCGAGGGCATGCGCCATTTCGAGCTGGTTCGCAAGCCCGACGAGTCCTTTGTTCTGGAAAGCCCGCAGCGTGCCCGAGCGGACAAGAGCAAAGTGGAGGAGATGCTTCGGCCGCTGACGAACCTTTATGTCGATTCCTTCCTGGACGATGAGCCGATCTCGTATCGTCCCTACGGCCTGGAAACCCCGCGTCTGCGACTGACAGTGCAGACGGAGGAGGCTCGGCCGGCCAAGGCTAAGCCGGGTGATCCAGACACCCAGCCGGCCGATACCCAACCCAGCGTCGAGTCTCGCACGTACGTCCTGTTGGTGGGGGGGGCGACGGATACCAAGGGCGAAGCTTACTTCGCTCGGCTGGAGTCCGCTCCGTGGGTATTCTCCATCCGCCAGAATACGCTGGACTCGCTGAGCCCCGAGGTTGCCCAATTGCGGGCCAAGGCCCTTGTGCAAGTGGACACCACGCTGGTTCGCAAGATCGAGGCACAGACGCCGGGTGGGCCGCTGGCCCTCGCGCTCGACGACAAGGGGCAATGGCGTTTCGACGATCAGACGGAAGCCGACAACACGTTCGTTTCCGACCTGCTTCAGGCGGTGCGCGATATGCAGGCCACCGAGTTCGTCGATCCGTCCGGTACCCTGGTGATGATCGATTGGGACCGTCCGCAGGCCAAGGTCGTGTTGCACCAGACTGGCGAGTTGACGCCGGTGACGCTCTTGGTTGGACCGCCGACCGCCAGCGGGAAGATGGTCTATGTCCGCAATCCCGCCGAGGAGGGGATGGCCGCCGTCCGCGAAGAAGCTGTGGCCCAGCTTCTCCAGCCGCCGCTTGCCTACCGTACTCGGCTGGTCATGTCGTTCAAAAGCGAATTGGTCAAGGAGATCGAGATCGAGCGAGTCGCCACAACGAGTGTGCGTCTGGCCAAGAAGGGTGCGCAGTGGTTCATGAGCCAGCCCGTCGAGGCCCCCGCCGACCAGGAAGCGGTGCGGAACCTTCTTCAGGATTTCTCGTCGCTGTCGGCCAAGAGCGTAGTCGCGGCGGGTAGCAAGGCGGACGTCGGGCTTGATAAGCCGCAGGTTTCGCTGGTGTTGTGGGCTGAGCCGCCCGCGGCCGCTCCGGAGACCGCGGTGGTCGGCGAAGAACCCAAGGCTGCCGCAAGCCAACCAGCCGAGACGGCACCCGCCGCCGATAGCGAACGCGACATCAAGGTCCTGCGGGAGCTACTGGAATACCAGAAGAGCAACCCCGACGAGAACCCGCTGGCCACCCAGATGCTCGAACAGCGTCTGGCTCAGGCTGTGGCGGCTACGCAGCCGGCGGGTGCTGCGGGCACGCAGCCGACGAGCGATCCCGAACGCGACATCAAGGTCTTGCATGAGCTGCTGGAGTTCCAGAAGAAGAATCCGCAGGAGAACCCGGTAGCCACCAAGATGCTTCACCAGCTCTTGGCTGAGCGGCAAGCCCAGACCCAGCCGGCCTCCGCTCCCGCGGCGCCGGCAGCGCCAACAGTGGCCACGCCTGTCGCTCTTCGAGTACACCTCAGTCGCAAGGACGGTACCACCTATGCTGCCTTGCCTGACAGCGACACGATCTACGTGGTCGAAGACCGCGTCTTCGATGATGCGACTGCCGAGCTGCGCGATCGTCAGGTCACTCGCTTCCAGAACGACGAGGTCGTGGAGATCGCGTTCCGCTCGCCGGATGGAACCCTCACGCTTCGCAAGAGCGGTGATGACTGGCGGTACCTGGAGGATCCGGTTGTCCCCATCGACAAGCAGAAGGTGACCGATATCCTGACCGGATTGCGGGAGATCAGGACGCATCGCTACGTTGATTACTCCGCGGCGGAACTCGGGCGGTATGGCTTGCTCGAGGGCACGGATCGCGTGTCGATCGGGCTTCAGGATGCTCGCCGGATCGAAGTGATCGTTTCCGCGGCCGGCCCCGAAGGCGACCCCGATCAGAGCAGGTACGCGGCCCTGGCAGGCAAGAACGAGGTCTTCCTCCTCAAGAAGGACCAGGCCGACAAGTTCCGCCAGAAGCTCGAAGACGTCGAGAAACGCAACTGACGCCAGAAGACAGGCAACTTGCTGCCGTTTTCTGAGACGTCGGGGGGCGGAGGATATGGCCCATGGGTGAGCCGCTGCCTGCGATTCGCCGCACGGTCCTGTACAGCGGGACGGTCCAGGGTGTGGGCTTCCGCTACACGACGGAGCGGGTAGCGGCCCGCTTCTCGGTGAGCGGGTGGGTCCGTAACCTGCCCGATGGGCGGGTTGAGTTGGTCGTGGAAGGGGAGCCCGGCGAGTTGGACCGGCTTGTGGCGGCGGTAGATCGGGCGATGTATGGGTACATCCGCGGCCGGGAGGTTCGAGAGGCGCCGGCCACCGGGGAATGTGCCGGCTTTGGGATTCGACACTGAGCTTGCATTACCCGGGCGGGTGGGTACAATGGCTGGATTCGCCGACTAGGGGGCAAGCGGATAGGCCGCGGGGGCCCCGTGTGCCCGCGTCCAGGGCCGGCGGACCAGGATGAGACACAACAGCGAGTGATACGATGCCGAAGCAGAAAACCCACAAGGGATTGACCAAACGAGTCAAGGTGACGGGTCGAGGCAAGGTCAAGCGGCACAGGGCTTTTCGGGGCCACTTGTTGAGCAGTCGGTCGGCGAAACGTCGTCGGCGTCTGCGGCAGACGGTCTTGCTGATGCCGGCCGATGCCCGCCGGGCCAAGGAGGCCATGGGCGAGTAGCGTCGGATACCCCTCGTGGGCCGCGGGAGGGCATCAGCCTGGTTTCCCCGCGGGTGTGAAGTGAACGTGGATTAGACGACGGACCCTGCGGCGGCCGGCTTGGCCCGACAGGGGCTGCGACAAGGAGAGACGGTCATGCCGCGTGTGAGTGTTGGGGCCGCCAGGGCGAGACGGAAGCGACGAATTCGCGCCGCTACCAAGGGCTATCGGGCCTCGCGAAGCAAGCAGACGCACACCATGATGCCCGCCATCACGCGGGCAGGGGTCTACGCGTATCGCGATCGGCGGGCCCGCAAGCGCGACTTCCGCGGCCTGTGGATCACCCGGCTGACGGCGGCCTGCCGTGCGAGAGGGATCAGCTACTCGCGATTCATGAAGGCTCTCAAGCTCAAGTGCGTCGGTCTTAATCGCAAGATGCTCAGCGAATTGGCCATCGCCGACGAGGCGGCTTTCGATAAGATCGTCGCTCTGGCCCAAGCCTGACGGCCAGATTCACCCGCCCAGACGCTCGTAGAGTGCTTCCAGTTCGTCCACCATGCGCCGGTAGTCGAACCGCGCCAGGCATAGCTCGCGGCCGGCTTGACCCATGCGCTCCCGTTCATCTGGGGCGCCGGCCAAGCGAAGCATCGCCGCCGTCAGTCCCGCGGTGTCGTTCAGTTTGACCAGCAGGCCCGTCTGCCCGGGGAGCACGACCTCCGGGGCTCCGTCGATATCGAAACTCACCACCGGCCGCTCCATCAGCAGAGATTGTACCGCCGCTCGCGGCAGCCCCTCCCACTGCGAAGCATGGACCAGCAGGTCGATCCCGTCGAGAACCTCGGGCACCGCCGAAGGGGGAATCAACCCGGTCAGGTGCACCCGCGAGCGCATACCCAGGCGTTCAAGCTGGGCCTCGTACTCCGCCCGTTGAGCCCCGTCCCCGACCCAGACGAATCGCAGCCGCGGATTCTGTCGCGCCGCTTCCGCCATCGCCGGAATGAGTTGCTCGTATCCCTTGTTGCGAAACAGCCGGGCCACCGTGCCGACCACCACCTCCGTGTCCTCGACTCCCCATCCTTGCCGCGTGGCAGCCCGCTTGGCTTGGTCGGGGGTGAACCAATCCGTACGCATCCCGGAGTAGACGGTGGTGAACTTCTCCGGTTCGGCCAGCCCGGCGATCACCGCCTGGTCTCGCAGGCCGTCCGCCACCGTCACAATGTGATCGGTGAAGCGAGCGCAGTACCGCTCCAGGAGACGGTACAGGGTACGGGTGGGCCACGGCTGTGTGCGATTGAAGCTCATGCCATGGATGGTGTGGACGATGAGCGGTACGCCGGCGTCGCGCGCGGCAAGCCGACCGATCACGCCCGCTTTGCTGCTGTGGGTGTGCACGACCTGCGGCCGAAGCTCGCCGAACACGGCGGTGAGTTCTCGCCGAGCTTGCCGATCGAGCATCGGTCGCACCGCTCGTCGCAGGCTGGGCACGACGTGCACGTCGTATCCCCCAGCGCGGGCGGTCTCCAGGAGGCTGCCTTCCGGCCCCGATTCGGGGCCGGTGACCAGGGTCACATGGTGTCCGTGATCGTGCAGGCCGGCGCAGCTTAAATGCGTGTTCTCCTGCGCACCGCCGATGATCATGCGTGTGATGACGTGGCAGATGTTCATGGCTCGCTGTCCACGGGGTGCGTTGGGTTGGCGTTGGGCAGCGGGGCAGACTCGTCGAGATTCTCTTCGACGCCCTCATGCTGCGCCTCGCGGCTTTCCAGGGCGGGCAGGTCGTAGCGTACCCATTGCAGGCAGAGCCCCCGGGCGGGTGCGGTCGGGCCTGCTTGTGAGCGGTCGCCGCTGGCGAGGATGTCGACCACCTGCTCAGGGGGCCAGTGGCCGCGTCCGACCTCGACCAGCGTGCCCACGATGTTCCGCACTTGGTTGTAGAGGAAGCCGTTGCCTTCCACGTCGACATAGACGTGTTCGCCGTGGCGGTATACGTCCAGGTGAAAAATCCGCCGGACCGTGGATTGTCGGGGGCTGCCCCGGGTCGCGAACGCGGCGAAGTCATGCTCTCCGGTGAGCAGTTCGGCGGCAACCCGCATCTTCCCGACGTCGAGCGGATGCCAGAAATGGTAGGCGTAGCGGTGTTGAAGCGTCTCGACAGGGCGGTGGTGGCTGGCGTAGATGGTGTATCGGTACAGCTTGGAGACCGCGTCGCGCGAGGCCCAGAAAGCGGGTGGAACCTCGCTGACCTGGATGATCGAGATATCCTTGGGCAGTCGGCCACCAATCGCATGGTGGAGCCGCTCACAGGGCATCGTATGGCTGGTATGGAAGTTGGCAACCTGGCCGTGGGCGTGAACCCCTGCGTCCGTGCGACCAGACCCGACCAGCATCACCTGGTGCCGAGCGACTCGCCGGATCGCCTGTTCCACCGTTTCCTGCACGGTCCGCAGGCCGGGCTGCGTCTGCCAGCCGTGGAAATCGGTTCCGTCGTAGGCCAGCAGCAGCCGAATGTTTCGGGGCATGTTACGCGACCAGCTCTTCCTCGAGTTTGTCCTTGAACCGGGCCCGGAGCCGTCCGATCACGTCCTTGTGGATCTGGCTGACACGTGATTCGGACAGGTCCAGGACGACGCCGATCTCAGCCATGGTGAGATCTTCATAATAGTACAGGATCAGGACGAGTCTTTCCTCCCGGCTGAGTCCTCGGGTGATGAACTCGGTGAGCATGGTCCGGGCCATCCGCGTCGACGGGTCGGTCTGGTGAGGGTCGCCGACGTCCCAAGCCCGTTCACTGGATCGGCCGCGGCTGCCCGAGTCCCGCGGGTCCATGGCCGAGAAGTGGACCTCGCGGCCCAGTTGGGAGATCCGTGAGAGCTGGTCATAGCGGTCCTGAGACAGTCCCATGCGCTTGGCGATCTCGTCATGCATGGGTGGACGGCCCAATTCGGCATCGAGCAGTTCTCTCGCGCTCATCCGTCTCTTCTCGAATGTGCGGACGGTTCGCGACTGAGGATCAAGGCTTCGCAGCCAGTCCATCACCGCACCGATGATGCGCTGTTGGCAGAAGGTCTCGAATTTGGCCTTGCGGAGCGGGTTGTATCCTTCCACCGCCTCGATCAGGCCGTCGTAGCCGGCACTGCAAATCTCATCGTAGCTGATCTGGGCCGGCAGCTTCCGTGACAGCCGCGCCGCCTGGATGTGCACCAGGGGGGCGTACTGCTCGACTAGAGCATTCCGGTAGACGTCTCCACGCGTCTTAAGAAACTTCTTCCACAACACATCGACGGACTGCTTCGCTGCGTTCATGGCGGCCTCCCGAGAACACACCGACCAAGTGACACGCCCGACCTGTCAGGGGTCGCGGCCAG
This sequence comes from Phycisphaerae bacterium, assembly GCA_012729395.1. Lineage (GTDB taxonomy): Bacteria > Planctomycetota > Phycisphaerae > UBA1845 > PWPN01 > JAAYDF01. The sequence continues at coordinate 17,980 of JAAYDF010000244.1, forward strand.
AATGTCAGGGGCATTACCCAGCGAGGAAGGGAATGCCTCCGTGCCTGAAGTCCGTATGCCTCATCCTTGAGGATACGTTGCGTGCAGGAACCCTCATCTTTCGCCCGCCATCCCCTTCGCCACGCACACCCGCGCCTGTGGCTGCGATCGTGTCGAAGTCTTCGGATGGACCAAGCAGGCTGAACTGCACCCGATACGTCTCAAATATATAGCCAAGGACCGATAAGAGCAAATGGAAAATGCGACCTCGCCCACGTTTTTCTCTCAGATCCTTCGTCGTGCAGTTGCTAAGGCCACTTGAGCTTTTGTTTTCGGGTTTCTACCGCCGGTGAGCTCGGGTAGTTGCCCTGGAGGCCCCCACAGACGCCTGCTCGGTGCGTCTGAGGGCTTCTCCGCAGCCGCCAAGGTGCACAATCTTTCGTTGGCGCATGAGGTTAACGTCAGATCAGCAGTTGGATCAGGTTCAGGAGCAGTGACAGACCGAGCAGTGCTCCCATGATGAAGACCCAGAGCAAGGGCACGGTCGGTGGGGGCGGTGGCGGTGGCGGCGGCGGGGGGGGCTTGGGCGTGGTGCTATCAGAGAGACGCTCGAGTAGCCCCTGATCCACGTTCTTGCGAGCTTGTAGTGGAGGTTCGCCCCGGGCAATGGATTCGAGGTCGTGAATCAGGTCGCTCATGCTTTCGTAGCGTTCCTCGGGACGTTTGCGCATCATGCGCTCGATGACCTCGCCCACACCAGTGGACAGCGTCGGGACGAGGTGGTCCGGAGGGATGAGCGGTTCCTTGAGATGCTTGTGCATGACCGCGGCGGGCGTCTGGCCCTCGAAGGGGACGCGCCCGGTGACCATGTGGTAGAAGGTTGCGCCGAGGGAGTACATGTCCGCCCGGAAGTCGATATTCAGCTCCCCGCGGATTTGCTCGGGGCTGATGTAGTAAGGCGTACCGTAGGCCCGACCGGCCTCGTCGCGTGCCGCCTTGCGGTCGGCGGTCTCGCGAGCCAGACCCATATCCGCCAGCTTGGCGACGTTATCGCGGGTCAGCATGATGTTCTTGGGTTTGACGTCACGGTGGACAAACCCTCGAACCGAAGCGTGCTCCAAGGCCCGTGCGACCTGGATGATGATGTCGAGGGCCTCTCGCTCGGAGTAGACTCTGTTGGCGGCCAAATCGTCGTAAACGGTTTTGCCTTCGATGAACTCCATGGCGAAGTAGTGGTAGCCGCCCGCCTCGCCGACGTCGATGGCCTGCACGATGTTATTGTGGTTGAGCCGGGCCGCCGCCCGCCCTTCCTTGTAGAAACGATCGACGAACTGGGGGTCGGCCCCGAGCTTCTTGGGCAGCACCTTCACGGCGACGATACGGTCGAGGCTCAGTTGCCGGGCCTTGAACACCGTAGCCATGGCCCCGGCGCCGATTTTCTCGAGGATCTGATACCCGGGGATCTGCTGCATCTTCTGAGCGATCGAGTCTTCCATGTCCCCACCCAATCGCTGCAACTGCGAGCGCGTGACGTAACCTTGCTTGATCAGTACTTCGCTGAGGCTGAGAAGCTTGCCCTGAGCCGCGAGAGCCTTCTGCTCGTCGAGGCAGGTATTGAGCTCCTCAACCGTCACAAGCTTCCGATCGATCGCGAGGCGACCGAGTTGAGTTTCGCTTTTGACACCATCTGCCATTATGGGTCCACTCCGCCAAGGGGAGAGGTTCCGGCCGCGATTCGGGCGCGCCGCTCCCTGGACCTCGCGGGGCGTACTTTACGCTTGCTGGGCGGCGAGTTCAACACTTTTTCGGAGCATCGGCCGCCCGACCTCCCATCCGATTATACCCAGGCCAGTGAGCTTCTTCTCAAGCGGAGTTACCCCTTTGCCAAGGTTTGCAGGCATTGAGCGGCTTCGGCGAGGCCGGGCGTCGTGTCGGCCAGAGCCGATAACGCTTGCCGACAACAGGTCGCCTGTCGAATGGTAAAGGGGTACCCGGGAGACTCCTGCCAGCCCGCCAGCCGAAGTGTTTCGATGATCCGGCAACCCAGACGCTCGAGCCCGGCCCCGGTGGCGGCACTGATGGAGAGGGCCGGTGGGCCGGCGTCGGCCGAGCCGTGGGATGGATGAGCGGGCAGGTCTGACTTGCTCCAGATCGTGAGAACCGGTGGAGCTTGCGCGTTCATCTGTGTTTCGGCGAACAGCTCCAGCGGGCCATCGGGCGGAAGAGGGGCGGACCGGTCGATCAGGAGCAGGACCACGTCCGCGGGGGAGATCTGCTGCTGGGCGCGACGGATGGCTTCCTGTTCAAGTGGGTCTCGGGTTTGCCTGAGGCCGGCCGTGTCCACGAAGCTGAAGGGCAGGCCGTCCACCACCGCGTGGTGTTCCGTCCAATCCCGGGTGGTGCCCGGCATGGGATGGGTGATGGCGGCGTCCCGTCTCGTCAGGTGGTTGATGAGTGTCGACTTTCCGGCATTCGGTGCGCCGAGCATGGTGACGCGGATGCCTTCCAGCAGGTAGCGCATCTTTGGGAACCATTCGCACGCGGAGCGCAGCCAGCTTTGGGCCTGGCGACCATCGCCCGCGAGGAGGTTGTGGGTCAGGGCTTCGATCTTCGCGGGCAACTGGTTCATGGCTCGGATGAGCCAAGTCGCCACGGGTCGTGTCGCGGCTTGCTGCAGGAGCAGGAGGCCTTCTCGTTCGAGGGGGGAGGCGGCGGGCCACGTGTGCGCGCTGAGATCGTTCGGCTCGACGATATGAGCGCCGGCATTCTTGAGCATCAGCAGGACGCGTTGCACGACTCGCGGGCCGCCGTGCACGTTGAGATCAACGACACATTGTCCCGTGGGCACGGACCGGACGGCGACCAAGCCCTCGTCCACGACCTCACGATGATCGATGACGCGGCAGAATTGGAGCCGCTCGGCGGCAGCGGGAGTCGGCGCGAGAGGACGGCGGGTTTCCACGAGCGGGGCGACCAGCGAAGCGGCGTTGATGCCCACTACTTGAATAACGGCGATGCCACCGGGTGTGGACGGGGTCAGACAGGCGGCTTGGCAGGGGTTATTCGGGTGCATCGTCGTCATCGCAGAGCCCGACCGCCTTGCGGTAGGCGATCACCAGTCCGTCGAGACAGAGATCGGGCACGACGAGGTCGACGAAATCGCAGGCCGAGGCGATGGCCGCCGCGTCGCCGCCGGTGAGGACGAGGGGGGGCCATTTGCCGATCTGCGTCGCGTAGCGTTCGGCGATTTCGCGCAGGGCGCCGACCATCATGGCGTAGATGCCGTTGCGGATCGCGCTGGCGGTGTCCTTGCCCAGCGTCTCGGTCGGCGTGCCGATCTCAACCAGCGGCAGGAGGGCGGTGTGTTCGTGGAGTGCTTGAGCCGACAAGCGCAGCCCGGGCAGGATCGTTCCGCCGAGGAAGACGTTGTTGTCGGCGACGAGGTCGATGGTGAGAGCGGTGCCGAAGTCGGCCACCACACAGGCTCCACGGACGCGGGCATAGGCCGCGGCGGCGACGCAGAGGCGGTCAGTCCCGACCTTGAGCGGGGCCGGCACGTCGGCGGTGATGGGCAAGTCAATGTCCCGACCGACCATGAGCAGCGGGGCGATGCCTTGCTCGTGGCAGGCGGCGAGAACGGCTTCGGCGACCGGCGGACAGACCGAGCTGACCACGAGTGTCCGCCGCGGGCAGGAGGCGAGCGTCTCCCAGAGTCTCCACACTTTGTGCGCGACGGCGGGCGGCTCCAGGCCGGCCAAGTGCTGTGAAGGGCTACGCACGCCGCCGGTCCAGGTGGCGAGGGCAACACGGCTGTTGCCGATGTCCATCAGAACCAAGCCGGTCGAGGCATCGGTCGGCACGCTGGTTTCAGTGCGGATCATGGATGGTATTCTCCAGGTGTGGCTGCTGCGGGTGGCGGATCCGTCGCGGCGGTGGGGGCGAAGGGATCGTCGATCGGCTTTTGCTGTTTGGCGATTTGTTCGGTCAGTCGAGCGTCTTCGATCATCGACCAGAGACGGCCGCCCAATCGTTCGAGCCCCGTCCCTGTGACCCCGCTGATTGCCAGGACCTCACGGCCTAGATCTTCGCGCAGGGTTTCAACCGCATCGAGCGTATCGGACAAGTCGATTTTGTTGGCCACGATGATCTCGGGCTTGGCCGCGAGTTGGGGCGAGTACTTGTCGAGTTCCCGGCGGATGGCGTGGTAGCTTTCGGTTGGGCTGGGCTGCTCGGGCAGCGGATGGATGTCGATCAAGTGGACGATCACTCGGGTCCGCTCGATGTGGCGGAGGAAGTCGTCGCCCAGGCCGACGCCTTCGTGAGCTCCTTCGATCAGGCCGGGGATGTCCGCCATGACGAATCGGCGGAAGCCGGGCAGCTCGACGATGCCCAGTTGCGGCTCGATGGTGGTGAATGGGTAGTCGGCGATCTTGGGCCGGGCACGGCTCATCCTCGAGAGCAAGGTGCTCTTGCCGGCGTTGGGGAGGCCCACGAGCCCGACGTCGGCGATGAGTTTGAGCTCCATGCGCAGCCAGCGTTCCTCGGGGTCTTCGCCGGGCTGAGCGAAACGAGGCACTTGTATCCGCGAGGAGGTGAAATGCAGATTACCCTTGCCGCCGCGGCCGCCGTGAGCGATGAGGATCTTCATGCCCGGTTGGTCGAGATCTCTGAGTAATCGTCCGGAGTCGCGATCGTAGACCAGGGTTCCTGGTGGGACGCGGACGATGCGATCTCGACCGCTCCGCCCGGTCATATTTTTGCCTTTGCCGGGCTGTCCGTTCTCGGCCATCCAATGGTGCCGGCCGGTGAGGTCCAGCAGGGTGGTCATGGACGGGTCGGCGAAGAGGTAGACGTTGCCGCCGCGCCCGCCGTCGCCGCCGTCGGGTCCGCCTTTGGGCAGGAACTTCTCCCTGCGGAAGCTGACACAGCCGCGCCCGCCCCTGCCGCCGCGGACAAAAATCTCAGCACGGTCGATGAACATGATCGGTTGTGTGTCCTTGCCTAGCTACCCGCCGCTTGTGGTTTTGTCCACGGCCGTATCACGACGGCTCATCGCGAGCGGGGTATTCTAACCGATTTGTCGTTCGTCCGGCAGGGTCTGTGGAACCTTGACGAAATCCGCGGGAACAGTAGATTAAGCTTGTCGTCGGCCGGCGCGGGCCGGTAGCGGCGAGCCTCGTGCGGTGGAAGTGTTATTGTAAAGGCAAGGTACCCATGTCCACAGAGACCGAAATTATCCATGTGAGCGGCCGAGAGATTCTGGATTCCCGTGGCAACCCGACGGTCGAGGCGACCGTGATTCTGGCGAATGAGTGCACGGGGCAGGCGGCGGTGCCCTCGGGGGCGTCGACGGGCGAGCACGAGGCGGTTGAGCTGCGGGACGGGGACAAGGCCCGGTACCTGGGCAAGGGTGTCCTCAAGGCTGTCGAGAACATCAGTACGAAGATCGCCGACGCGGTCATTGGGTTGGATGCCACGGATCAGGAGGCTCTCGACCGAGCCATGCTGGATCTCGACGGCACGCCCAACAAGGGTAACCTCGGCGCCAACGCCACGCTGGCGGTCTCGATGGCTGCCGCCAAGGCCGCTGCCGAGTCGAGCCAGTTGCCGCTTTTCCGGTATCTGGGCGGCATCGGCGCCCACGTGTTGCCCGTGCCGATGATGAACATTCTCAACGGCGGCAAGCACGCGGACAACAACGTTGACTTCCAGGAGTTCATGGTCCAGCCGTGGGGGGCGCCGAGTTTTCGCGAGGCCCTGCGGTGGGGGACGGAGATCTTCCATTCGCTCAAGAAAGTGCTCAAGGGCAAGGGCTACAACACGGCGGTTGGTGACGAGGGCGGCTTTGCCCCGAACCTCAAGAGCAACGACGAGGCCTTCGAGGTGATCGCGACGGCGGTCGAGAAGGCTGGCTACAAACTGGGCGAGCAGATCTTCTTTGCTTTGGATCCGGCGGCCAGCGAGCTGTACACCGAGGCCAAGGCCAAGGGCAAGGAAGGCTACTGCTTCTTCAAATCCGCGCCCGACCGCATCGTCAGCTCGGACGAAATGGCGGAATATTGGGCGGAAAAATGCCGCCAATGGCCGATCCGTAGTATTGAGGACGGTCTCGCCGAGGATGACTGGGCCGGCTGGGTGAAGATGACCGCCAAGCTGGGCAACCTCATCCAGATCGTGGGCGATGACCTGTTCGTGACCAATGTCGCGCGTCTGGCGCGCGGGCTGAAGGAGAAGGCCGCCAACAGCATTCTGATCAAGGTCAACCAGATCGGGACGCTGACGGAGACGTTCAACGCGATCAGTCTGGCGATGCGGAATGGTTACACGGCGGTGGTTAGCCACCGTAGCGGCGAGACCGAGGACACGACCATCGCCGACATCGCCGTGGCGACCAATGCCGGGCAGATCAAGACCGGCAGTGCCAGCCGGACGGATCGCATCGCGAAGTACAACCAGTTGCTCCGCATCGAGGAGCATCTTCAGGATGAGGCGGTGTTCGGCGGACAGTTCTGGCGGAAGTGATCGCCGACGAACCGCAAGGGGCTTTCGCGCACGGAGGTGCGACCATGGCTCACCAGGGGTTCCAGCCGCAGCCCGATGTGGGGGTGGCCCGCGCGGCGCACCCGATCATGTTCTGTGTGCTGACCGGGTTGGCGCTGTTGGTGTTTGCGCCCTGTGTGCTGGTGCCGTTGTGGTTGGAGGGTGAGCAGCTCCGGGAGCACGAGGCCGTGCTGGCGGCCGCCATTGCCCAGTTGGAGAGCCAGTCCGCCAGGAACAAGGTCCGGGCGGATGCCCTGCGGGATGATCCGCTGGTCATTGAGCGGGTTGTTCGTCGGGATCTGAATTTCCGCTCTGATTCGGAGCAGATCGTTCAGTGGCCGATGGGAGAGTTGGCCGCCGCGAAGCCCCATTTACCCCCGAACTCTGCCTATGCGGTGTCTGTTGAGGTGTCGCCGCCATCGCCGTTGGGTGAGTGGATGGCCTCGTTTGGCCGTTGGCTGCCTGCCTGGCCGTGGCGGCAACTGTTCGCCAGTTCACCCAACCGAGAGCTTCTGCTTTTGATGGCGGGGGGCCTTTTACTGGCCGCTTTCTTTCTCTATACCCCTCCGGTTCGATGCCGGCCGGCCGCCGCGCTCGGCGCAAAAAAAGACCATCCTGGCAGCCGGTCGGGGGTCGTGGAGTAAGCGGCCAGGATGGCTTGGTTCGGTTCTGATTGCTCCCCGCGAAGGGCTTGGCATCCTGCTCAGCCGTCCGCGGAGAGATGATCGCCTTCTTCTTCGTTTTGCGATCGATGGTATTGTCGGTTATTCGTGTTAATTTCGCTATAGGGAACATTCCCTTATCTTGCTGAGAGCATGCGTTCGGCGGCATCCTCCCGGAGCGAACCTGAGTGCGCCTCGATGCTTCTGTTGTCGTAATCCATTGATTTGAAGTGTTTTAGGGGTTTGTGGCAGGCACTGGCGAAAGGTTGTCATTCGGTGCCGCTTGATTGTGTGGGAACATTCCCTATTTCATGCCGAGCCGTCTCCAATGGCGGAAATCGGGGTGGCTCATGGGGTGGATGACCTATGGTGCGGTGGCTTCCGCTGGCCCGAGGGTGCGAAACTTGCGAGCGGGCACACCCCACCAGAATTCGTTTTCGCCAACGATCGTGTTGGGCAGCAGGACGGAGCCGGCCCCGATCACCGCACCGCACTTGACGTGTACTCCGCCGAGGATCTTCACATCGCCGCCGACCACGACGTTGTCCTCAATGATGGTCCGCTTGTAGACGACGACATCCCGCTCGACGTAGTGACCGGCGAGGGTGGCGTTGAAGCCGAGGACGACGTTGCGCCCGATCTCGACAAGGTGCGGATCGAGGACGTATGGTTCGGTATAGAAGCATGACTGTGACCGTGGGCCGAAGAGCCGGTTCATCAGCCAGCACATCGGGGGAAGGTTGGCGACGTGCAGCACGAGAAACGCGGGGAACGGCGGGTCGAGGCGTGCTTTGGTGAGGGCACCGATGAAGCATGACCAGACGACGGGCATCGGTGGCCGCTGGCCTGGCTTGACCGAGTAGCGTCCCTCGCGCGGCGTGGGGATGAGCAGCCGTAGCACGATGAGATGGGCCACGTAGACCAGGTTATAGATCACCGCGAAGAGCGACAGCCTCATGCCCCACAGGCCGGCCGTGTCCCAGGTCATGCGCAGCGGGTCGCTCTGAGGCCAGAGGCCGAGCCGTGTGAAGGCGGACGCGGTGACGATGAATGCGTTCGACCAGATGAACAGGCGAATCAGTGCGTCCGCGAGCAGTGCGAGTCGCAGGCCCGATCGGATGTCTGGCACGGGACCGGGCCTCTCCCGGCAGGGCGATTGTGTGCTGGGATTGGCTGCGGACTCGCTTGCCGGCCGGACATCGGATTCGTTTGCCCTCATGGCCAAAGCACGATGCCACGGCGAGCCGCGGGTGTCAAGATGCGGCGGCGGTGGCGGCGGCCTCACCCATTGCCCAGCAGGAGCCGACCACGCGGGCGGAGGCTTGTGCCCGGGCGTCGGCGGAGAGGCACTTACCGGCGGCCCAGAGGTTGGCGATGCCGCGCACTTTCAGGGCGGCCGGCGGGATCTCATACCAGGAGTCCGGCGGCAGGTAATCGAGGGTGACGTCGCCGGCGGGGCTCCATAGCTCGATCGGCCAACAGCAACGGGCGGTGGCGGCAGGGAACCGTCGGCCGGCCCTGATGTCTTGCTCAGTGAGCGTGTAGTCGCCGACGATTCGACCGCCGTCGCGGATGCCGAGGGTACCAGCCTCCGCGCCATGTGAGTGTGCGAAGGCGGGCATCGTCTGGAGGAAGCGGACGAGCTGATCGCGCGTTTGGTCGGCCCGGTGGTGCAGGTCGGCTTGGACACCGGTGTCGCGCCAGTCGGTCGGCAGGGGGACCGCCCACTTGATGTAGATTTCGTCCGCCTTGAGGCCGGTGTCCAGCCAGACGGTCGCGCACTCAGGAGGCAGGTCGCCCTGAGCCGCAGCCTGGCGAAGCTGCCGCACTAGGTCCAGCCCACGGGGGAATCTGAGGCAGTCGGGCACGGCCCCTCGCAGGCGGATGATGAAGCCGCCGGCCGGCAGAGCCACGGGATCGCGCACCAAGGCGTGGTTCACCCGTCGTGCAACTTCCGCGGTGCCCGTGGCGTCGATCACGGTGGAGGGGTGGATTGCGCGCGCCCCATGAGGGGTGGCGAGATCGAGCTCGGTCAGACGACCGTCCTGGAGGTGGACGCCCGCGATACGCGAGCTATGTACGACGGTGATCGCGGGCAGTTCGGCCAGCCACGCGTGCACCACTTGCTGGTAGACGTGGGGGTCGGTGTCGAGCACCCAGACCCTGCCGATGGGTCTTGGGCGGGTGGCTGGGTCCGCGTTCTTGAGTCGTTCGACCAGCTCGGCCGGCAATCCGTGGTTGAGAAGTCGGCCCGTGGAGTCGAACAGGCCGCCGAGCGTGTGGATCAGGGTATGGGTGACGGTGCCTCCGATCCGTTTGCGCGCCTCGACCAGCCACACCTGCCGGCCCAGCCTCGCCGCGGCAATGGCCGCAGCGATCCCCGCCGCTCCGGCCCCAGCGACGACGAGGGGGCCGGGCTCCGGGTCGGCTCGCGATGGCATGGTGCCGCTCATGGCAGGAAGCATAGGGGAAGAAGCCGGAAGGCTAAAGGCCAAAAGCTGAAGGCGAGGAGGCGCAGGGCTGTCGCACTCAGTATTCAGTACTCATCACTCAGTACCCATCACTTCGCCAAGTAGGTGTTGATCGCGGCCGCGGTGCGTTTGCCGTCGCCCATGGCAAGGATGACGGTGGCGGCACCGCGGACGATGTCGCCGCCGGCGAAGACGCCCGGAATGCTGGTCATGTTGTTGGCGTCGATCTCGATGTAGCCCCACTTGTTGGTCTTGAGCTCGGGCGTGGTCTGAGTGATGAGCGGGTTGGCCCGGGTGCCGATGGCCTCGATGAAGACTTGGCAGGGGATCTCGAACTCGCTGCCTGCGATGGGGACGGGGGATCGTCGGCCGGAGGCGTCCGGCTCGCCAAGCTCCATTCGCTGGCAGCGGACCGCTCGGACCCATCCATCTTCGGTCCCGAGGATCTCGACCGGGCTGCAGAGCATGTCGAACACCACGCCCTCCTGCTCCGCGTGTTTGACCTCCTCGGCTCGGGCGGGCATTTCTTCCCGTGATCGGCGGTAGATCAGCGTGGCCGGGTCGGCGCCCAGGCGGCGGGCGGTGCGCACCGCGTCCATCGCCACGTTACCTCCTCCGACCACTGCGATCTGCGGTGCGCGGATGACCGGCGTATCGTTGGCCGGGAAACGGAAGGCACCCATCAGATTGACGCGGGTCAGGTACTCGTTGGCGGAGTAGACTCCTTTGAGCTGTTCGCCGGGTATGCCCTGGAAAATGGGCAAGCCCGCCCCGTTGGCGATGAACACCGCGTGGAAACCTTCCTCGTCGAGCAGATCGCGGATGGTATAGGTCTGCCCGACGACCACGTCGCAGACGATCCGGACGCCCATGCGGCGGAGCTTATCCACCTCGGCGTCGACGATGGCCTTGGGCAGTCGAAACTCGGGGATGCCGTAGACCAGCACGCCGCCGGGCTTGTGCATGGCCTCGAATACGGTGACCTGGTGGCCTTTCTTGGCGAGTTCACCTGCGCAGGTGAGCCCGGCCGGCCCGCCACCGACGACCGCGACACGTTTTCCGGTCGAGGGCGGCGGGACGAGTTGGTCGGGGCGGTTTTCGCGTGCCCAGTCGGCGACGAAGCGTTCGAGGTATCCGACGGCGGCGGAAGTGCTCTTTTTCCCGCGGATGCATTGGGCTTCGCACTGGATTTCCTGCGGGCAGACGCGGCCGGTGATACCGGGCAGGACGTTGCTCTCGAAGAGGATGTCCGCGGCGCGGTTGAGGTCGCCCTCGGCCACCGCCTCCATGAAGTGGGGGATGTTCACGCCCACGGGGCAGCCGGTGACGCACTTGGCATTGCGGCAGCGCAGGCATCGCTCGGCCTCAAGCCGGGCGGCCTCGGTGGCCAGCCCGAGATTGACCTCTTGGAAGTTGTGGGATCGTTCCTGCGGTTCTTGCTCGGGCATGGCCTGCCGCGGGATTTTCATGCGGTCGGCGGTATTCATTGCAGCACCGCCAATTTGCAGATATGCCCCGGGTCGGCCTGCTCGCGAAAATGATCCCACGCGACTTTCTCCTGATCGCGGTATGCCGTCAACCGGTCGCTGAGTTCGTCGAAATTGACCTGGTGGGCGTCGAACTCCGGCCCGTGGACGCAGGCGAACATCATCTTGCCGCCCACCTGCACCCTGCACCCGCCGCACATGCCCGTGCCGTCGACCATGATGGGGTTGAGCGAGGCGATGGTGTGGATTCCGGGGCCGCGGGTGACGTTGGCGACGGCTCGCATCATGGGCACCGGGCCGGCGGTGAGCACCGCGTGGACCGGATTGGCGGTATCGGCGATGAGCTCTTGCAGCTTGCCGGTGACGAAGCCGTGGTATCCGTGGCTGCCGTCATCGGTGCAGGGGAGAACGGCATCACAGGTGCGGCCCAGCTCCTCTTCGAGGATGACGTAGGGTTTGCTCCGCCCGCCGATGACCGCGGTGATTCTGTTGCCGCACGCCTTGAGGCCGAGGGCCTGCGGGTAAATGACCGCCGTGCCGACACCCCCACCGACCAGCACGACGTGTCCGAAGTTCTCGATCTGGGTCGGCCTGCCGAGCGGACCGGCGATATTGGCGATGGCCTCGCCGGCCTCGAGGCGGCAGAGCCGGTCCGTGGTGGCGCCCACGACCTGCACCACCAGGGTGATTGTGCCCTCCTGAGAGTCAGAGCGGGCCACGGTCAGGGGGATACGCTCCCCGTCCTCAACGACGCGAAGGATCACGAAATGCCCCGGTCGATGGCGGGCAGCAATGCGCGGTGCATCAACCACCAGCCAGCGTACCTGGGGTGCCAGCCACTCGGCTTCACGAATCACAAACATCAGCAGAGTTTCTCCCGACGTACGCGGCGGATTGGGATGTCGGCCCTTGCCTCACCCGTCATTGTCCGGCGGCCGCAATCCGAAGAATCAAAGTATAGGAGCCGCGTTTAGCGAATGCAATGCAGGACATTGCCACTATTAGCGTGTTCTAATGTCGATAACAAGCCGTGCTAATCGCGATTCTCTTGCGATGGTGCCTATTACCGCTCAGCGGCGTCTGTGGTATCCTGCATTTCGAGCGAGCGAGGGCGCTCATCAGCAGGAGAAGACAGACGATGACCGGGATGCAACGCACTACCGGACTGGTTGGGCTGGATCGGGTGCTCAAAGGTCTGATTCCTGGTGACGACATTGTGGCAGGTCGACGCGGTTGCGGACTACCAGGCTTTCGTGAAGCCGTTCTGCGAATTGGCGGTCCGGACGGGCAAGCAGCTCGTGTACTTCCGGTTTGGCAAGCACGCCCCGTTGATCACCGAGGCCGACGACGCCGAGATTCACGAATTGCACCCCGAGGAGGGCTTCGAGAAGCTCATCGCCGCCATCCACAAGGTCGTCGAGGCCACTGGGCGGCGCGGGTACCACGTATTTGATTGCCTTTCTGATCTGGCGGTTGACTGGTGTAGCGACCGGATGCTCGGCAACTTCTTCATGCTCACCTGCCCGTATGTCTACGACGTGGGCGGGATCGCGTATTTCACGGTGCTCAAGAACTACCACTCGTTTCGCGCCTTCGCGTCGATTGCCGAGACGACACAGATTCTTCTGGACGTTTACCGTCACAAGAGCAGGCTGTACGTCCATCCGATCAAGGTGCAGCAGCGGCATTCGCACACCATGCACATGCTGCACGAGCTTGATAGAGACGCCTTGGTGCCGGTGACACGCAGTACGGTCATCACGGAGATTCTGACCTCGATGCCGTGGGGCGGGTCGGAGTCCGCCCGGACGCGGTTGGGTATTTGGACGCGGGCTTTCGTGCAGGCTGAGGAGGCCGTCGATCCCTCCCATCGCCGCGAGTGCTCGGTCGAGGCTGCCCGTGAGATGCCCGGGCCTTGCTGAGGATGATTATCTCGCGCGATGAGCGGGTTCTGGATTTGGCGGAGAGGTACTTCAACCTCAACCATCTGCTGGATATCTGGCGGCGGATGATCGGGACGGGGCTCATCGGGGGCAAGTTGGTGGGCATGTTGCTGGCCCGGGCGATCCTCGAACACACGGATAAGCGATGGAGCGAGCTGCTGGAGCCCCACGGCTCGTTCCACATTGGCTCCGACGTGTTTTATGCCTATCTCGTGCAAAACGGCTGTTGGTGGGTCCGGCAAAAGCAGCAGAACCCCGCCACGTTCCTGGAAGGGGCCGAGGATGCCCGGGGCGGTGGGGTACGACCACACCGTCGCTGGGCGTGCCGGTCTCGTTCGCGGAGATCAACAAGGTGTCGATCCTCTGCGAGATCGTGGCGATGCGCGAGGATCTCGTGCCCGACGTGTCTCTGGGCACGCACTTCTTTGATGGGTTGGTCGAGGCGGACATCTTGTATCTGGCCCTCTTCCCCGGTCGGGAGGGCAATCAGTTGAATCACGCGTTCTTCCAAGAGGCCCCCAATAAGCTCCTCGGACTGCTGCCCGACGCCGGTGCCCAGGCGGAGGTGTTGCGGGTCATTGACGCCGCCGATCTGGGCCAGGACCGGCTGATCAAGCTGAACGCCAACAACCTCAATCAGAAAGTCGTCTGCTATGTGGGCGAAAGTGCCGAGGAGCGGATCGCGGCGCCGCGACGGCGAACGCCACGGCGCTGATTGTCGGCGTTTCCGCAAGGCGGTTCAGGTGGCCCGCAAAGCGGCAAGCCGACATCCAGGGTCCGATCACGTCGGCACCCGTCGTGAACAGAGCCGCGCCCGTAAGGAAGCGGTGCGTGTGCTCTCCGCTGCCTCACGATCGCGGCTCTGTCTCTCGCGATGCTGTTGACGATCGCGGCGACGAGTCTTCTCGTCGCGTTCTCTTACACCAAGCCTTGGTCGATCATGGCGTCGGCGACCTTGACGAAGCCGGCGATATTGGCTCCGAGCACGTAGTTGCCCGGCTTGCCGTACTCCTCTGCGGTCTGGGCCACGTTGGTGTGGATGGCCTTCATGATGGTGTGCAGCCGCCGGTCGACCTCCTCGCGGGTCCAGTAGGTGTGCTGCGAGTTCTGGGCCATCTCCAGGCCGGATACCGCGACTCCGCCCGCGTTGGCCGCCTTGCCCGGACCGTAGAGCACGTCGTTCTTGATGAACACGTCCACGCCTTCCGGTTCGGTAGGCATGTTCGCACCCTCGGCCACGAGGATGCAGCCGTTCTTCACCAGGGTCTGGGCGTCGTCGCCGGTGACTTCGTTCTGCGTGGCGGAGGGGAAGGCGCAGTCGCACTTGATGCCCCAAGGGCGCACGCCCTCTCGATACTCGGCGCCGCGGAACTTCTCGGCATATTCCTTGATCCGGCCGCGGCGAACGTTCTTGAGCTCCATGACGTAGGCCAGCTTGGCCTCGGTAATGCCCGCGGGGTCGTAGATGGTGCCGTTGGAATCCGAGAGTGAGACAACCTTGCCGCGAAGCTGGATGATCTTCTCGACGGTGTACTGGGCGACGTTGCCCGATCCGGATACCGCACAGGTCTTGCCCTCGATACTGTCTCCGCGTCGGGCGAGCATCTCCTCGGCAAAGTAGACGACACCGTAGCCGGTGGCCTCCGGGCGGATGAGCGAGCCGCCCCAGTTGAACCGCTTGCCGGTCAGCACGCCGGTGAACCGGTTGGTGATCCGCTTGTACTGCCCGAAGAGGTATCCGATTTCGCGGGCGCCCACTCCGATATCGCCGGCAGGTACGTCCGTGTCCGCCCCGATGTGCCGGTAGAGCTCGGTCATGAACGACTGGCAGAAACGCATGACCTCATTGTCCGACTTGCCCTTGGGGTCGAAGTCGGACCCGCCCTTGGCCCCCCCCATGGGCAGGGTGGTCAGTGAGTTCTTGAGGATTTGTTCGAACGCCAGGAATTTGAGGATGCCGAGGTTCACGGTCGCGTGAAACCGCAGTCCGCCTTTGTAGGGCCCGATGGCGCTACTGAACTGGATCCGGAACCCCCGGTTGATCTGAGGATTGCCGCGGTCGTCGATCCAGGGCACGCGGAACAGCACGACCCGCTCGGGCTCGGTGAAGCGCTCGAGGATGCGCTGCTTCTGGTATTGCGGGTTCCGCTCGAAGACGGGTTCAAGAGATTCGAGAACTTCCCGGACAGCCTGGTGAAACTCGGGTTCGCCCGGGTTGCGTTTGAGTACCACGTTGAGGGCGTCGGTCACGTAGGACATGCGTTGGTTGCTCCCATTGTCAGTGGGCGGGCACAGTGCTCTCAGTCGTCCGCAGGGGTGGCCAGCCACAAGGCTGAACCCAGCCCCCATGTCGGGCAGACCCCGCCGCGCGGTTCATGCTAGGCCGGCCTTCACCAGAAGCACACGCTCTGTGAGGCAAGTCACAGATGTCTTAGTATAATAGATTGTGAAGATTAGTCCAGAATAAAATCACTTATACTTAACATTAGCCGATTCTGATACTAGGGAGTAGAATGGGATCATGACCCTTGAAACGCTGCGTGTATTCTGCGACGTAGTCCGCTGCCAGAGTTTCTCTCGCTGCGCGACCCTCAATCACATCACTCAGTCGGCGGTGAGCCAAGCGGTGCAGCAACTGGAGAAGCAGCTGGGGGTACAGCTCATTGACCGGACGAAGCGCCCGTTTGTTTTGACGCCCGAGGGCGAGGTGTGTTACGAGGGGCTCAAGGACGTCCTGCAGTCATACGATGGGGTCGAGGCCCGCGTCCGCTCGCTGCGCCAAGAGGTCGCCGGAGTAATTCGCGTCGCGGCGATCTACTCCGTTGGACTTCACGATATGAGTCGATGCATGCAGGAGTTCATGACCCGTTATCCCAAGGCGAAGGTGCGGCTGGCGTACCTCAGGCCGAATAAGGTGTACGACGCGGTTGTTAACGAGGAGGCGGATCTGGGCATTGTGTCCTACCCTGTGGCCAGCCGCGGGCTGACCGTGCTTTCCCTCAGGTCTGAGAGGATGGTGCTGGTTTGCCATCCGGACCACCACCTGGCTCGTTTGAAGAAAGCGACGATCGTGCAGTTGCGGGGCGAGAACTTCGTGGCCTTCGATCACGATCTGATTATTCGCAAGGAACTTGATCGGCACCTGCGCGACAATCAGGTGGTGCTGCGGGTGGTGATGGAGTTCGACAACATCGAGACCATCAAGGAAGCCATCCAGATCGGGGCGGGGGTCAGCATTCTGCCGGAGCCGACGGTGCGTCGGGAGGTTGAGCGGGGGGCTTTGGTATCGGTACCTTTGGCCGCATCCGGGTTGTGCCGCCCGATCGGCATCATCCACCGCCAGCGGAAGCTTTTCACGCCGACCATCGCCAAGTTCGTGGAGTTGTTGCGGTCCACGCAAGGCGACGGACCAGGCCAGGAGTCATGACCACACGCCACGAGGGCGGGGTCCCAGATGGGGGCACTGATCCCGGGCTGTTGCGTTTCAGCCAATGATGCCGGGCGTAATCGGGTTGAGCAGGGCGTTGCCAATGGACAGGAAGATGGCGTCGACAATGGCGGTGATCGCGCCGAGGACATTGCTCGCAACCGCCGCTTGGATGTCGCTGGTTGTGGGCAGGCAGTCCATGCCGCTGGCCGCGACAAAGGAGCCGGACCCAATGAGGTACAGCCAGTTCCGAAGTGTTACCAGACGAGGGCCAAGGCGCATGGTTTGATCTCCCTAAGGCGCGGGCCGCCAAAGCCAAGGCGGAACCGCGAAATCCATAGTTCCCCATCGACCAGGCACCGGCTGGTCGTCCACGATGGCTTGAATATACGGAGGCGATCGGGAGCTGGCAAGGCTTATCGATTCCGGAAATGCCGCTCGACGAGACCGCAAAGCAGGTGGTAGGCAACCTGGTGGATTTCCTGGATACGGTCGCTGGCCTCATGATCGACGCAAAAGCACAGGTTGCAGAGGGGCTTGAGTTGCCCGCCCTCGCGGCCGGTGAAACCGATAATGCGTGCTTGGCGTTCGCGAGCCGCCTGGACGGCTCGGATCACGTTCGGCGAGTTGCCTGAGGTGGACAGGGCCCAGACCACGTCGCCAGGCCTGACCAAGCCCTCGACCTGCCTGGAGAACACCTCGTCGAAACCGTAGTCGTTGCCGATGGACAGCAGGCCGGATGTGTCCGTGGTCAAGGCGACGGCCGGCAATGCCCGGCGGTCAAGCTTGAACCGGCCGATCAGTTCGGCGGCGATGTGCTGGGCGTCGGCGGCACTCCCCCCGTTGCCGAGTATGTAGACCCGGTGGTCGGCGGCCAGGGCCTCGATCAGCAGCTGTCCGATTGCCCGCAACAAAGGGACCTGTCCTGGGAGCCACTCGGCCAGCCGTTTGTGGTCCAGCAGGCCCGCGGTGAATGGATCATTCATGACGACTTCCTTCCCTGGATGCGATTGATGATGCCGCTTGTGCTGCAGCCTTCAATCAGAGGCAAGAGGACAACTCGGCCGCCACGACTCTCCACATGCTCGCCTCCGACCACCCCGCGTTCCGCCCAGTCTTCACCTTTCACAAGGATGTCAGGGTTGAGCGTCTCGATCAGTTCTTGCGGGGTGGGCTCGTCGAAGAGCAGGACGTAATCGACGCTGTGCAGGGCGGCCAGAACCTCGGCCCGCTGGTCTTGGGGGATGATGGGGCGGTTGTCGCCTTTGCCCTGTGCCCGGACGGAAGCGTCGGAGTTCAGGCCGACCACGACGATGTTGCCCAACTGCCGGCACTGTTCGAGAAAGCGGATGTGCCCAACGTGTAGAAGATCATAGCAGCCATTGGTGAAAACAACCGTTTCGCCGCGATTGCGTCGCAAAGCAAGCTCGGTGACAAGCTGCCGGCGATCGCGAAGCTTGCCTCCCGCCGCTCCCGCGGTCAGCCGTAGGTCGGCGATGACCTCGTCGCGGCTGACAGGTACGCAGCCGAACTTCTCGACCTCCAGCCCACCGGCGAGGTTGGTGAGCTGGGCAGCCTGTTCCCATGTGGCCCCCGCGGTTCGGGCCGCGACGAGCATGGCCAGGACCGCGTCGCCCGCCCCGGTGTTGTCGTAGACCGCACGGGGCCGCGTGGGGACGTGCACCGGCGGTTTGCCTCGCATGGCCAGGAGGCAGCCCTCCCGGTCCAACGTGACCAACAGGCCGGTCAACTCGCATTGCTCCAAGAGGCGGGGGGCCTCGGCCTCGATGGTCGCCAAGCTTCTGTCGGCGCACCCGGTCGCCAGCTGGAATTCGGTGCGGTTGGGGGTCAGCATGGTTGCCCCGCGATAGCGGGAGTAGTCGCTGAGTCGGGCAGGGTCACCGAAGACCGGTTTGCCAGCCTTGTTCGCCGCCCGAATGATGGTCTGGCAGAACTTGTCGCTGAGCAGGCCCTTGCCGTAATCCTCCAAGCAGACGGCCGCGACATCCGCAATCGTTGCCAGGGCGAGGCTTTCCAGGCGTTGGGCGTCTTCCGGGGACAACGGTCGCACAACTTCCTCGTCCACCCGGATCAACTGCTGCCGGTGCCGGTGCTGAGCCAAGCCGACGAATCGTGTCTTGGTTGTGGTGGGGCGGTCGTGCACGGATAGGATGGCTCGGGTGACCACCCCTTGAGTTTCGAGCAGGGCCCGCAGCCGGTGTCCGGTATCGTCCAGCCCGACGACGCCGCAGCACATCACCGCGATGCCCAGCTCGCGCAGGTTGGTCGCCACGCTGCCCGCACCGCCGACCCGTTCTTCCTCGCTCCGCTTGCACAGCACGGCCACCGGGGCCTCGGGGCTGATGCGCTCGGCGTCTCCGTAGACGTATCGATCGAGGATGAGGTCGCCGACCAGCAGGACACGCTGGCCTTCGAAAGACTCCAGAACTCGGATTAAGTCAGTGAACAAGCGGGTAATACCTCCAAGGGGGCCGGCAAGACGCTTACCCGCTCTCGATTCGCGAGGTCGCTGGCCCGGGTTTCGTTCCGCACACCCGGCGGGTACGGCGGGTGGCCATGGTATGCAACGCGTTCGGCAGCGTCAATCAATCGCCCCGGACGATCACCCAGCACATTCCGGATCGGTGCAATGGGCTGCTGTCCGGGCATGGGAGAACGGCCGCGGGTCGCCCCTGGGAGCGGGTTTCCCGCGATGACCGCCTTGTGCCTGCACCCAAGGAGCGCATCAGATTCGCTCCCGCCGCGCTCGGATGGGACGCCGGTGCTTGACGGTCCCCATGGGTCACGATAACCTTCCCCCTCGACTGTTCATTGAGCCTCACGCGCATGATAAGGGAGGCGAGTCGTGTCCAATCCAGCCCCCGTAACCACTGAAGCTTTGGCCGCTCGCCTGGATAAACTGTACGAGTTCGAACGCGAGCCCGTCACCCAGGACAAGCTTCATAGCGGTAGACGTTTCGCGGGCTTATTTGCCGGCGAGCACGTGGCCGCCACCGAGTTTGTCATCGGGGCCTTGTTCGTGCAATGGGGAGCCAGTGCCAGCGACCTGATCTGGGGCTTGGTGCTCGGCAACCTGCTGGCCGTCCTTTCCTGGGCGTTTATCTGCGCACCGATCGCCGTGCGGACCCGCATTACCCTCTACTGGTATGCCCGCCGCATCATCGGCCCCGGGCTGACCGTGATCTACAATATCGTCAACGCCATGCTGTACTGTTGCCTCGCGGCGGCGATGATCGGGGTGTCCGGATCGGCGGTCATCATGGCGCTCAACAAGATCCCCATGATCCCGTACATCAAGCATCCCGAGATGACCGATGTGTTGCCCAACAGCGTCGGGTGGGTGCTCGTCGTGTTGGGGGTCGGGGCGGTCGTGGTCCTGCTGGCCATCCTGGGCTTCAAGAAGCTCAGCCAGTTTTCCTCCGTGTGCTCACCCTGGATGTTCCTGATTTTCATCGCCGGGGCGGTGGCGTCGCTGCCCAAGCTGGGCGAGTTCAACAGTGCCGCCGACCTCTGGCGAATCGCGGAGACGAGCATCTGGAAGGGCGAACCGCAGAAACGAGAGCTATGTCGGCTGGAGCATTCGGCCGTCGACCCCGCCGCCGCGGATTTCGCTGCCAGCCTGGGTAGCGCGATCGAGAAGCAGGCACCCGGCAAGGTTGATCCCGCCGCGATGGAACTGGCCACGTCCTCGCCGGAGGGCGATCGGTGGGAGCTCAAGAGCAAGGGGACGACCTTTCTCGCTCAGAGGGAGGCCGGCGGCCTGGTGGTCTACGAGTTGATGGAGAAACTGGGCTTCTGGCATATCGTGTTCTTCGGGTGGTTCTGCAACCTGGCGATGCACGTCGGATTGTCCGACATGGCCTTGTTCCGTTATGCCCGCAAGTGGTATTACGGTTTCTACTCGGCGCTTGGCATGTACCTGGGGCACTTCTTGGCGTGGATTTGCGCGGGTGTCATGGGCGCGGCCGTCGCCGCCGGGTTGAATCCCGGCGAGATGGCCGACACCGCCGCCGGCGCCGCGGGTGTGCTCGCCGTGCTCATCGCCGGCTGGACCACCGCCAATCCGACCATCTATCGTGCCGGCCTGGCTTTGCAGATCGTGACGCCCAACTGGCCGCGCTGGAAGGTGACTTTCGCCGCGGGTGCCATCACCACCGTGGCGGGCTTCTTCCCCGCCATCTTCATGAAACTGCTGGATTTCGTCGCCATCTATGGCTTGACCCTGATGCCCATCGGTGCGGTGATCGTTGTCGAGCACTGGTTCTTTCCCAAGCTCGGGCTGCGGCAGTACTGGGCGGATAAACGCAAGATGCTGTTCAACCCGGCGGCCCTGATTAGCTGGGCGGCGGTGCTGGTGATCTGTTTCCCGATCGAGCAGTTTACCGGCGGGGCGCTGCGCTCGCCGATGGCGATCCTCGGCGTGCACCTGTTCTACCGCTGGTTGCCGGGCTGGTTTATAGCCGCGATTCTCTACATCGTGCTGGCGGCGGCTATGGGGGCTAAGGCGGTCGCGGGCGAAGTGGTGGAGCAGCCGGTCGATAGCAGGGGCACGGGCGGAGCATCCGCTCCACCAGAGAAGGGCCTTTCCGCCCTCGGGCCAACAGCCTGGTTGGCGGGCGCCGTGGCCTTGCTGGCCCTGGCCTTCTGCATCGTTTTGCCTCTCCTCGTCTTCCTGGGCGGGTCGGACCCGCAAGTCTATGACGCGAACATGGCCATTTACAAGAAGTGCCTCATGGTGGCCACGGTCGTCTACTTCATCGCGGCGATCGTCTGGGCTGGCGAACGCGAGAAGCTTCAGCCCGCCGAGTAGAGGCGGCATTCCGCGTCTACTCCCAGAGCAACGAGCCCGGAGCGCCGCCAACGAGCCCGAAGCGCAAGCGCCGGGAGTAGAAGAGCGTCAGCGACGTGCGCCCCAACGAGCCCGGAGCGCGAGCGACGGGGCGGTGGAGCGTAAGCGACGTACACCAACGAGCCTGCAGTGCCAATAACCAGCCCGAAGCACAAGCGCCGGGAATGGAAGAGCGTCAGCGACGTGCGCCAACGAGCCCGGAGCGCGAGCGACGGGGCGGTGGAGCGTAAGCGACGTACACACCCAAGCGTCCTATCGTTAATGCCGGAACTTGTACGTCGCTGACGCTCCGCGGTCCCATCGCTTGCGCTCGGGGCTCGTTGGGGCGCATCGCTTGCGCTCGGGGCTCGTTGGCGGCGCATCGCTTGCGCGCGGGGCTCGCTGGAACGCGTCTCTTACTCCGCAAGCTCGCTGGGGCGCGTTGCCGGTGTTGGGGGCTGGTTTACCGCTTCTTGCGCGGCCCCTTGCGGCCGGACGTGGTCCGTTCGACCAGATTGGTGATCTTGGTCGGCAGGCTAAACAGCCGAATGAACCCCGTGGCGTCCGTCGAGTCGTACTCGTCGCCCATGGTGAAGCTCGCCAGATCGGGCATGTACAGCGTCTTGGGGCTCTTGGCCCCGACCACGCGGCAGTTGCCCTTGTAGAGCTTGACCCGGACCGTGCCGGTGACGTTCCGTGTCGTCGCGTTGAAGAAGGCATCGAGAGCCTGCCGCAATGGCGAGTACCACAGGCCGTAGTAGACCAGCTCGGCGTAACGCAGGGCGACCATCTGCTTGTAGTGGAAGGTCTCGCGGTCGAGGCAGATGTTCTCCAGGGCCTCGCGGGCGGCATAGAGGATCGTGCCGGCCGGCGTCTCGTACACCCCGCGCGATTTCATGCCTACCAGTCGATTCTCGACCAGGTCGATTTGCCCGATCGCGTGTCGCCCGCCGAGGGCGTTGAGCTTGGCGATGATGCCTACGCCGTCCATACGCCGACCGTCGACCGCTACGGGCACGCCGGCCTCGAATTCGATCTCGACGTACGCACCGCGGTTGGGGGCCTTCTCGATCGGCACACTCAGCACCAGCATCTCATCCCGCGGCTCGTTCCAAGTCGATTCCAGCTCCGCCCCTTCGTGGCTCAGGTGCCACATGTTGCGGTCCCGCGAGTAGATCTTCTTCTTGGTCTGGTCGACGGGGATCTTGCGGGCCTTGGCGTACTCGATGGCCGCCTCGCGGCTACGCAGCTCGAATCGCGGATCCTTCCACGGAGCGATGATCTTCAGCGTCGGGTCCAGGGCCATGTAGGTCACCTCGAACCGCACTTGGTCGTTGCCCTTGCCGGTCGCCCCGTGGGCCACGGCGTCCGCTCCGTACTCGTGGGCGATCCGCACCTGCTCCTTGGCGATCAGCGGCCGGGCGATGGATGTGCCCAGAAGGTACTTGCCCTCGTAGACCGCGCCGCTCTTGAGCATCGGCCAGAGGAAGTCCTCGACCAGTTCCGCCCGCAGGTCGCCCACCACGCAGGCGCTCGCCCCGCTGGCCAGGGCTTTCTTCTTGATCGACTTCAGCTCGTCACCCTGGCCCAGCTCGGCCGCGAAGGCGATCACCTCGCAGCCGTACGTCTCGCGGATCCACGGCAAAATCACGCTCGTGTCCAACCCGCCGGAGTAAGCGAGCACAACTTTCTTGGGGGCTTTGCCTGCCATGTTCAATGTTCCTCGATTCTGGTTACCTTCCAAATCAAGCTCAGCATTATCCGGACCGCTGGTCGGCTTGTCCAGCGGGGTGAACAGTCGCGTCCGATCTGCTTTTGTGACGATATCGACTGCAGAGGGCCCGACACCCCGCCGCTGGAGGACGAGGAAATGTTCTGGGCTGCCGACCTCCTCCACCTGGTCGGGGAACGCTGACTCGCGGAACGGTTCGAGGTCCGGAAACGCGTGCATCCTTCGTTGCTGACCCGGGTCTCTGGCAATCGCGGTGACTGCCGGGTAAGATTCAAGGGTGCTTGAATCGAGGTGCTCTATGGAAGTTGGCGGCACGATCAAGGGCGGTGTTGTGGTGCTGGACGCTCCACTGGAGGCCCCGGATGGGACACGAGTCAAGGTTGAGGTTGTCGACGGCGACGAGACTCCGGGCGAGTGGGTAAAGGCCTTTGCCGGCTGTGTTGAAGACATGCCCGAAGACTCATCTGTGAACTATCACCGTACTCTTTATGGGAACCGCGAACGATGAGCCGCCGGCTGGCCGACGCCGCGTTGTTCATCGCGGTCCTCAATCGACGTGATCGGTTCCATTCCTGGGCATCCGAGTACTACCTTCGTACGCATGACCATCTGCTGGTCCCTTTTCCGGTGCTCGTTGAGGTTGGGAATTACTTCAGTGAGAGCGCCCGCCGTGATCGGGTGATCTCTTTCCTGCGGCAGGTTCGGAACGATGTGCGAGTCACCTGTGTGGGGCTGGACGCTGAGTTGATGAGTGAGGGCATGGACCTGTATGCCGCCCGGTCGGATCAGGAGTGGGGCCTCACTGATTGTATCTCGTTTGTGCTGATGAAAAAAGCTGGCATCCAGGAGGCCGTGACGACCGACCATCACTTCGAGCAGGCGGGGTTCATGATTCTGATGAAGGGCTGAATCGCAGGTGTCGGGCTAGCCGTCCTCATGCTCCACTGTGGCTGCCGGCGGTTTGCCTTATCCACCAGGCCAGCACAGGGGCATCGTCGCGGCGGGTCACGATGCGCGAGCCCGGACCTCTTCTAGCCTCAGGGTGACCGATGGGTCCGGCCCGGTGTCGTTGAAGCGAACGTGCAGGAAGCATTTGGCGACCCTGATTTGTAGTTCGATGCGGCCGTCCCGGGGCTGAGGGAAGTGCACCGGGTCGAGTCCGGCCATCACCTTGAGGCGGTTCACGACCCTTTGGATGGGCGGCTGTTCGTCGAGGTCGTAGTGGGGTACTTCGGGCAGCGGCTCGGATGGCCTCAGAACGCAAGGGTGTCTGTCGCCGTCGTACAGGTGGAGGATGAGGCAATTGACGTAGATCTTGGTCGGATTGGTTTCAACGAGAAGGCCGAATTCCTTCCAGTTGATCTCGCGTTCGTCCAAGGCATTTCGGCGTCCAAACGGCCACATCACTGCACCTCCGATGCCTCCCTCCAGATTCTACCCCGCTTGATGTTGGGATTCCAGCCTGCCGGA
Organism: Phycisphaerae bacterium; assembly: GCA_012729395.1. Taxonomy (GTDB): domain Bacteria; phylum Planctomycetota; class Phycisphaerae; order UBA1845; family PWPN01; genus JAAYDF01. The sequence continues at coordinate 42,540 of JAAYDF010000244.1, forward strand.
TCATCTCCTGCTGAAGGAAGTCGTACATGGGCACCAGCAGGGGGGCCATGTGGTCGTAGGCTTCGGCCATCTGGAGGAAACGTTGTCGATCTGCGGCATCCATACTGAGACTCCTGACTCCAGTGTGAATGGGGAAGGCATGTGGCCGCTCAATGCTGCAGCCGTTCGAGCATGATGCTGCGGATCAGATCCGTCGGCGCGGGCTGGCCGGTCCATCGCTGGAATTGGGCCGCCGCCTGGCCGACGAACATGGCCACGCCGTCCACTGTGCGACAGTTATGGTCACGGGCTTGCTGAAGCAGACGCGTCTCCATGGGGTTGTAGATCGTCTCGAACACGACCGTTGTCGGCGGCAGGTCGAACGTCGGCAGGGGGGTCTCGTCGGCGTTCGGCCACATGCCGATACTGGTGCATTGCACGACGACGTTGGCTTGGATGGCCGAGCGTGCTTCCCAAGGGAGGGCGGAGGCGCCGAACTCCGCGGCCAGTTGCTCCGCTTTGGCCAACGTGCGGTTGTAGATGGTGACCCGGCAGCCGGCGTCGATCAGGCCGGCCACGATGGCCCGGCTCGCGCCGCCGGCGCCCAACACCGCCGCCGACAAACCGCGCAGCCCCTCGGGCCCACGCTCCATGCCCGCACACAAAGCGTCCATCGCTCCGCGGTAGTCGGTGTTGTGCGCGGCCAAAGAGCCGCGGGCTTCAGCCCGCGCGGTCTTTCCGTGGTGTGTGGCGTTTTCATCGCGAGGGGCGCCGCGCGGGCTGAAGCCCGCGGCTCCTTGGTCATCCGGCGCGGGCTCGATCGCGAGTGTGTTTGCCGCCCCGATGCGGGCGGCAAGCGGCTCGATGTGGCCGGCGCGCTCGGCCACGTAGCGCAGCAGGTTCTGCTTGTGCGGGATGGTCACACTGCAGCCGGACAGGCCAAGCCACGGCCGGGCCAGGCAGCCGTCGATGAACGCCGCGAAGTCGGCATAGTCCGGCTCGACGCGAAGTGGCAGATACACGCCGTCATACCCGATCGCATCGAACGCGGCATTCATGATTGCCGGACTCATCGAGTGAGCCACCGGGCAGCCGATCACGCCGTACACCCTGGTGTCCGGCCGCAACGCATCCCAACGGTAGAGCGAGCGCATCTGCTTGATGGCAGGTTGCCCGGGGGCGGATTCCTTGCCCGTATCCAGGGCGGCAAAGGTCAGCAGCCCGCCCACCTTACCGGCCAGTACACGGGTGATCACACCCGCCTCGCCCATGGACAAACCGATAGCGGGGCCGGTGCGAGCGGACTCCCGCAGGGCATCGAGCATACGCAGGGCATCAGTGATGCGGTTCGCCTTGCAGGCGAGTTTGACCACGTGGGCCGGCTCGTTCCGCAGCTCGGCGAAGATCGCATCGAGGTTGGCGGGCGTCTCCGTGAAGTTATGCTTCGAGAGGATGAGCCGGCAGCGCGGCCTCTCCGCACCGGTATCGACCCTGCAGACCCGCCCGATCGCCTGCCGGAGCTGGGCAGAGCGCTTCCACGCATGGTACTCGACGTCGATGTAGTCCGCGCCCGCCTCGCCGGCGGCCACCAGCAGAGCAATCCTTTGCGTTTCCTCGCCATGCCACTGCCCGCCCTCCTCGGCGATCCTGCATGTGGCGATCGTCTGCCCTCCGGCCTGGCGAGCCTGTTCGACCAGCCGGCACACCATGTGAGCGTCCGACCGCTCGAGGTAATCAAGCCGTAGCTCGATCATTCCCGCATTCGCTCGCTTGGCGGACTGGATGTCGGCGAAGGCCTGATCCTCCGCTCGGGCCGTCACTGGAACGCAGAGCATGGTCCGCTTCTCACTCATCATGACTGATTCCAGACAACGAGCCGCGGGCCTCAGCCCGAGCGGGGCTTATGCGTTGAGCAAACGTTCATTCCCATCCCGGCACTGCGCGGGCTGAAGCCCGCGGCTCGTTGGTGCTGCAAGGCAAAGCTCGCGGTCCGTTGGCGGTGCAGCCCGAAAACCGCCTCATACCTTGCCTTCAGTCGCGGTCTTGGCCGGACTGTCCGCGGCTCGGATCACCCGGTTGATCGCGTTGAGGAAGGCGATCACGCTGGCCTCGATGACGTCGGTCGATCGCCCGCGTCCGCGGAACGACCGGCCGCTGGCCACCAGCTCCAACTGCACTTCGCCCTGGGCATCCCGTCCGCCGGTCAGAGCCCGAAGGTCATATTCGCGCAGCACCGCGTCAACCTTGGTCAGGCGAAGGATGCAGGTGAAGGCGGCGTCGACCGGTCCGTCACCCGTCGCCGCGTCAATCGCGATCTCGCCGTTCTGCCGATTTCTCAGCTTCACCGTGGCCGTGGGCAAAACACCCGTGCCGCCCGTTGTCTGCAGCGCTTCGAGATCCCACGTGCGCGCATTCCGCGATTCGTCCAGAATCTGGCCCACGATCGCTTCGAGATCCTCGTCGAAGACCTCCTTCTTGCGGTCAGCCAGTTGCTTGAACTGCTCGAAGACCTGGTCCAGCCGCTGGTCATCAAGCTGGTGGCCCAACTGCGACAAGCGATCCTGGAGCGCATGTCGGCCGGAGTGTTTGCCCAGCACCAGCTTCGACGCGGGGATACCCACATCCTCGGGCCTCATGATCTCGTACGTCTCACGGTGGGCGAGCATGCCGTGTTGATGGATGCCTGCCTCATGGGCAAAGGCGTTCTCACCGACGATCGCCTTGTTGCGTTGGACCTTGATGCCCGTCAACGTGCTGACCAGCCGCGAGACCGGGTAGATCCGTCGTGTGTTGATGCGCGTGCCGCACTTGTACACGTCCGCCCGGGTGTGCAGGGCCATCACCACCTCTTCGAGGCTGGCATTACCCGCCCGCTCGCCCAGGCCGTTGATCGTGCACTCGACCTGCCGGGCACCGGCCTTGACCGCCGCCAGCGAGTTGGCGACGGCCAAACCGAGGTCATTGTGGCAATGCACGCTGATTACCGCCTGCCCGATATTCGCTACCGTCGCGAACAGGTGTCGGATGATCTCCTCGAAATGGTCGGGCGTCGAGTAGCCCACCGTGTCGGGGATATTGACCGTCGTGGCCCCCGCGTCGATCACCGCCTGCACCACCTCGGTCAGGAAGGGCAGCTCTGTTCGCGAAGCATCCTCGGGCGAGAACTCCACGTCAGAAACGAGACTGCGGGCCAGCTTCACTCCCTCGACGCTCATCTTGATGATTTCCTTCTCCGCACGCTTGAGCTTGTACTGCCGATGAATAGCGGAGGTCGCGCAGAATACATGGATTCGCGGCGACACCGCTTCCTTGAGGGCCTCCGCGGCGCGCACGATGTCCTTCTCGGTGCAGCGAGCCAAGCCCGCGACGGTGCATTCGCGGACCAAGCCGGCCACTTGCCGAACCGCCTCGAAATCGTCCGACGAGGTGATGGGGAATCCCGCCTCAATGACGTCGACTTTGAGCAGCTCGAGCTGTCGGGCAATCTCCAACTTCTCGGCGGTGTTCAGCGACGCGCCGGGAGACTGTTCCCCGTCCCGCAGGGTGGTGTCAAAAATCCGGATCATCGGTTGATCCGCCGTCGAACCTTGCTCGCTGGTGCTCATGAGTTCGTGCCTCCTGTGTCCACTGGGCGATTAAGTTAGCCGACGGCCCGGCCCATGGCCAGCGCCCGCCCGCCCATCTCGCCGCCCAACAACAAAAAAAGCCCCACGCGGTCTCGCGTAGGGCTTCTCGTGTCAGCTTTCTTCTCAGGCGATCAGCCGGCCGAGATCCCCACGCACGCACGCAAAAGCAGCAGCCCGAGCGTCATCAGCCCGGCCGGCTCGCGGGTGCACGGGGTCTCAACTGAAGCCTTCTTTGATCGCATGGCAGAGATTCTATCGGTCGCAAAACGGCTTGTCAACAGGTTTTCTCCCCGCCTTCGCGGCGGGTGCGCGACTCGCTGGGAACCGAGTCAACTCATCGATGCAGAACCGAGCCAACTTGTTGGTGGACGTGTCCAGGAGTGGGGGACGAACAGCAACGAGTGGCCTCGGTCCTGGCCCGACGGCAGGCCCAGGAACCTGATGCCCGATTACCCCCGGCTCCCCAACAGCTCGCGCGTCTGGGCGACGTCCAGAGCGATCTGCTCGCGAAGTGCGTCAATCGTGCGGAAATGCTCCTGCGGCCGGAGCCATTCGATCAGTTCCAGACGAATCGGCTCGCCGTACAGATCCCCTTCATAATCCAGCAGGTGGGCCTCGATGGTCAGATTACTGCCCTCGAAAGTCGGTGTCCGTCCGATGCTCACGGCAGTCCGCATGCGGTGGGTGCCGCTCTCGGCCAGGCCGGCGTACACCCCCTCGGCCGGCATGAGCTGCCGACCCAAACGAATGTTCGCCGTCGGAAAACCCAACTCACGCCCGCGGCCCGCTCCATGCTCCACCGTCCCGAGAAGGGAATAAGGTCTTCCCAGGCACAACGCCGCTTGGTCCACCGTTCCGCTTCGCAGAAGCTGCCGGATCAAGGAACTCGAGATCACCGTGTCCGGGTGCCCACCCAACCCTACGCGTACCGGCTCGACGATCTCCACGTCGAAGCTATTGCGGCAACCCGCCGCCACCAGCGTCTGAACAGTGCCTTCCCGCTTGTGGCCAAAACCGAACGATGCTCCCTCCACCACCGCGATCGGCTGATACTTGGCCATGATCACGAAGGTGATGAACTCTTCGGCGCTCATCGCCAGGAACTCCGGGCGGCTGCGGACCACCACCGCGATGTCTACGCCCGCATGACGCAACCAGTGCAGCTTCTCAGGCAGGGGGGTCAGCACGGGCGGTACATGGTCCGGCGTGAGTACGCTCAACGGATGAGGGTCGAAGGTCATGGCCACCAGTTGCGTCCGGCCCTCATCAGCCCGACGCCGCCCCGCCGCCAGGATCGTCTGGTGACCGCGGTGCACACCGTCAAAGTTGCCGATGCTCAGCACCACATCCGAAAGCTGCAACGATTCCCAAGCTTGTATGACTTGCATGACGCCTTGATGCCCTACGCACTTCTAACCATGTCGCCATACCGATCGTTGGACCAAGCGAACTTGTTCGTGTCGGACCGAGCGAACCTGCTCACGTCGGACCAAGCGAACTTGTTCACGTCGGCGAACCTGTTCACGTCGGACCAAGCGAACTTGTTCGTGGTTTGACCTGTCAAGGTGTTTTCCTTCCCGCCGCCAACTCGGCCAAGTAGCGGTTGCCGGTCAACGAGCTGGTCAGCAACGCTTTGCGATCGAACTCGAACGCCGCCAGATCGGTGGGAAACGGGTTTGACGCCGGGCGTTGCGTCAACACCCGACGGGCAAACTCGCCGTACATCCTCCCCCACGGCTTGAGCTGCAAGTCCTCTGTCCACAGTCCGCTCCATCGCGTCAGATCCCGACTGCTCGGCGTGTCCGCGAATGCCCAGTGCAGCCATCCGCAGACCCGGCCCTCGGATACCTCCAGCAGCTTCGCGCACCACCGCGCCTGCTCCTCCGGCGACTGCTCCGGCATGACCACCCGATTATCCACCCGCAGCTCGCCGCCCCCATACCAGGCAAACTCGCCGATCATCAGCGGCTTACCGACACTGAATTCGTGCAGGACGGTCTCGAGGTAGAGTGCATTGGTCTCCACTCCACGCATCCCGTCGATTGGGGTCGGGTGTGCCAGAGGGTAGAAGTGAAAGGTCAGGAAATCCAAGTGCTTCTTGTCGGCCTGTCGCGTGAACCCGGCGTAATGCGACAGCCCCGGCAGGTACGTCGCGGACGCCCACTGGATATGGCCCACAGTGATCAGGTGGTTGCGGTCCCGCGAGCGGATCGCGCGACACATCCGAGCCATCCATTCTTCGCCGACCGTCTCCCGAAACCGTTGGTAGTCGTATAGCCGGGTGTCATTGAGAGCGGACTTGGCGGAAGGAACTCGCACCGTCCCCAAAACCTTCACCTCGTCGACCGAGCAGCCCCACGCCTCGGCGATCCGGGCGTCCGCCCCGTATTCCTTGCTCAGCCAAGCGTTCCACTTCGTACGCATCGCCTGCGTGCTCCACTGTACCGTGGGCTCGTTCAGCAAATCGTACGCCAGGATGCCTGGCTCATCCTTGAACCGTTCCGCGAATGCCGACCACCATTTCTCATCCGCCGCCAGGACAGCCTCGTCCGCAAAGGCGTCCGCGTCACGTCGCCACTCGGGCACGCCCTCCCAATGATCCGGTCCCGCCGGGATGACATACAGCTCACGTTCGCGACACAGGGCCAGAAACTCCCGAAACCGTTCCACTCCCCCGGCATGCAGTTGGCCCGGCTCGCGGTGGAAAGCGTCCAACGTCAGGAACACACGCACCGTGTTGAATCCCTGCTTCTTGATCAGATCGAGGTGTTGGCGGATGGTCGTCGCGTCGAACTGCTGCCACAGCTTCGGTGCCCACCCCATGTGTGGGCCGAAGTAATTGAGCCCCACGGCCACGAACGGCCTCTCCGCCCCTCGTGCCCGCAGTGAGCCGGGATTCTGGGAATCAGCTTCGATGAATGGCGGCTCGGAAGCCAGCAACGACACCGCCGATACTGCCGACACAAACACCAGGAACACAAAGGCACGAAATCTCTCGTGCATAGTGGCACCAACCCATGCACCCATGGCCATCCTCCCTCGCTGGGTTGCCGGTATCTTATCCGTGTTGACTGGCTGATGGTATCCGCGTTGGTCGTCCGCCCGGCAGAACCCGGACAGGGGACGGGTCTTGTCGGTACCGTCGCGGGGCTTGACGACCGGCGGAAGGGTACATATCGCGAGCGACTGTTGCCAGGGGCGTGCCGCTTCGCGGTCCCGATGTGAACGCCGGCCGCCACACCCGGCCTGCGGCGCTCAACTCTGCACGACAGGCAGGGCGATCGTTCGTTTTGGGGGGGCCGCGGCGGGACGTCCCACGGGTAGAAACATATCGCGCACCTTGCGGCTGGTGACTGCCGGCTCGCGCAGCAGCTTCTTGAGCCCCGCCGCCAGGAATCGCACCGGCCGCCGCATGGCCGTCTGCCGATAGAAACGCGCCTGTGCCGCCCGGGTCATCTCACCGAGCTCCTCAGCCGTCCAGTCGGGTGTGCTGATGATCGGCCGGCCCACGCGAAGCTGCGTGTAGTCGACCGGTGCCGACAGCATGCCCGCGTCCACGCACTGCTGAAACAAGGCGGTGCCGGGGTACGGCGTCGCGGTGAAGAAGCATGCTTGATCCACGCCCATGTTCATCGCAAACTCGAACGTCCTCTCGATGTCGGCCTTGGTCTCGCCGGGGAAGCCAACCACAAAGAAGGCCGACACCCCCATCCCCAGTTTGCGGCAGGCGTTCACGATGGGAGGAACGCGCTGCAGATCCAGCGGCTTGTTGATGATCTTCTTGAGCACCTCTTGGCTGCCCGACTCCACCGCAATCGTGATGTGGTAACAGCCCGCCCGCCGCATCAGCTCGATCAGATGCTCATTCAACGCCCAGATGGCCACGCCATTGGGCGTCGTCCAGGTGAGCTCGAGCCGCCGGTCGATGATGGTTTGGCAGATCTCCGTCATACGCGGCTTGTGCATCGTCAGGTTGTCATCTTCAAACTGGATCTCGCGCACGCCGTAGTTGTCAATCAGGTGCTCGATTTCCTCGATGACCCGTCCCGTGCTGTGCCAGCGGAACTTGCGGCCCCACACGGTGTGAATGCTGCAGAAGCTGCACCGGGCCGGGCAGCCGCGCGAGGTGATCATGTTCGTGCACGGGTGACGCTTGACGTAAGCACCATGCGGCGAGCGGTAGCGGAAGTAGCGGTCCATCGGCAGTAGATGCCGGGCCGGCAGCGGCAGGGCGTCGAGGTCCGCCAGGTACTCGCTGACCCTGTGCACCTCGACTCCACCGTCGGCGCGGAAGGCTAGGCCGGCCGGATCCGTCGGCCGATCCTGGCCGCGCTCCAACGCTTCGACCAGCCGCAAGATGGTCAGTTCCCCCTCGCCGACCGCCGCGAAGTCTACCGCCGGGTCCGCCAACACCTCCTCCGGGACCGCCGACGGATGCGCCCCGCCCATCACTGTGCGGATGCCCGGATTCGTTTCCTTGGCCAGACGGCACACATCGTGGGCTGCCACTGACTGAGCTGAGAACAGGCACGACACGCCCACCAGGCTTGGCCGAAAGTCATCAATTCGCCGGGCCAGATCGTTGCCGTCCAGCCCATGCCGGCGCCGGCCGTCAGGCCGGGGCACCACGCGGCGGAAGTCCTCCACCACGCAGTCAATAATCCGCACCTCGTGCCCCGCTCGTTCCAGCACCGCCGCGATGTAGCCAAGACCCAACGGCGGCATCGCCTGCCGTTCGTCATCCGCGTGCAGATCGTACGGCGGCTGGATCAGCAAAACCCGCATACACGCTCCCGAAGACCCTATGGCGTCGGCGTCCCGCCTCCCGGTCCGCTTCTTCCTGTGGTTATCGGCTGTACGACGAGGCAACTGAATCATCGCCACCTGCTCGCAAGTCGGCCACAGCCCGGGCCCCGAACCACCGCACCAGCGGAGAAGCCCACAGACGCGCAAAAGAAAGCCCAGAGACCATGGTCCCTGGGCTGACGGCTCAGTCTATTCGTAGCGCCCAAGCCCCGGTAGGTGAATCGCCATCGGAACACGTCCGATAACACCTGCCGGGCCTCACGCCTGTCTCAAGCGCGTGTCGCTGGCTTGCCGGTCACATCTGCTTCTTGCGCATCTGCTGGTACACCACGATCAGGACGATCAGGACGACCACCAGAATCCACTGCCACCATACCAGACCCAGAAAAGCCAGCGCTGATGTTTGGGGGAGGATTTCCATCTTGTACACTCCTCAAAGCTGACGGGTAAACGGCGGCCAGTACAAGTCGGCTGCCTTGACTCGTTCAGGTCACTGAAGCGGTCGTCCGCGCCTGGACAGCTCCGGAGCCCGAACCACAAGTTATTAGGACCGAACCCCTCGCGAATGTCAAGCCCCCTGATCCGTCGTAACCATCCCTTGTTCCCATCTCCGACCGGCAATCGCGAATCCGAACCATCGAGTCTGTCCGTTCAAACCTGCCCTCCCAAATCTGTCCTCCCGAATCTGTGCCCGCGAGTCTGTCCTTTCGAATCTGTCCTGTCGAATCTCAGATCTCAGATCTCGAATCTCGAATCTCGAATCTCGAATCTCGAATCTCAGATCTCAGATCTCCAATCTCAGATCTCCAATCCGCCAACCACCACGCTTTCGATAGCGGTCACCTCATCGCACCCGAAACTCCCCTGGACCCGCGTCCACGGCTCGACTGCGGCAGCGGAGGATCCGTCCTCCTTCGGCGCCGGCAGAGTAAAACTCATCCGCCCTCCTTCGACTCCGGCAGAAGAAAATCCGCCATCACGCGGTCGGCGACCAGGCGGCCGCGGGTGGTCAAGGCGATCCGCTCGCCGTCCTTCTCCAGCAGCCCGGTCGCCACATGTTGCTCGATCACTCCGCCGAACAACTCGTGCGGGTCGAACCCCGTGGCCGTCCGGAACCGCCCACGGTCAATCCCCTCGACCAGCCGCAGCATGAGCATGGCGGTCTCGCCTGCCCGGGCCCGCTCGCCAAGAGTCTCGCTCTCGGACACCGGCGACAGCTCCGCCCGCACTCGCCGCACGTACTCCGCCCAGTCCGGCACGTTACGCCGCCGCGTTCCCGCCACGTAGCTCACCGCTGACGGGCCCACGCCGACCGTCGGTTGATTCTGCCAGTAAAGCAGATTGTGCAGACAGCGAGCACCTGGCCGGGCGAAGTTGCTGATCTCGTATTGCTCGAAACCAACCCTCGCCAGGTAAGCGATACCCTGCTCGTACAGGCTGGCCTCCAGATCCTCATCCGCGGCCGTGACTTCCCCCCGTCGCAGACGCTCGTACAGCGGTGTGCCCGGCTCGTACGTCAGTCCGTAGCAGGCCAGATGGTCTGGTCCCAGCCCAATGGCCGACTCCAGCGAACGTTGCCAGCTCACCGGCGTCTGCCCCGGAATGCCGAAGATCAGGTCCAGGCTGAAGTGCTCGAAGCCGGTCTGCCGCACGATTTCCGCTGACAACGCGATCTGATCGGGGCGGTGGATCCGGTCCAGCCGCTCCAACTCGTCCGCGTCGAATGACTGTGCGCCGATACTGACCCGGGTGACCCCATGGCTTCTCAGGATCTCTGCTCGCTGGATGTCGAGTGTTCCCGGGTTGGCCTCGACGGTGAACTCGACCACTCGGTCCCGGCCTGCAATATCTCCCAAGGTTCGCATCAGACGCATCAGATCCTCGCAGGGCAGAGAGGTCGGTGTGCCTCCCCCCACGAAAATCGTCTCGACGTGAATCGCCGCGGCATCCGCGACCTGGTTCAGCTCGGCGACCAGCGCATCAACCAGCGGCCCGGTCATCGAGCTGTCCGGCACGAGTGAGTAGAAATCGCAGTACCCGCACTTGCGCGGACAGAAGGGAACGTGTACGTAAAGGCCGGCCCTCATCACACTCCATGATAGCACGGGTTGGCGTCGGCAGCGCTCGTCGTTATGATGCCCAGCCGGCAACCACGAGTGCGTGACCCCTCGTCGCGCGGAACGCGGGTGGGAGGCATCCGGCCGGTGGACGGGAGGGGCTCTCGCCGTAAGTTGGCTTGTCGAGGATGGTCAGAGCATGCGGCCGCGAATCGGTATCACTTGCAGTTATCAAATCACCCGGGCGGACAACGGCTATGAATGGCCTCGTCTCGCCCTTGACGCCCGGTTTTGCGACGCGGTCTATCGGGCCGGCGGCCTCCCGGTGATCATTCCACCGGCTCCCGATCCGGCCGACCTGGAGTTGATTCTGGAGCCGCTGGCTGGAGTCATTCTCACCGGTGGCCCCGATGTGCCCTCCGAACGCTACGGCATGCCCCCACACCCGGAGACCAAGCCCTTTCACCCGCGACGCGATGCCAGTGATTTCACCGTCGCCGCGTTCGCCGATCGTCGTGAGCTGCCGGTGTTGGCCATTTGCTGCGGCATCCAGGAATGGAATGTCCACCGCGGGGGCACGCTCCATCCTCACCTGCCCGATTGCGACTGGCAGCCCCGGGTCGTCCACCGCGATAGCGACACCTTCGCCGCTCATCCGGTGCGGCTGGCCGAGGGCAGTCTGGTTCATCGGATCGTTGCGGTCAACCCGCTCGCCGTCAATAGCTCCCATCACCAGGGCCTCGACCGGCTGGGCGAGAACCTCGTGCCCACCGCCTGGTCGGAGGACGGCTTGGTCGAAGCCGTTGAAGATCCTCGCCGTCCGTTCTGCCTCGGCGTTCAATGGCACCCGGAAGACATGCCCGATGATCCTCTCCAGCAAAAGCTTCTCGCCGCTCTGGTGATCGCCGCCCGGTCAGCTTGCGATCGCTCGTAGCAGTCGCCCCGTGGAGTGGCCCTGCCCCGCGTTTCTCGCGGCGAAGGCTGCGATGTAGTCCGCCGCTCTTCGCGAGGAAGGAAGCTTGCATGGTGCGAGCCGTAACGCGGTTCCTCGTATTGTGGCGTGTTTGCGGCCCCGAACCGCGACGCGGTTCCAGAGCACAGCCCGGGGTCGCGCAGCGCACCCCGGGATTTATGCCAACAGGCACAGACCAACCCCGAAGGGGTTGCATACGTGATGATGCTCGGGGGTAAAGAACGGTAAAAGGTTCGAGGCTACATATGAAACCCTTTCAGGGTGTGTTGTATCGCGGTTGGCCTCGTGCCCCAGGGTGCGCTGCGCGACCCTGGGCTGTGTTATCGAACGCCTTCGGCGTTGTGTGCATCGCGTACCGGGGACGCTCAATACGGACCGGGGGCGCTCGAAAGAATGGAACCACTGGTGGACATATGGCTGGCTGGCTGAGCGGGCGCTCAACGCATACAGAGGCGGGCGACGCTGCGAAGCATCGCTGTCATATCAGCCCTTAGCCTTCATCCTTCAACTTCCGGCATCGCCGGTGCCTGCAACTCGGACTCCGGTCGCCCCGTCGGTTCGAGCGGGCCAAACGCGTCCTCGACATCCGGCTCTTCCCATCGCACCTCCGCGTTGATTGCCTGCTTGGCTGACAGCCGGTACATCAACTCCAGGATGAACGCATAATCCAACTCGAGACCTTCGATCTTGCCGCTCCGATCGCGGGCCAGGTTTTGCCCGAGGAATCGGATCAGCGGTGGGACACCCATTGGAGCTTTCAGCGGGCCGAGGGTCACCGTGCCGCTCGGATCTTTCCGCAGGATGGTGACCACTCCATCGCCCGCGCTCGCCGACAGAGTGATCGGTTTGCCGGCCTCGTGGTACAGCAGCGGTGGCCTGCAGACCATGCGATCGCCACCGATCAACGCGATTCGTCGAATCTCAGTCCGCCGGGCGTAGATTAACGGCGTTCCATTGCTCGGGACCAACTCTAACAGGAAGTTCTCAGGGTCGCGGCCCACGACGGTCTGTATGATCGGACGTGGATCGACCTCGCGCAGGGCCTCGTAAGCGAGAATCCGAATGCGCGGCTCATCTGAGTCCAACAACTCGCGCAACGCGATTCCCGCCCGGTGTCGACGACCGCTTCGACCTAGTTCGCGAACGGCTTGCCGCCGAAACGGACTGTCCGGGTCTCGTGCGTGCCGGATGATCACCTCGATTGCCAGATCATCTCCCAGGCGCAGTCCGGTTCGGGCTGCGTAGAAGTTCACTGGCCGCCGGCCATGCGTGTACAGCGGTTGCAGCATGGCCACCGTGGATACACCGATGCCCTCCAGGGCCAGGCTGACTTCATGAAGCGGGGCTTCCGGCCGCGTCAGTTCGCCCACCAGAGTCTTCGCGCGATCTTCGATCTCCATCGGCGACGTCGTCAGCGGTAGGTACAGGATACCTTCCAGAAACCGCCCCACGTCGCTACGATTCGCCGGCGGAACCTGGATCACAACCGTACTCGGGTTCACAGCGTCAGCCACCTTGCTTTCGTTGGGGAACCGGCGATTGATGGCGTCCATCACTTGGCGGACTGTCGCATAGGATTCCACTACCGCCATCAGGCTCAGCTTTCGCTCTGTCATGTTCATCCCGCCGCCGATCACCGTTCCTTCCCGCGGATTGATGGTCGTTGCGGCTGAGCCGCCGGTCGCAAAGGGGTTGGTGAAGATGGGCCCCCGAGCACGAGCGCAAGTCGTGCCCGCCAGAGTCTCTGTCGGACCTCCGTCTCGATAGATCTTCAGGTCGCAGGGCAAAAGGTATCCCCCGCTAAGCGATTGCGTGTCGGGATCCACCGCCTGGACCGTCACGTCGAACGTCCGCTGCCCCGCCGCCCCGGGCGGAACCTCCCCGTCTACCACCACCACCGCCGTGTCCAGGCTGGCAATGATCTTCGAGATGGGTACGTCCTCCCTGCGCGAATCGGTTCGCGTCGGCCGCTCTCGCAGGATCTGCTTCTCCAGGTACTCCCGCACGCTCGGGGGACAATTGCGGCTGCCCTGGCCCGCAAGTCGTGTCACCACTCCGTAGCCCCGCACTCGGAGCGATCGTCCACCCTGCACATACGTAGCCGAGCTGATCGTTCCTCGTGTGGCCTCCGTGACCGTCAGACGCAACGCGTCCTCGTCCTCCGTGAGGGTTCCCTCCGGACGCGCCGCGCTACGCTCGGACATGTCCCAATCCGAGCAGCCAGCCAGCAAAACAATGAGGATCAAAGCCGGTCCAAGAAGTCGGCGTGTATCGCGGCGAGTCATCAGGGCGAGGCCTCCGGACTGTAGAAGCAGGCGGGGAAAGGCCGGGTGTGTCATTGATTCAGCCACTCACGGCCTCGCGCAACCGATATCGGGCGAGTGCCCACATATTTCCATCGTATCCCGTCCGGTTGTCCCAGCCTTGGATCTTCAGGGTAATGCGGCGAGTACAATCTTGTCCAGTCGCTCGCGGGATTGTCACGAGTCTGGGAAGTATCGGCCCACAAGCGGCCTGAGCGTCTCTACCAACCCCGGATCGACCATGGACTTGTCCGACCAGATCCCCATGGCCAGCGCGTTCTCATAGGGCCAGGGGGCGGGCAGTGCCTCGGCCAGCATGGGGATCGCCACTCGCATCAGACTGATTGCCCGCGCCGTCACCGCGTTCAGGTTGTCCACAATCTCCTGCAGTAATGCTTGGCGGGTCTTCCCCGGGTCGTGAGGCCTCCAGCAGTCGTAGTCCGTGGGCAGGGCGATCAGTGCGTAGCTGATTTCCGCCTCCCGTGCCAGCTTCGCCTCCGGCATGCAAGTCATGCCGATCAGATCCCCGCCCCAGCTTCGGTGCATCTTCGCCTCGGCTACGGTCGAGAACTGTGGACCCTCCATGCAAACATAGGTTCCTCTCGTGTGCACCTTCCCATCCGCCTGTTCGCCCGCTCGAATCAGCAAATCGCGCAGCTTCGGGCAGAACGGCTCCGAGAACTCCACATGAGCCACCAAGCCTTGGTCAAAGAATGTTCCCGCCCGACGGTAGGTCCGGTCAATGACTTGGTCGCAGATGACCAGGTCGCGAGGTGCGATTTCCTCACGCAGGCTGCCGGTAGCTCCGCTGGCCAGGATGTGCGTCACTCCGAGTTTCTTCATCGCGAAGATATTGGCCCGGTAGGGGACGGCCGATGGGCTGAGGAGATGGCCGGGCCCGTGCCGTGACAGAAACGCCACGTCCACACCCTGCCAATTGGCAACGAGCACCGGTCCGCTGGGTGGGCCGAATGGCGTCTCAACGACTACCTCTCTCCCACCGACCTCCGCAGCCAGAACTTGGCCGACGCCGGTTCCGCCTACAATGCCGATCCGAACTCCCTGCACGAGTCAACCTCCTCCCTGGTTTGCACCGCGGTCCGCGTGACTGAAGCAGGGGGCATTCTCTCCGATCCCCGCCACGGGAGCCAGCCCAGGTTTCTATGCTTGCCGGAGAATAGTTGAGACGATAGAATAGTTGTTGATCAGGTAATTATTCTGGAGCCGCAAGGGGATACGCGCGGTTGGCAGGTTCCAGTGCGGCTGGGGGCGAAGTGGGAACCACGTAGGGCAGGACGCTGAATTCCTGGAGGAAGAAGAGAGTGTCTGACTTAACACAAGCTCAGCAACTACAAGAATTTGCCGACGAGATCTTCGAGGTCAGCAAGACATCCTGGGCGATCCAGAGTCGAGCCAAGGCCAAAGGCCATGTGGAGATCACCGAGACCGAGTTTCTGGCCCTGGACGTCCTCGTGAGGGCCAGCCGTTCCTTGCATGTAGGCGAGATCCAACGAGAGTTGGGCATCTTGCCCGCCCAGATGTCCCGCGTGATCAGGTCACTCGAACACAAGGGTGAAAAGCCCTTGGTCAAATGCCAGATCAATCCGGAGGACAAGAGGAAGATTGACGTCGAGTTGACGGCGGTTGGCAAGGAAACGCATCGGGCCTATCGGCAGTGGAAACTGGGGACTATCCAGGAAATGATGCTGACGCTCAGCGAGCAGGACCGAAACGAGTTGGTCCGAATCCTCCGGCTGATTCGTGCTGGAGCTTCTAAGGCTTTTCATGACAAGTGATTATGGGGGGACGAAAAAAATGTGATGTTTTTAGTACCGCGGCGCCAACTTTTTCTCGGTTGGCATTGTCTAAGATACTGAACCGACCCGCAGGGGGCCGGCAGATTGAAGGAGCACAAGTATGTTCGCTTCGCGCAAAACCTGGGTTGTGGCAGGGTTGGTCGTAGGCGGATTACTCCTGGGGTGGGGGGCCGATCAAGCAAGCGCCCAATACTACTCGGTTTACAGATACTACTCTCCGGCTCCGGTCTACTATGCTCCGGCACCGGTGTACTATGCCCCTCCGCCCGTGGTTGTTGCCCCGGCACCGGTGTACTACGCACCACCGGCCGTTGTGTACAGCCCGCCGGTGCGTACGGTGTCTTTCGGCTTCGGCTACAGCAGTGGTCGGCACTATCACCATCGCCGCAGCTATTCGCCGGCGCGATCATGGGGTTTCGGGTTCGGTTTCGGTCGGTGACTGACCGGGGGCTGCTGCGGGGATCGGGCGGGAGTCACAGTTTTCTGACGTAGGCGGTGGAGTCTACGCGGCATCACGCCGGGTGCGGCGCCCGGCGTGATTTTTTGCGCTCACAGGAAAAGGGTGTCAGGATGATTTTTCGGCGGTTGAACCAGGGGTTCAACCGCCGAAAAATCATCCTGACACCCTTTTTCCTCCGAAAAATCATCCTGACACCCTTTTTCCTCTTCTGTGGGATTGACTAGCGGGTGTAGAACTCGATGACAGCGCTGAACTCGACCTCGAAGGGCAGACGGATGTCCTCGGGGGTGGGCAGGCGCAGGACTTGTCCTTCGACCTTGTTCATGTCGGCGCTGAGCCAAGCGGGGAGGGCGGCCTCTGAGCCGCTCTCGGTGCAGGCCTTGACATATGGCTTGCTGCTGTCCTTGACGGAGATCAGGTCGCCGGTGCTGACGGTGAAACCGGGTCGGTCGACGCGACGGCCGTTCACGAGGAAGTGGCCGTGGGCGACCATCTGGCGAGCCTGCCAGATGGTGCGTGCCCAGCCGAGTCGGCGGATGACGTTGTCGAGCCGGGTCTCGAGGATGATCTGCAAGGCCTCGGGGGTGTTAGTTTTGGACTTGGACGCCTTGTCCATGTAGCGTCGCAATTGGGTGTTGCGGATGTTGTAGTAAGCGGCGAGCTTCTGCTTTTCGAGAAGCTGTCGGCCGTACAGAGTACGTCGGGCGGGCCGGAAGCCGTGCATGCCCGGGCGGGTGGTGCGCTGGAGGTTGAGGTGCTTGGGAGTTTCCGCGACGGGGACGCCGAGGCTGCGACTCAAGCGAACTTTCGGTCCGCAGTAATTGCCCATGGGTAAGGCTGCTCCTGTCTGAGGTCTATGTTGTCCGACGGTCTCATTCCGAACGACTAGCGGCCGGCGCATGTCAACAGCGCGGGCCTGGCCCTGCCTGGGCCGACTAGAACAGGGCAGTTTACGGTCTCGGCGGCCCAGGGTCAAGGGGGCGCTTTCTGCGGATTGTTGGGTTGGCGTGTCAGGGAGGAGTGCGAGCTCCGGGTGGGGATGGGCGGGCTGAGTATGGCTCTGGCGGCCGGGCTCGGGCTCGGTGATGATGGCTGGTTTGTGCGGTGAAATGCGTGGAGGTTGATCGATGGCAGGAGATGACGTGAAGGCACGGCTTGGCGTGGCGGTGGAGGCTGCCCGGCAGGCGGGGCGTGTGACGCTGAAGTACTTTCGGCAGTCGGATCTGGCGGTGGAGCGGAAGCCGGATGGTACGCCGGTGACGGTCGCGGACCGGTTGGCCGAGGAACTGCTTCGCGGCGAGATCGAGCGGGCCTTTCCGGAGGATGCGATTCGGGGTGAGGAATGGCCTGATCGGCCTGGGGACTCGGGTTTCCAATGGTATCTTGACCCGATCGATGGGACCAAGTCGTTCGTTCATGGTGTTCCGCTTTATGGGACGTTGGTGGGGGTGGAGTACGGTGGGCGGTGCGTGCTCGGCGTGGTCGTGCTGCCGGCGTTGGGGGAGTACATCTACGCGGCGCGGGGGCATGGGGCGTGGCATGTTTGCGGCGAATCTTCGCCGTGCCGAGCCCGGGTATCGGAGGTGGGTCGGCTGGATGACAGTTTGTTCTGTTTCACCTCGGTGAGCGAGTTCCACAAACGTGGACGTGAGGCGAGCTTCGAGATCCTGCGGTCAGGGTGCCGGCTTGCGCGAGGGTGGGGGGATTGTTATGGGTACGTGTTGGTAGCGACGGGCCGAGCGGAGGTGATGGTGGATCCCGTGCTGAGCGTCTGGGACATGGCGGCTCTGCCGGCTATCCTCGAGGAGGCGGGCGGGACGTTTACCGACTGGCAGGGCAACGCGACGATCCACGGCGGCGACGGGGTGGGGACCAACGGCAAGGTGTTCGGGCAGGTAATGTCGGTGACCAGGGGGAGGTGAGTGATGAGTGCTGAGTGATGGGGGGGCAGCTGCGGATGACGATACACTGAGCCGCGGACGCGAGTCCGCGGGTGTGGAAGGAGTCGATGCGGCGGGTGCGGGGGACGATCAGGTTTTGAGCAGCTTGGCGCTTTTGAGGAGCAGTTCTTCGGTTTTCTCCCATCCCAGGCATGCGTCGGTGATAGACACGCCGTAGCGTAATTGTGAGCGGTCGGGCACGAAGGGCTGGTTGCCCTCGGCCAGGTTGCTTTCGAGCATAAACCCGATGATTGCGGGATTGCCTTGGGCGTGTCGTTCAAGAACGCTGCGGCAGACGGTTTCCTGGTTGCGGAACTGTTTGCTGGAGTTGGCGTGGCTGCAGTCGATCATGACCATTGCGGGCAAGCCTGCGCGGCGCAGCGCGTCGAGGGCTTGGCCGACGGCGGCATCGTCGTAATTGGGGCCGGTTCTTCCTCCACGGAGAATCATATGTCCCCAGCGGTTGCCTCGGGTGTGGATGATGGCAGTTCGGCCCGCCTCATCGATGCCGAGGAAGCTATGCGGATGGCGGGCGGACTGCATGGCGTCGATCGCGATTTGGAAGTTGCCTTCGGTGGAGTTTTTGAAGCCGACGGGCATGGACAGGCCGCTGGCCATTTGGCGGTGAGTCTGAGATTCGGTGGTGCGGGCGCCGAGTGAGGCCCAGCTAATCAGGTCGGCGATATACTGTGGGGTGATGGGGTCGAGCATTTCGGTGGCGGTGGGCAGGCCCATGCCGGCGATGGTGAGCAGAAGCTGCCGGGCGATGCGGATGCCGGTTTCCATGGCGAAGGATCCGTCGAGATAGGGATCGTTGATCAGGCCTTTCCAGCCGATGGTGGTTCTCGGTTTCTCGAAGTAGACGCGCATGACGACCAAGAGTCGATCGGCGACGCGGCGACTGAGGTTGAGGAGCCGCTCGGCGTACTCGATGGCTCCCTTCTCGTCATGGATGGAGCATGGCCCGACGACGGCGAGGAGACGGTGGTCGAAGCCGCCCAGGATGCGGTGGATGGCGTCGCGGCTCTCGACAATGCAGCGGTGGGCTGGGGGGGTGATGGGGAGATCCTGGCAGATTTGCCGCGGGCTGACCAGGGGGAGGGTTTCGACGACGTTCAGGTCGCTGGTGCGTTTTGGGGCGGACCAGCCGCCGAGGGGCTGGTCGTGGTCTTCATCCGGGTCGGGGGATGCCCAACCGCCGTTTCCGCTGGAATGACCTTCACTCATGACCTGGGTTTTTCCGACACGGGTCGGCCGCCACTACCGTCGATTGCCATGGGGCGGCCTTTGCATGGCCTGCGCGTTTGCAGGGGACTGGTTTGATGATAGAGTCCGAGCTGGCCAATCGCAACCGAAGGCGAGGCATGGCGCACGTTCTGCTTGGCGGGGTGTTGTCCGGCGGATAGCTGGGGCTTGCCTGGCGAGCCGTGAGGCGAGTTGCCCTTCGGCTGGGTTTGACCCCGAAGACGCTTGGCCCGTATAATACGGGGTCGATGGGCGGTGCTCCGCCCGACAGCCAGCCGCGTGCCGAGCCGAAACGCGAGCAGGAGTACAGAACGATGTTTCAGATACCGGTCAACGTGGCTTTCATCGGTCTTCCGGGCGGGTCCGAATGGATCGTCTTGTTGATCTTCGGTCTGCTGATCTTCGGCAAGCGTTTGCCGGACGTTGGCAAGTCGCTGGGTCGCAGCATTGTCGAGTTCAAGAAGGGACTCAAGGGTATCGAGGACGACATCGAGAAGGCTGTCGAGCATGACCAGAAGGACATGCTGCCGCCCCCTGAGACTCCCAAGCGGACCGAGACTTCCGAGCCGGTCGCCCACACGAATTCGGGAACCTCCCACTGACTTAGTCGCTCTGACCGATGTGGGATCACAAGCGTGCTCGGGTCCGCGTGGTCTTCTGACCGAGGTTGGAGGCTGCGGTGTGGTGTGGGCGCGGTGTTCTTGCGCGGCGATGGACTCCATACCGGAGGCTCTTGCCGCGGTCCTTTCTGGTGGTGATCTGCCCGTCTGGCGAAGCAGCGAAATCAGCGATAGCCTCATGTGACAGGGTTGCTCTGTGCCGGCCGCCGTCGCCAGGGTGGGTTGTGCCTTGGGTGGATTGGGCGACCGCTGGGGAGGCGCGGGAGCTGCAGCCTCCAGCCGCCACCATGAAGCGCGAGTCAGCGTTGTCCTTTCTGCCCGGTAGTCCGGAGAGCGTCCGGATGGAGCTCAGAGAATCCGTACATGGATCGGCGTTGTTCGCCGGAAGGAGAGATTGATGACTCAGGAGAACGAACGTCGTGCGTCGCGTCGCGAGTTCCTCAGCACCTCGGGCCGCATTGCCGCCGCGTCGGCCCTTGGTCTGGTGGCGGTTCCTGCCGTTCATGCCGCGGAGAACAACACGATCAAAGTTGCTTTGATTGGCTGCGGCGGGCGTGGTACGGGGGCTGCGATTAACGCTTTGTCGACCCAGAGCGGCCCGACGGAGCTGGTGGCGATGGCGGATGTGTTTCAACATCGTCTTGATGGGAGCCTGAAAGCGCTTGCAGATCGCTTTGGCAGGCAGGTCAATGTGCCCCGAGACCGGCAGTTTATCGGGTTCGACGCTTACAGGAAGGCAATCGACTGTCTTGACGGCTCGGGAGTGGTTTTGCTTGCCACGCCGCCGGGTTTCAGGCCGTTGCACATTGAGTACGCGGTCGCGCGGAATTGTCACGCGTTCCTGGAGAAGGCCCACGCGGTCGACGGCCCCGGGATTCGACGGGTGCTCAAGGCGGGGGAAGAGGCGGGCAGGAAGAACCTGAAGATCGCCGGTGGATTGATGAGCAGGCACTACTCCCCGCTTGTTGAGGCGATTGCCCGGATTCACGAGGGTCTCATCGGTGATGTCATCACCTGCTGGGCATACCGCGAGCATGGCCCGGTTGGTTTCGCGCCGAAGCCGGCCGATTCCGGTGAGATGGCCCATCAGATCCGCAATTTCCACAACTTCAACTGGCTGGGCGGCAGCTTCATTCTGGATTGGCTGATTCACAATATCGACATCTGCTGCTGGGCGAAGAGCGCGTGGCCGGTTTCGGCTCAAGGGCAGGGTGGTCGGCAGGTGCGTACTGTGCCGGACCAGATGTTCGACCACTATGCGGTGGAGTATTCATTCGCTGACGGGACGCGGATGTTCGCTCAGGCTCGGCACATGCCGAACTGCTGGGGTTTCTGGGGCGATGTGATCCATGGGACGAAGGGCAGTGCCGTGCTGGGCGAAGGGATCCCGGATCCGCTGATCTACAAGGGGCACAAACAGACGGAGGCGAACATCATCTGGCGTTATGAGCGGGAGAAGGGCGACCCGTACCAGGTCGAGCACGATCGTTTGTTCGAGGCGATCCGGGCGAACAAGGTCTACAGCGAGACGGAGCGATCGGCATATGCTTCGTTGGCCGGGATCCTCGGGCGAATGGCCGCTGAGTCGGGCCAAGAGGTCACCTGGGAGCAGGCGATGAACTCCGATCTTGTGCTGGCGCCCGGCCTGGAGAGGTTGAGCCTCGATTCCGTCCCGCCGGTCGTGCCGGACGATCAGGGTCGCTACCCTGTGGCGGTGCCGGGTGTGACCAAGGTGCTCTGATCCGTGGCGGGCGGTTGTGCTGTGGGGCGGGTGAGGCGACGCCTGCGTGTAGCGGTGAAGGGCTACCGCCGCGGCTTAAGTTGTTTGTCGAGGAGTGCCTTCTTTCTTATTGGGTCAACCGGTTGTATCGCCGCAGGATGTCCAGCGTTGGTTGGATGGGTAGCTCTCGGCGGGTGTGGTGTCCGGTGACCGTGGTGGCCTTGAAGAGGGAGTTGTAGATCGCCTCTTCGGTGGCCTCGACGGTTGCCCGGAACAGGCCGGTCATGCCGGCGTTGGGCAGGTCAAGTACCTGGCCGATTGTGGAGCGGCGGTCAGCGGTGCGGCGAACGGACTCGGCGGTCGAGAAGGCCAGCACATAGTCGCCCGATCCGTTGGACATGACCGAGCCGGTGCGTCCCAAGGCCAGGATGGCCCGGAGAGCGAGCCGCTCGAGCGTGCGTGGGTTGAGTGGAGCGTTTGTAGCCACGACGATCATCACAGAGCCTCCCTGGTTGGCGTCGTCGGTCTCGATACCCGCCCGTTGGAGTTCGTGCCCGACGGGTGCGCCGAGGATCTCGAGATAGCCGTCGTAGTTGGTCTGGACGAGGACGCCTACGGTGAAGTCGCCGCTGCGGCGGGAGCTGGTGCCGATGCCTCCTTTCCAGCCGAAGCAGGTGGTACCGTGGCCTGCGCCGACGCTGCCCTCGGCGACGGGGCCGTCGGTGGCGTCGCGAATGGCTTGGATGACCATGTCGGGGGTGACGGCCAGGGCTTGGATGTCGGACAGGCGGCCGTCGTTGGTTTCGCCCACGAGGGCATTGATCGAGCGGACATCTTGGTTGCCGGGCTGGGCGAGTGTCCAGCGGATTGTGCCCTCCATTGCCGCGGGGACGCTAAGCGTGTTGGTCAGGATGATGGGCGTTTCGATCTCTCCCAGTTCCTGTACCTGGGTGCAGCCAGCGAGCTTGCCGGAGCCGTTGCCGATGACGACCGCGCCGGGCACCTTATCCTGGAGGATATTGCCGCCGTGGGGCAGGATGGCGGTGACCCCGGTGCGCACGTTGTCGCCGGTTTTAAGTGTATGGTGTCCGACGCGGACGCCGGGTACGTCGGTGATGGCGTTCAGCGGGCCGGTCGGCAGGATGCCCGGAGCTACGCCCACATCGCGGGCTCGGGGGCGGTCATGCGAGGCATCGGGGCGGATGGCTGTCGGGCCATGATCTCCCGGCAAGGTGCCGGCCCACAACAGCAGCGCGGTGCCGGCCAGCGAGCAGCGAGCAAATAGCGAACAGATCATTGAAGTCTCCTGAGCAGCTTGTTTTGCCTGGCTGATGAAGTTGCCAAGTCAACACGGGATTCCTCGCTTGCGGGGGATCTTGTGGGCTTGGCATTGGACTTCCTTAGGAACCTCATTCTCTCATGCCTTCGTGGGGCAGGGTGTTCAGCCCGTTTCACGATTCATCGCAGCGGTTGCCCCCCGTGGCGAGCGGCGGACTTGGTATGCAGCGCGCCGGTCGCCACAGGGGGCGACGGCTGGGTCGTTTCATGAGCCGCCGTCGTCCCGGGGCGGACGAAGGGAATGGCCGGCAGGATAACGGATTCCGCGTGTGTGTGCATGTGCTGTATCGGAACCGTGCGTTGCAGGGGTGCCGATTGTGTTGCGCACCCCCAGCGATGGCATCTATGGGCTTGAGGATCGACTTTCCGTTGTCCGATGATACAATGGAGATTACTTCAGAGAACGAGGACCAGTCATGACGCAACATTCCGGATTGGATCGGCGGGAATTCATCAAGTCGATGTCCTTGCTGGCGGCTGGCGGTCTGGCGAGTGCCGAAAGGGCGTCCGCGGCGGAGTCTGTGGGGGCCGGTCAACCCATGCAGTGGGGCGAGTTCTGGCGGCCCTCGCCGCAGAAGCGTCTTGGGGAGGCCACTTGCGAGTTGGCTCGACGGGCGTTGTCGGGCGAGCACGGTCGGGGCATGGCGGACGCCGCGTTTGCCCTGGATCCGGATAGCGTCCAAGGGCTTTCGCCGAACAAGCGCTACGGTCGGGCGGCCCTGCTGATCGCCGAGAAGGCCCCGCTGCGCATCCTGCCGGGCGAACGCATCGTCGGGTCCGCCACGTTGGCCGAGGGGCCACGGCACATTACCCCGGTGACGCATGACGGCAGCGTCAGCCACACCACGATCGGTTTTCAGCGTGTCTTGCGGACGGGATACGCCGCGCTGCGCGGGCAGGTTGCGGAGCGACTCGGGCGGGGCGATCTCGACGAGCGGGGCGTCGATCTGCTGGAGTCCATGGGGATGTGCCTCGATGCTGCGGCGATCTGGCACCGCCGCCATCTCGACGAGTTGAGTCGTCTGGCCGAGCAGGCCTCCGGGCAGGAGAAGGAGAATTACCTGCGCACCCGCGAGGCCCTGGAGCGCGTGCCTGAGCATGCGCCGCGGACTTTCCACGAGGCGGTGCAATCCCTGTGGTTCATGTTCGCTTTCCAGCGGTTGATGGGGAACTGGTCGGGCATCGGCCGGATCGATGAGATGCTGGGGCCATACCTGGAGGGGGATCTGGCGGCGGGGCGGATTACGCTTGATGAGGCCCGCGAGTTGCTTGCCCACTTCTGGATCAAGGGCTGTGAGTGGATTGGTGCGGCGAGTTGCTTCGGCGGCTCGGGGGATGCCCAGCATTATCAGAACATCGTGCTGGCCGGCGTGGACGCCGCGGGTCGCGAGGTCATCAACGAGGTCACCTATCTCGTGCTCGATGTGGTCGAGGAACTGCATATCAGCGATTATCCCATCGCCGTGCGGTTGAGTCCGCGGACCCCTGATCGTCTGTTGCGTCGGATCGCCGAGGTCCAGCGGCACGGCGGGGGCATCGTGGCCGTCTACAACGAGGACGTGGTCATCGAGGGGCTGGTCAAGCTCGGCTACCCGCTGGAAGAGGCTCGCACGTTCGCCAACGATGGTTGCTGGGAAACGCTGATTCCCGGCCGCACGACCTTCAGCTACGTGCCCTTCGACATGCTCAGGATTCTGCAGCAGGCCATCGCCGCGGAGGGTGACGGGGAGATTGCCGAGTACGCGGACTTCGAGAGTCTCTACCGTGGTTTCCTAGCCGGCCTGGATCGCCGCGTCGAAGATCACCACGCGGGCGCGGATGGCTGGGCGGTCGGGAACCATCCCGCGCCTTTGATTTCGCTGTTCGTTGAGGACTGCATCGAGCGTGGCCGGAGCTACTACGATCGTGGCTCGCGTTATACCGCGCTCGCCTTGCACGCCGGCGGCATCGCCAACGTAGCCAACAGCCTGCTGGTGCTCAAGAAGCTGGTGTACGAGGACCGCTATCTCACCCTGCCTGAGCTGGTAACGATTCTGCGCAACGACTGGAAGGACCACGAGCATCTGCGGCGACTTGTGCTTAACCGTTTTGCCTTCTACGGCAACGACAACGACGAGGCCGACGCCATGATCCGCCGTGTATTCGACGACTACACCGCGGCGATGGCCCGGACACGGGAGCGCAACGGGGTCATTCGACCGGCGGGGATCAGCACTTTTGGGCGCGAGATTGAATGGAGTCGGGGCGAGCATCCTCGCCCGGCATCGCCCGATGGTCACCACCGGGGCGAGATTCTGGCCACCAACTGCTCGCCGTCGCCGGGCACCGATACGCAGGGACCGACCGCGGTCATTAAATCCTACTGCAAGCTCGATCTCACCAAGACGCCCAACGGGGCGACGCTCGAACTCAAGATGCACCCGGCCAGCGTCAAGGGGGAACGCGGTGTCGATGCGATGGTCGGGTTGATGCGAAGCTTTGTCCGTCTGGGCGGCTGGTTCATGCACATAGACGTGGTCGATTCCGCCATGCTGGTTGATGCCCAACGCCATCCGGAGAGGTACCCGAACCTTCCCGTGCGCGTGGCCGGCTGGTCAGCTCGCTTTGCCACGCTGGACAAGAACTGGCAGGACATGGTCATCGCCCGCACGCAGCAGTTGGTGTGAGAATGGAGAATTGAGCATCGAGAAGGGAGAACGGCGAGAGCCGCCCGTCGCGTCCGGCCCGCGAGATGCTTGCTCACTCGCATCCGCGTCGGGCGTGCAGCCTTCTCAGTTCTCGCCTCTCACTTCTGACTTGACCGGCCTGATCTTCAACATTCAGCGATTCTGCACCGCCGACGGCCCCGGCATCCGTACCACGGTGTTCTTCAAGGGCTGCCCGCTGCGTTGCCGCTGGTGCCACAATCCGGAATCGCAGGGCCGCAAGCCGGAGATCATCTTCAACCATCGCCTGTGCATTGGGTGCGACGCCTGCGCGGCGGTGTGTCCACGCGGTTCCGCCCGCCGGGTGCTCTCCGAGCGGGCTGCGGGGCAGAACCCATGCGGGGAATGCCTGGCCTGCGTCTCGGTCTGCCCGGCCGGGGCCATCGAACAGAGCGGCACGACCTATGCTATCCCCGAGATCCTTGGCATCGTCGAGAAAGACCGCGTGTTTTACGAGGAATCCGGTGGCGGGATTACTCTCTCCGGCGGCGAGCCCATGCTCCAGTTCGATTTCGCTGGCCGGCTTCTTCAGGAGGCAAAAGCCTCGGGCCTGCATACCTGCCTTGAAACCAGCGGTGCGGCCTCATGGTCGCAGCTTGCGGCTGTGCGGCCCTTCGTTGACCTGTTCCTCTGGGACGTCAAGGACACCGACCCGGTTCGCCATCAAGAGGCCACCGGTGCGGCCCTCGAGCCGTTGCTGGCCAATCTGCGACGCCTTGATCAGGCCGGCGGCGAGACGGTGCTTCGCTGTATTCTCACCGACGGCGTCAATCTCGACGAGGCCCACCTGCTTGCGTTGGCTGATCTCTGTGGCGATCTGCGCCACGTTCACAGTGTGCAGTTGATTCCGTATCACCCGCTCGGTCAATCGAAATACGAATCCCTCGGCCGTCGCGCACCCGAGACCATCATGCGTTCGCCCGATCCTGGCCAGATGCAATCGGCGCTCGGCATTCTCAGCAGCCAGGGCGTCCCCGCAGAAATGCTATGACCTTCACTGGGCAAGGGTGTGCAAGATCTATCCGCACAAATCGCGAGCGAAACCCATCGTCCGGCTTGCCGCTTCGCGGTGAAAGAACGCGTCATTGGGTTGCGATGCACGCTACCGCGCCATCGTTTGCAGGATTTCGACATCGACCTCGCAACGCTGGAGATCCCAGGTGTAGGCATGCTCTTTGAAGCCCCGCCCGGAACTGTAGAAGAGCACCGCGTGGCCTTCCTCGACAAGGATCCGTCCGTGCGGATCGGTCAGGAAGGCGGGGAACAGGCGTTCGCGGTAGTTCTGACCACGCGGATCGCGGACGGCGATCTGGGGAAACACCTGGGCGGGCAGGTGAGCGTCGGCGTCGGCGTGGAATACCCCGTCGCGCGTCGCCAGCACACCCAGATTGCCCGTCCCATACGCCGGCCGAACCAGGTAGAACACATCCCCCAGATATCGCACATCCGTCTGGGCGAATCGAGCCACCGCACCGGCCGGCACGGAGGTGGACCGGCCTGCCGGGGCTCCCGCGGGCTGAGTCGCCGGGGTGAGCGATCGCGGCCATGTCTTCGCCTGCTTGAAGAACGGCTCCATCGACTCGATGCGGATCATGAAGTCGCCCGGCCCGCTGTGTGAGTTGACGTAGTGCAGCACAAACCGCCCGTCACGGTAGCAGACCGACGGCTGCCCGTAACCATACTTCGTGGGACCATCGGCGGGAGGTTTCAGCAGCGGTTGGGGGTCGGTATCGTCGGGCCAGTGCCGCCAGCGCTTCCCGTCCGGCGAAGTCGCCAAGAAGACCGCGTTGCCGTACTCTTCGCCCACTTTCGGCTGGCCGTCGGGGCCGCGTGTCACCCGGTAATCGCTCGGCGCCTCGTAGTACATGTAGAACACGCCCTCGACCTTGATTACCGACGGCCGGCCCACGTGGTGGATCTGGTGCCGTGATTCGGCCGGACGCAGGACCATGAGAGGTCCATTCGCGTCGGGGTCGTACTCCTCCGGCCGGCCCGCGAAATCGTCGCCGGCAATGCCGGGCCAAGTCAGACCATCGCGGCTCTCGGCGTAGTAGATCCGGTCGCCGTAGTCGGGGTAGGTGAACTCGAAGACCTCGCCGTCCGGCAACGTGGCTCGGTAGGCGAATCGCTTGCTCCCTCCGCCGCCCTGTCGCACCCACCACATGCGGTATAGGTGGCCGTCACGCATGACGCTTGGGCCCCAGTCGTACCGCCCGGTCTCCTTATCCTCGGGCTCGCTTTGCAGAGCGATGACCCGGCGGGGCTTGATGATGCGATCCGGCATACCCCGTTCGTTTTCGCTCGCAGGCTTAGAACCAGCGTTCTCCGCCGCGAGCGCGACAGGGAGCGTTGCGAGTATCCATAGCGTCATCGCCGCGATCCGGAAAGCACCGTCAGTTTGGGTTGTCGTTGTCATACCCTGTATGCTACGGGCCCGTCAGACCCGCGGCTATTCCGCGGTCCGCACCCTCCCCAGCAGCCGGGACAATCGCGACGAGCCGGTCATCAAGTCTCGGATAGCAGCGCCGGATGATCATATCCGACCGCGGCCGCCCGTTGTTCAGTTGCGATGGTCCCTGCGCCATTCTCCGGCAGCGGCCGCCTCGCGACTTCGGCGAGCTCGGCCGAGCCGCGGTGGCTGGCGAACTGGCGAGGAATTACGCCGGCCGCCACAGGGGGCGGCCGCTACGGGAAAACCTCATCCGGCGTTGTCGGGATAGTCACACCTGGACGAACTTCTCCTTCTTGACTCCACAGATCGGACAGGTATCCGGCGGCTGGCCCAATTCGATGTGTCCGCAGACGGGGCACAAGTAGAAGGCGGTTTCGGTCAGATCTTTGCCCTGCTGGGCGGCAGCCAAGGCCATCTGATACAGTTTGGCGTGGACGGCCTCCGCCTTGACCGCGAAGTTGAACATGCGTTGGGCGCGGTGCTTGTCGGCTTCCGCCTGTCGGAGCATGGGCGGATACATCTCGGTGTACTCATACGTCTCGCCGGCGATCGCCGTCTTGAGATTTTCGACGGTCGATTGGATGGCGCCCATGGCGGCCAAGTGGCCGTGGGCGTGGATGGTTTCCGCTTCAGCCGCGGTGCGGAACAAGCGGGCGATATTGGGCAAGCCGTCCTGCTCGGCTTGTGTGGCAAACGCCAGGTACTTGCGGCTCGCTTGACTTTCACCGGCGAAAGCGTCCTTCAGGTTCTGATCTGTGGTTGCCATATGCTGTTTCTCCTGTCTGTCGAGACGGTTTCGGTTTTCACTCCCACGACGTTAAGCTCGCGAAGACGCGAGTTTCTCGCTTGACTGCTGGCCGTAGCCTTCGAGATGAATGGATCCGTTGGGGTGCAGAGTCATCAGACCATACGCATTGCCATCCCTCTCGACCATGGCCGCCAGTGTGCAGTAGTGTATCCCGTTGATCTCTTTGAGATCATTGCGGTGATAATGGCCCTGGAATACGGCCAGAACCTTGCCTGATGTCTCCAAGCACTGGCGGACCTCGGCCTGGGACTTGATCCCGTAGTCATTCTGCACATCCAGCCGCTGGTGCACGAAGACGACGGTAGGATAGCTGGTTGCCCTCAGGTCGGCGGTGAGCCACTCGATCTGGGCGGGCGGGATGTCGGAGTCGGTCCACTTGAAGTTCTTGTTGCCGTAGGGTTCGCCGTCCTGCCTGAAACATGCGTCCAGGATGATGAAATGGAAGCCCGCGCGGTCGAATGAGTAACAGGAGCGGGATGCGTTGAATACCGCGAGACACTGCTCCTTGGTCAGGCTGTAAACGCAATGGTTGCCGAGGACGTGGTGTCGTGGGCAGCATGCCTGGGCGAATACGCTCTCGATTCGGCGCAGGTATCCGAGTTCCTCCTCGACCGTAAGGGCGTCATCGATGAAATCACCGAGTTCAACGACGAAGTCGGTCTGTGCCTCGTTGAAGCGTGCGACCGCAGAAGACAGCTTGTCGAGGCTCTCGCGATAGTCACGACTGCCGGCCGCGGGCTTGTCCGCGTAATGGACGTCGGTGACGAGTCCGATCCGTAAGGGGGACCGGGACTGGGGGTTGTGGAGATCAGAGCATCCTGGGAGGGTCAGGCTGGCACCGGCAGCGAGCAGCGAAGTGTGGCGCAGGACATCGCGCCTGGTCAACCTTGCCGTACTTGCCTTGCGTGTATGGTCCATTCATGCTCTCCGAGTTCACGCGGGGCGGACATTTCCATCCATTATAGTAGTGTGGTTTGGGCTGTACATGGCATGCCGCTCATGGATCTGCCGTGCTTGTCGTTGGCTGATATTTCCACGCAGTCAGGCGGTCAACGCCATGCCCCAGCGGCGCGGCTGTGACGGCAACGCGCCCGCCGGCTTGTTTGGGCATGTGGCACTGCCGGGTGTGGTGCCATGCGCTGGGGCATACGGACTTGCCGGATGGCTGAAGCATCACATGCAGACATAGTCTCTGATCCATTCCCGGCTGCGGTCGATGACCATGCCCGTACTCGCGCAACCGAAGCATCGGCAGGCCTCGGGGCCTCGCGGCAGGCGCCAGGGCTGGTGCCTGGTTTTGGAGTCGCCGAGCAGCGGGTCCGTGTGGCTGAAATCGCGGTCGCCGGCCAGGAACCTGCGGGCGGCTTGCAGTAGCGGCTGGTCCTTGGTCAGGTCGTTACCGGGTGCGAACGCGTTGGGCAGGCCGAAGGTATCGGTGAAAGTGTTCGGACACAGTTTGCGGTCTCCGTCGCATGCGATGGACCAGGTGGTGTACAGCCAGAAGCAGCGATGCCGCCTGAAATCGACGGCCTTGCGTTCTTTGAGCACATCGGGGTCCACCATCTTGCAGGTAAGGCGATCCGCACCCAGGTTCCGGACAAGGGGCGGCATTCGGTCGGCGAGGTGGCGATTGTGATCGAATCCCAGGAACTGGATGTCAATCAGCGGTGTGACGCTGCCGCAAGCCCGTTTGGCCGCCACGACCTCGCGCACATGTTCGCAGGTCAGGTGGAAATCACCGCCGACGCGGTACTTTGCGTAGGTTTCCGCGTCGGGTCCGTCGATAGACACGATCAGATGATCCAGTCCGGACTCCACGAGTTCACGGGCTTGCCCGGGTTTAAGCGTGTTGGGTCCGAGGTGACTGCTGAGGGCGACAGCCGATCCCGCTTCGTGCACGGTGCGGATGAGTTCGCAGATGTGGGGATGCAAGAGCGGTTCTCCCAAGCCGTCCAGCCGCGTCAGGCACAGATACGGCGCGATCTGCTTGAGCACGCGTTGAAGGTTGTTGACGTCGAGCAGGCCGGCCGGTCGCGGGTTGATGCCCAGCCCGGTTGAGCAACCGGGGCATCGGAGGTTGCAGCGGTTGATCGGCTCGATGCGCAACATGTAGGGTTTGCTGGAAGGGCAGGCCCGGCCGGCGATCATCTCCGCGTGAGCCAGCAGGAGGTTGGTGAACTTACGTGGTGTCATGTAGGGCACGAACAGATGCCAGTAGCGATTGAAGTTGTTGAGGACCTTGCCGGGTCGGCCGTGCCAGCGGTTTCGTTGAGCGAATCGATAGACGGATGTGCGGGGACTCATGGGATCCCTCCTCGAGCCAAGGAGTGGCGTGGTTTTTCGCAACAAGCGGATGGATTGGCGTGCTCGGCAAGCGGGGGGCATGGGGCGGGTGGGTGGTCGGCGCGGGGCGTTGAAGACTGTGCCGAAGGAGGTGGTATGCTGTCGGCATAGGTGCCGGCCCACCGCAAGCGCCTCAGGTCGAACAATCGCTGACATGCGCTGCAGAAGTTCGTATGGTGCCCGGGTTGGGTCGAAGCCGCCAGGGGGTTCGAAACCGTACTGCGCACCTGCTGGTAGGCGTGGCTGTTCCACACCGCCCATACGCTGCTGTCGAAGACATTACCCAGGACGCGACACGCGTCGTGGTTCGTGGTGTATTGGCTGGCACTGCGATGCTCGCAACAAGGGATCACATCGCCGTTGTACTTGATGAGCATGGTGAAAAAAGGCCAGAAACACATGGGCAGCCAGCCGGGCCGGCGCGCATTGACGACTTCGAAATTCTCAGGCTCGGCATCGCTGTAGTTGTATGGGTTGCCGGGCAGGACGGTGAACTGGTCGACGCCCAGGTTGTGGCAGAGTCGTCGTGCCCGCGGCAGTTCGTGGCTGTTGTGGTTGAACAGCAGATACTGCACCTCGATGTGTGGATGGCGAAGGTGCAGTTCTCGGCGCACTTGGCAGGCGGTCCGCAGGTTATCCAGGACACGATCGATCTTGCCTCCGCTGCGGGTACGGTCATAGACCGACTGGGTCAAGCCGTCGATGCACACCGACAGATGAGTCAGTCCGCTGGTCAACAGATCCTTGATGCGCCTGTGCTCCATGTGGAAGCTGAAGTTCGTGCTG
Organism: Phycisphaerae bacterium; assembly: GCA_012729395.1. Taxonomy (GTDB): domain Bacteria; phylum Planctomycetota; class Phycisphaerae; order UBA1845; family PWPN01; genus JAAYDF01. The sequence continues at coordinate 74,518 of JAAYDF010000244.1, forward strand.
ATGTGCGTGTTGATGCCGGCGCAGGAGGCGATGCGGCATAATGTGTCCAGTTCCGGATGCATCAGCGGGTCGCCGAGGAAATGCAGTGTCAGAGCGTGGACTCTCCCCCGGATTTCGTCGACGATTTGCTGGAACCGGGCGACGGACATGCGTTGCGAGGCGTGGAAGTGTTGCCGGGCGAGAATGGGGTTGCCGCGAGGCTCGGCGTGTATGCAGACGCTGCAGTGCAGGTTGCACAGCGGGGTGGTGTCGATCTTGATGACCAGCGGCCAGCCGCGTACGACCCGGCGTGCGGTCAGAAAATCAGCAAGGCAGCCGGCCAGATTGCGCCAGTCGGTGACGGTCATGCCCTCGAAGATCCAGGCTTGGCGCCGGCGACTCTCCCACAGACCTTGCCAGATGCAGAAGGACCGTGTGGAGCGGACCCAATGCTGGAATCTGGCGGATAAGCGGATGCTGGCCGGCACAGGTTCGATGGTGCTGGAGTCCAGACTCATGATTTCGAACCTACGCTTGCCTTGCGGGTTTGCTCAGAACAACGCAGGCAGGCAAGGCGAGCCGCGTCTGCCGGGATGTCTGCGGTCATCATCGCGTCCATACGTCCGCGGATGTGCAGGATCCGCACGCACTGGGGCAGGCGAACATCAGTGCTTCAGGTGAATCCACGCAGCCAGTGTATGTGCCTGTCTTTCGGCTGGGTGGTGAGCGAATCGGCTCGCTCAATACGCCGCTGTTTCTTCGCCAGCGTGTACAGTATAGCTTCGAGAATGTCACATTCAAGCCGACGGCGCGCAAATCGGGCTTTCTGTCTGCGTCACGGAGCTACAGAGTGATTGTCACGGGAAAGCGCCCGCGGGCTTGTCTCGGCCGGCCAGTGTGCGCGCGGGACTGTCTGCGGTGAGCCGGTAGTCGCGTTGGGCCGCGCTAGTGAACTTGGGGTCGGCCAGGACGGCGTGAAGGTCGAAGCCGCGAGATCGCAGGAAGGCGGGGAAGCCTTCCGCGTCGAGGGTCTCTTTGCCCCAAAGCCCCCATACGCCGCAGGGCTGGAACCAGCAGTTGTGCTCCATGGTCAAGGCATCGGTCCAGTCCCGTCCGTGAAGGCGCATGAGGCTGTCCGTCGCGTTGAAGAAGACATTGCCGCGAACCACCATATGAGTAGTAGCGGCGGTATTGTCGTAGAACATGAGATGGCGGCCGTTGGGGTCGGGGCGCTGGTTGTGGCCCCATCCGCACCCGGCATCGACGCAGGTGTTGTGTTCGAAGAGGATGTTGTGCGTTCGGCTGTCCGGGCCGCGATTCCAGTACTCGAAGGAATACTCACTGTTCCAGATGACATTGCGGCGATAGGTGATGTTCTCCTGGACATTGGTCCCGCTGCCCTGGTTGGTCAGTGCGGCATCGTAGATCTCCCAGATGCGACAGTCCTCCACGAGGCAATCGCGAGCGTCGGACCAGAACTCGATTCCATTCCCAAAGCGGACGGGCTTGCCATCCGGCCGGGTCATTTGATGGCCTCCGCCGATGAAGGAAAGGTCACAGCCGCGAACCGTGATGTGATGGGTACTTCCACCGCCGATGCCGTGGGCCGCGCCGTAGCGGAGGTCGAGATTCTCGTAGGTCACATAGCCGCGTCCGCTCTGGTCGATGATGTGCCGTCGCAATGCCAGCTCGATGCTCCGGTGGCGTGTGGCTGGGTTGGCGTCCGAGCGAAGCTTCACCTGCCATAGCTGGGCATCGTACAGGTAATCCCCGTCGCGGAGCAGCTCGGCCTCGCTCCACTTCTTCACGCCAGTGGACGCGCCGTGGTCGAAGATGATGTTGCCCACATCCACGGACAGGGGGGAGGTCTGGCTGCAGCGAGCCTTCGTGATGCGCCCGGGTTTCAGCACTACGGTTGCACCCGCGGGTATCACGCCGCCGAGGAAGATCGTGATCCGTGCGTCGTCGGCATCTTGTTGGGCATGAAAGCGAACGGTGTGCTCGTTCCAGTCCGTGCCGATGGCGGTGGGTGGAGTCTCGGTCGCGGCGTATCGCGTCCAGGGCGTGGTGCTTCTCATCAAAGAAACGGAGGCCGGCGTGAATGGCTGATCCGCTTTGGCCTGAAAGGTGAGGAGGTAACATGCGCCTGCCTGCACGGCGAGTCCGCGAATGGAGAGTTGCAGGTGGTTGGCGCGCGTTCCGGGCTTGCGGCACGATAGGCGAAGGGCGGTATCCGCATGGGGTGCCTGCTTGTCGCGGGTGAGGGTGCAGGCCGCGCCGGCCTCCTGATGAAGCTCCCAGCGGTCCGGCGGCAATGCGGTTGGAGTGTCGACGGGCTCGAATCGCAAAGGCAGCGTTTCCCAGAGATGCTCGCCGGCGGGTCTCCAATTCTCGGGGCGATCGGCGGCTGCCGATCCCAAGAGGATGGGTTTGTCCCCTTCCCCAAAGGCCCCGTAGGTGATCGCCCCGTTGGCGTTTCCGCTTTGCGGGATGAGTTGCCCTCGCCAGGTCTGGCCACGACGGAAAAGTACCCGGTCGCCTGGGGCTAAAGAAGCCCGGTTCACCTTGTCCAAGGACCGCCACGCGCTGTGCGGCGTGAGCCCGTCGGCCGCATCGTCGCCGTGTGTCGCGTCCACGTGGAAGGTGTGAACCGGGGCGGCGGTTGCGGGCAAGACCATCGTCAGTAGAACACCCGTGATTATGATGAACGCAGTTTTCATCGCGGTCCCCCTTAAGGCATACGTACCCGACGCACCGAACGCCTGTCCATTCTCTACAGCATGAGGTCAAAGGGCGTCGCGTCAAGCGCGATTCCCCGCTCGACGGTCTGGGGCTTCTTCTCGATATGCGGCAGGATCCTTTCGGCTTGCCCGATCGCGGCCCGCACGTCACCGTGAGGCTGCAAGCCCATGGTACGTGACGGACCGCAAGGAGTTGCCTCGGCCCCGTGCCCGAGCACGCGGATTCTGCCGCCGACCCCAAGCAGCGGTTGCTTGCCCGTCCATCAATCGCCTGGCGCGGTCCATGGTCCGCCGGTGTTGATCGCCATGTCGTCTTGAACGCGGGCCATATGTCGCGCGATCCGGGTGTCGGCGGTCAGGTCCCAGAAGTCCGTATCCATCAGCCGCATGGCCAGAGCGGCGGTGATCCATGCGTGTCCCCAGCCGGCCTCCAGACACCAGGCTCCCCATCCTTCGTCGCCCGAACTGGCCCAGAACTCCCAACGGCGGAAGTCGAAGGCCCGGAACCAGCCGCCGTTGAGGTACGGCCAGCGCGGGCTGCGAATCTGAATGCGGCACAGGTAGTCGGTCAGCCGGTCCTCGGCCTCTTTGATCCTCGGGTCACGTGTGGCCGTGAACGCCTCCCGCAACGACCATAACGCGAAACCCGTCTCGTAGAGCTGGTCGCTGGCCGGGTCGCCGTTCTCCTGGATCAAAGGCACCTCGCGCGTGCCGTACTCGGCGTTGGAGGTCGGGGCCAGAAAATGCCCGCTACCGCTTGTTCCAAGGATGATCGCGATGGCTCCGGAGGAGTCTTGATGGGCGAGCAAGTCATCGATCATGCTTCTGAGCCAGCCCCGGTGCTCGGGCGTATCCTCGATGCGCACCAGCCAGGCCAGCGGCAGGATCATGCGAGCCCGTTCGAGGTTGTTTCGCCACAGCCAGCGGTCGGGGTAGGCCTCCATGGTCAGGGCGATCGCCGACCGGGCCTTGTCGAAGAACTCGCGATGGCCGGTGCGGGCATAGGCCCAGAGGTAGCAGGCCCACAGGGCGGACTCGAAGTGCGGCGAGGGGTTCACGCGCGGCGTATCGTGGAAATGCCGCCAGCCGTGCTGTTCGAGTTGCGGAACGTCGATGCGGTCGCCGCGGAAGCCCTGTGGGCCGGTGGTACGCAGGTTGGCGAGCAGGGCCTGCAGCACGGGCTCGTCCCAGCGGTCGTTGTCCAGACAGGCGGCGGCGGCCAGCGTGGCCAGGATGGCCCGGGCGTTGTCGTCACCGTAGGTGGCTACCAGCCAGGCGGGCGCCACCTCGCCCCATGCGATGAACCCGAACGCCGGGTGGGTCGGCCGGCTGCGCTGGCCGTGCCGGGCACGCGCGGTCACGAAGGTGTAGTCGAGCAGGTTGGCTGCCACCTCGCCGCTGCGTGCCTCCTTGTGCAGCGCCCAATCGAAGGCGAAGCACATGGCCGACTCCGTGTTGCAGTCGTTGCGGATCACCGTGCGCCGACGTTGGCTGCCGTCCGGCTGAATGGCCGACTCGTACCCCTCCAGGATACCGCAGGAGCCGTCGCCGATGGGTGTGTCCGCCGCCGGCGCGGGTATCGTCCAGACGGAATCGAGCAGTAGCCGGTGAATCTCCGCCTCCTGCGCGGGGTGGATCAGCAGTTTGCCGTCGATCAGCCAGCGCACGGCAGCCTTGAAGGTATGCCGCTCAACGTCAGTGGGCAGCGGCTCGTCACGGCTCAGTGCCGGCCGCAGGGCGGGTACAAAGTCGAGCGAGTGTGCTTCACCTGGCACCAGGGTGGCCAGGATTCGATTCCATAGAGCGATCCAGTCGGCGGCGGGGCCGTAACGCCCGGTGACGAAACGGCTCAACGCGGTAGCCGCGACGGTCACCCGCCGCCCCGGCAGATCGAAGAGCATCGGGAAGGCGGGCTCCGGTAATCCAAAGACCGCGCGGTCATAGCCCGCCACCCGCCCCAGCACCAATTGCGGATCGCTGGCCTGCACGGGCACGAACCGGCAACCGTGCGGCGCCAGGATGCGCAGCTTCGGCAACTGCGGGGCGAACGCGTCCGACGCTACGACCATCCGCTCCCACACCGCCTGTCGCGGCTCGCCCAGCTCGATGCCCGGCAGACGCGCGGGATACTCGATGTACAGACGGAGCTGCTTGCCCGCGGCTCGCTCAAGAAGATCATCCGCCACTTGCGTAGCCCGCTCGGGGTACCCGTCGGCCAGGATCATCACCGTGCCGCCCGCCGGCGCCGCCGCGATCGCCGCCTCCGCCGAGTCGTAACGCGGCCAGGAACGCCCCGCACGCCTCAATGCCGCATACAGATCATTGTCCGCCGGACACGCCAGAGTCACCGGTGCCCCCGATGGCGGTGACAACTGTGCACCCGCGAGGACCGGAACCAACACGCCCAAGGTCACCCCGCTCAGTAAGCTCACGCATGCTCGTTGCATTGTCCTTCTCCTCACACAGCAGGCGGGTAAAACCGCGTGTCTGTTCGGCGTCCAGGGATTGGCTCTTCCGTGCCCTCGCGAGGGCTTTCCATGCGGGTCACTCACGCGAAAGCATTGCGATACCATCACTCGAAAGAAACTTCAAGGCACCGTCGTGCCTATCCCACTCCCCCCGTAGCGGTCGCCCCCGGACTTCGGCGAGCTCGCTTCGTCTGAGCTCAGCGTCGAAGACAGCCGAGCCGTGGCGACCGGGGCGTTCGTCGCGTGATCAACGAGCGCCAAGCACCAACGAGCCCCAAGCGCAAGCGCGGGGATGTGGAGCGTCAGCGACGTACTCAAAACCCCGACTCGCCATCGCGGGGGTTGGAGCCGTCCTGTCGGGCCCAAGGACGACAAACAGAGCCGCGACCGTTAGGGAGCGGTTCCGGTATGGCCAGGAAGTGGTTCCAGCAGAGGGGGCGGCAATGGAGCATCAGCTCCGCGAGGGATCGGCAGTTCCGACAGGTGGGGCGGCAGTTCGGGTAGGGGATGGAGAATCTGGGCAACGAAGAACCGCTTCCTTACGGTCGCGGCTCTGATGGGCGCCCCCGTAGCGGTCGCCCCCCGCGGCGACCGGGGCGTTTGTCGCGATCAACCAGCGCCAATCGTCGCGTGATCAACGACCGCCAATCGCCAACGAGCCCCACGTGCGAGCGCGGGGACGCGGCGCGTCAGCGACGTACTCAAAACCCCGACTCGCCATCGCCGGGAAGGGGAGCCGTCCTGTCGGGCCCGAGGACGACAAACAGAGCCGCGACCGTCAGGGAGCGGTTCTGGTATGGCCAGG
>JAAYDF010000245.1 GCA_012729395.1 Phycisphaerae bacterium
CCTGGGGATTTTAGACTAACGTGAAGATCAACGACATCCGTAACATCGCGATCATTGCCCACGTGGACCACGGGAAGACCACCCTGGTTGACCAGATGCTGCGCCAATGCGGGCAGTTCCGCGAGGCACAGCTCAAGGGCGAGCGCATCCTCGACTCGAACGACCTGGAGCGCGAGCGGGGCATCACCATTCTGGCCAAGAATATCGCGATCAACTATCAGTCGACGAAGATCAACCTGATCGACACCCCTGGCCACGCGGACTTCGGCGGCGAGGTCGAGCGGGTGCTCAAGATGGCCGACGGGGCCCTGCTGCTGGTCGACGCTTTTGAAGGACCGATGCCGCAGACGCGGTTCGTGTTGCGCAAAGCGTTCGAGTTTGGTCTGCGGCCGATCGTGGTCATCAACAAGATGGACCGCCTCGACGCTCGCCCCAAAGAGGTGCTCGGCGAGGTTTTCGATCTGTTCGTCGAGCTGGATGCCGGCGACCAGGCTCTGGACTTCCCGGTGGTTTATGCCTCGGCGACACAGGGTTGGGCATCCACGGATCCACAGAAGCACCCCGGCCACGTGACAGCCCTGTTCGATACGATCCTTCGTCACGTGCCCGCCCCGGACGTCGACCCCAAAGCCCCGCTACAAATGCTGGTGACGACGTTGGACTACAACGACTATGTCGGGCGCATTGGGGTGGGGCGGGTGTTTGCGGGCACGCTTCGGCCGGCCGTCGACGTCGCCCTTCTGCATCGCGACGGGGGGCGGACTACCGAGCAGGTGGGCGAGTTGTTCGTCTTCGACGGGCTGGGCCGCCGCAAGGTGGAGCAGGTCGTTGCCGGAGATATCTGTGCCGTGGTGGGCATCGAGTCGGTGGATATCGGCAGTACCATCGCCGACGCCGAGAATCCCCAGCCGCTCCCCATCGTCTCGATCGACGAGCCCACGCTGCACATGACCTTCCGCGTGAACGATTCGCCCTTTGCCGGGCGCTCCGGCAAGTACCTTACCAGCCGCCACCTGCGAGACCGGCTGGAGAAGGAGTTGCAGCACAACGTGGCCTTGCGTGTCGAGCAGGGCTCGACTCCGGAGGAATTCCACGTTTCAGGTCGTGGATTGCTGCACCTGTCGGTGCTCATCGAGAATATGCGTCGTGAGGGTTACGAGCTGGCCATCGGCAAGCCCAAGGTGATCTACCGCGAACTCAACGGCCGCAAGACCGAACCCATCGAGCTGTGCGTGATCGATGTGCCCCCGCAACACGTCGGGTCGGTCATGGAACTGATGGGTGGCCGGCGGGGAATCTGCATGCGCATGGAGAGCCGCGGCGACTATACGCATACCCAGTTCACGATTCCCGCTCGCGGCTTGATCGGGTTGCGTAACCGCCTGCTCACCGCGACCAACGGGATGGCGATCATTCACCACAACTTCTATGAGTACGAGTATCTTCGCGGTGCGATCCCAGGTCGGTCTTGCGGCGTGCTGATCGCCAGCGAGGCCGGTCAGGTTCGGCCGTACGCGCTCGATGGCCTGGCCGACCGCGGCATCATGTTCGTCAGTCCCACCGATGAGGTCTACGAAGGGCAGATCGTCGGGGAGCACTGCAAGGACAACGACATCGTGGTCAACGTCTGCCGGGCCAAGAAGATGACCAACATCCGGGCCGCCTCCGCGGACAAGACCGTGGTGCTCAAGCCCCCACGCAACATGACTCTGGAGATCGCCCTCGAGTTCATCGAGGACGACGAACTCGTCGAGGCCACCCCGGACGCTCTCCGCCTGCGCAAGCGTTATCTGAAAGAGCACGATCGCAAGCGGGCCCTTCGCGGCGAAATGTGATGCCTGAGGCCGGGCTTTGCTACGGGCCGTATGCGATCGTGTCAGTCGGCTGATGAGGGCTTGGTGGTGGTTGTGCCCGGCTGATAACGCTGCCGCCACGCGGGCATCTGCTCGATGGTCAGACCGGCCCAGAGCCCGACGGCGTGCTGGCGGGCCCGCTTCTCCAGATCCGTGAACCGCACCCGCCAGACGTGGTCGAAACGCCGATCCGCGTAGCCCAGCCCGTTGCGAATCAGTTCCTCGTTGAGCATGGTCTCGCCGTCACTCAGCTCGATATACCCGAGCAGCCGATGGTAGCGGTCGCGGGTCTCGTGTGGCGGCAGGAGGATGCGCACCGGTCGGCCGTCGACCAGCGAGCGGGTGAACGCGGCCGCCTCGGGGCCGAAGTGCATGGCCGGCCGGTCGCCGTGGGCGATCTCAGGGGCATCGAGGCCCAGCAGGCGGACGCGCGTGGTATGCGAGCGACCGTCGGGGCAGGCGAGTTCCAGGGTGTCGCCGTCCAATACATGCACGCAGGTGAAGACGCGGTTGTGATAACGGTCGTGGTCGGTTCCCAGCGGGGTCCGCAGGCGGATCCATAGAACCAGCCCGACGGCAACGCTCATCACCGCGACGAGAACCGGTCGCCGACGCCAGAGGGCGGGCCACAGTTCGCGGCGATGTCGTGCCGACCTGGATGCGGCCGAGTGCACAAGAAGCTCACAGGTTCTCGCGATACCAATCAATGGCTCGACGGAGGCCCTCTTCGAACATCAGCAGCGGTTCGTACCCGAGGACCTCTCGGGCCAGGCTGATATCCGCGAGCGAATGCTTCACGTCGCCGGGACGAGCGTCCACGTATTTCGGGGCGACGTTCTTGCCCAGCAATTGGTTGATGAGCCCGATGATCTGGTTGACGCTGACGCGTTCGCCGCACGCGATGTTCATGACCTGGCCGTTGGCGTTCGGTGTCTGGGCGGCGAGCATGTTGGCGTGCACGACGTTGTCGATGTGGGTGAAATCGCGGGTCTGTTCGCCGTCGCCGAAGATGGTCGGCGGTTCGCCCTTGAGAATGGCCGAGACGAACGCGGGGATGGCGGCCGCGTATTGGCTGGCCGGGTCTTGCCTCGGGCCGAATACGTTGAAGTACCGCAGGGCCAGGGTCTCGAGCCCGTAGCAGGTCCGAAAGGCCCGCAGGTAGGCCTCACCGGCGAGCTTGGCGACCGCGTAAGGGCTCAGCGGGGCCGGGCAGGCGGTCTCACGCTTGGGTAGATCGGGCAGATCGCCGTAGGCACTGCTGCTGGCTGCGAAGATGACCCGCCGGCAGCCGGTATCGCGGGCGGCCATCAGCACGTTGAACGTCCCGGTGATGTTGGCCTCGTGCGAGGTGAGCGGGTCTTCGACCGACTTGGGAACCGACGGCACGGCCGCCTCGTGGTACACGATCTCCACACCTTGGCAGGCATGCTTGCAGTCTTCGGGTCGCCGGATGTCGCCCTCGATGATCTCAATCTCCGAGGCAAACGGGGCGAGGTTCTGCCGCTTGCCGGAGTAGAAATTGTCCAGCACGCGGACGGAGTGCCCATCGCGTACCAGCCGTTCGACGATGTGCGACCCAATGAAGCCCGCACCACCGGTAACCAGATACTTCGTCATGCAGATCCTCCCAGTCCAAGCGGCCAACGTATATGACCGCCGCGTTCAGCCGCCCGTGTGCAACTTGTCTCGCATAAGCTCCCGCGTGCAACCTCTCGCGTGCAAAGCGTCGTCTGGTACGTCGCTGACGCTCCGCGGGACCCGGCGCTCGCGCTTCGGGCTCGTTGGGACTCATCGAGCCGATTGCCGGGCGTCGTGTCCGTTGGGGCCCGTTGCGTCTGTTGGAGTGCATCATCGCTCTCATAGCACTTGCGGGTCGGCCACATACCGCGGCGACTTGCCAGCCAACACCGCGATCACATCATCTACGACATCGTTCATGGCCGCCAGTCCCTCTCGCGAACGGGACGCGACATGCGGCGAGAGAACGCAATTCGGGGCACTGAGCAGTGGGTGGTCCGGCGGCGGCGGTTCGGGGTCGAAGACATCAATCGCCGCTCCGGCCAGCCGGCCTTCCTTGAGGGCGTCGGCCAGCGGGGCCGCCTGCACCACCGGCCCACGCGAGGTGTTCACCAGATAAGACCCACGTTTGAAGTGGGCCAGGGCCTCGGTACCCACCATCCCCCGCGTCAGCGAGGTCAGCGGCACATGCAGCGAAATTACGTCCGCCTCGGCATAGACCGCCTCCGCCGACGCCAGTGCCTGGGCCGCGAACGGCAGGTACCCAATCTCCCGAATGTCGTAATAGACAACCCGCATGCCCAAGCCGTCGTGCATTCGCTTGCTCACCGCTTGGCCGATGCGACCCATGCCGATGATGCCCAGCGTCTGGTGCTGCAACTCAGGTGTGAGGCCGCCCTCGGCCCGCAACGACGCGAACTCGCCTTGCCTTACCCGCTGGTCGAAGAGCGCGATCCGCCGTTGCACCGCCACGATCAGCCCGACCGTCAGCTCCGCCACGGCAAAGGTGCAGGCCGCCGGCGTATGGACGACAGGGATGCCCGCCTCGGCCGCCGCCCGCAGATCGATGTTGTCCACCCCGACGCCCGCCCGGCCGATGACCTTGAGTCGCCCGCCCGCTCGACCCGCGGCAATCACCGACGCGGTCACCTTCGAGTACGTCCGCACCACCAAGGCGTCCGCCCTGCGCACCGCGTCCGTCAGGGCCGCTTCGCCGCAGGTATCCAGCACCGCCACCTGCCCCGCCGCTTCGAGCCGCGTCATGGCCGACTCGCTCAGCCGCTCCGCCACCACGATCACCGGTTGCGCCTCGTTTGCCATGCCCGGCATTATGCAAACACCGCTCACCCCGCACAAGCACAAAAAGGGTGTCAGGATGATTTTCTGGGGGGCAAAAACGCCGCTCAGATGCTCTAAGTTAAAACCGGCGACCGCGTTGCAGACCCCGCAAAAATCATCCTGACACCATTTTACTCGACGGCGCCGTAGCTTCGGAGCAGCTCGACGAGCGGGGTGTTACGCAGGTCCTTGGCGAAGCTGAGGGCGGATTGGTTCTCGTTGTCGCGGACGTTGGCGTCGGCGCCGTGCCGCAGGAGCACCTCGACGATATCCTTCAGGCCGTGGGCGGCGGCGGCCAGCAGGGGGGTGCGGCCGTGCATATCGAACGAGTCGACCTGCGCGCCGCGGGCGATGAGCAGTTCGACCATGTCCTTGTGGCCGAGGGTGGCCACCCAGTGCAGCGGTGTGACGTGGTAGCGATTGCGGACATCCACGTTCGCTCCACGGTCGAGCAGCAGGGCAACGACCTCCGCGGATTTGCCAGCCGCCGCCCAGTGCAGGGCGGTTGAGCCGTTCGCGTCGCCGGCTTCGATCGGGGTGCCCTCATCCAGCAGAGCTTTGACTCGCTCCACGTCGCCTTCGCGTGCAGCCAGATGCAGGCTTTCGAGTCCGGCCGTCGTCTCCGGCTGCGTGGCTGACGGCGGTAGGGCGGGTTGCGTCATGGGGGAGGAGGGCGAGGTATCGGGAGCAGGTACCGTGGACGTCACCCTCGTCGAGCTGCGTTCCTTCGGGTCGGCAGAGGTGGACTCGGACGTTGATTGACCGCGGTCACAGCCCACAAGCACCAGGGCCGTCGTCAGAGTCAGGCCTATTCGGACCAGCCAAGCACACCTGCACAGATTCTGCGTCATGCCATATCACTCCTCATCCGGTGATCCAAGGCCGTTCATGGTACCCCGGCCCCTGTGTACGGCAATACCGGCGCAGAGCTGTGTGTTGCCCCCAGCAGTACCCCCTGGCCGCTATCAGGTTTGTAGGCCTTCGCTGGATCGGGGTATAATCGAGGGCTTGGCTGCGGGGATGTGGTGCTGGTCTTCCGGCACGGAGGCATCGGCGACCATGGCAGAACCGTAGCAGAGCCGCGACCGTCAGGGAGCGGTTCTGCCCGCGAGAGGACCGCTCCCTTACGGTCGCGGCTCTGTTAGGGCTGCGGGTCTGGCACGGCCTGCATGGGGAGAGTTCCTTTTTCGTTCGGATCCAGACAGGCGGGCGCAGGCGATATGGCTTTGACACCGGCAGAGAGCAGCGGGCGCGCGGCGGACGCCGAGAGCCGAGCGGGCGGTGATGACATCGCTGGGAAGTTGGCCGCCTGGGGCCGGTCGTTTGAGCCGGTGCTCGACGCTCTCTTGACGCCCGGTCCCGCGGTTCCGACCGTACTGGCGGAGGCCGTGCGTTACTCGGCCCAGGGCGGAGGTAAGCGGGTCCGGCCGTTCATCGTGACGAGGATCTGTGAGTTGTGCGGCGGCAGTGCGACGGACGCGACGCCGGCGGCGGCGGCCTTGGAGTGCGTCCACGCGTTTTCGCTGGTGCACGATGACCTGCCGGCGATGGACGACGACGACCTTCGTCGCGGCCGACCGACCTGCCATCGCGTGTACGGCGAGGCGGTGGCGATTCTGGCGGGGGATGCCTTGCTGGCGTTGGCGTTCGAGATCGCGGCGACACGCATTGCGGACGCGGGCACTGCTCGGGCGGTTGTCGTGGAGCTGGCCCAGGGGACGGGCTGGGGCGGGATGATCGGTGGTCAGACGACGGATATCGAAAGCGAGGAGCAGCCGACGGATCTGGCCTTGGTCGAGACCATTCACCGATACAAGACTGCGAGACTGTTGGAGGCGGCGGGTCGATTGGGTGCCCTGTCGGCCCGGGCATCGGCAGCCCAGCTGGCTGCGGCCGCGAGCTATGGGCATCATTTGGGGCGGGCGTTTCAGATCGCCGACGACCTGTTAGACGTGACCGGCGACGCCGCTCTGCTGGGCAAAGCGGTAGCCAAGGATGCGGCGGCGGGCAAGCAGACGTACCCGGCCGCGGTGGGGGTGGATGCGAGCCGGCAGGCGGCGTGGGATGCCGCCCGGCAGGCCATTGAGGCCCTGGCGGACTTCGGGCCGCAGGCCGACGACCTCCGCGCTTTGGCTCGGTACGTCGTCGAACGTAAGAAGTGAATGCATCCAACCGGCCGACTGCCAACAACGAGCCGCGGGCTTCTAGCCCGCGCGGCCATTTGGCGGAGATCGGCGGTCGCCTTGCGCACGAGCACCGCGCGGGCTGTAAGCCTGCGGCTCGTTGGAGTTGCGGTCACGGGTATCCGTGAACCGGTCGGTTTGAGTCAAATGGGAACGTATGCATGAAGTGGTTGAACACCATCCGGCAGCCTGAAGACCTTCGCAAGCTCTCGATGGAGCAGCTCAACGAGCTGGCCGCCGAGATTCGGCAGCGGATCATCGAGGTCGTCGGCAAGAACGGCGGCCACTTGGCCAGCAACCTCGGGGTGACCGAGCTGACCTTGGCGCTGCACTACTGCTTCGATTTCCGTCGCGACCGGCTGCTGTGGGATGTTGGGCACCAGTGCTACCCACATAAACTGCTTAGCGGGCGGCATGAGCGGTTCGACTCGTTGCGCAAGGCGGGCGGGGTCAGCGGTTTTCCGGAGCCCGCCGAGAGTGAATACGATCTCTTCAAAGTCGGGCATGCGGGCACGGCCATCGCGACAGCGGTCGGGCTGGCTCGGGGCGATCAAGCCCTTGGCCTGGACCGGCGCATCGTCGCCCTGGTCGGTGACGCGAGCATCGTGAACGGCCTGTCCTTCGAAGGGCTCAACCAGGCGGGCCTGCTGAACCGGCAGTTCCTCGTGGTGCTCAACGACAACAACTGGGGCATCGCACCCACGCAGGGGGCCATGGCCGAGTATCTCGCCAAGTTTCGCACCAGTACTCTCTATGAAGAGGTTAAGCAGCGGGCCCAGCGGGTGCTGTCCTGCGTGCCGCTGGTGGGCAAGCCGGTGGCCGGCGCCATCGGAGCGATCCGCGACGGTATCAAAGCGACGGTTTCGCCGCACCAGATATTCGAGCAAATGGGTTTCATGTGCGTCGGCCCGGTGCAGGGGCACGACGTGGCCCACCTCATCGAGTTGCTGCAGTTGCTCGGCGGGGTTCAGCACCCGGTCCTGCTGCACGTGCACACCAACAAGGGCCAGGGTGCGGACTTCGCCACCGCCGAGCCCGGGCGTTTCCACTCGCCGCGTCCGTTCTACATCGAGTCGGGCGGGAAAGTGACCATCCAGAAGGGCTCGGGCAAGAGTTGGACGGCGGCCTTCTCCGATGCCCTGACCGAGTTGGCCGCGGAGGACGATCGGATCTTCGCCCTGACCGCCGGTATGCCCGACGGCACCGGACTGGATAAGTTCGCCAAGGCGTATCCGAAACGGTTCCTCGATGTCGGGATTGCCGAGAGCGCCGCGGTGGACATGGCCGCCGGGATGGCCCGGGCGGGGCTCAGACCCATTGTGGCCGTGTATTCCACATTCCTCCAGCGGGCATTTGACCAGGTGTTCCAGGAGGCCTCTCTCCAGGGTTTGCCGGTGATCTTCTGTATGGACCGGGCGGGTTTGGTGGGCGGCGACGGGGCGGTGCACCATGGCTTCCTCGACGTGAGCTACCTGCGGGGGCTGCCGGGCATGATCCTGGTCGCTCCGGCCGACGAGCCGGAACTCAAGGCCGCGTTGCGCTTTGCTCTGCGGCAGAACCAGCCGGTGGCCATCCGTTATCCCCGAGCCGACGTGCCCGAGCCGATGGGCGAAGCTCCGCCGTTCGAGCTGGGGCAGTCGCGGCTCGCGCATCCGGGCCGGGACGTCACCATTCTGGCGTACGGCGCGACCGTCAGTCACGCCCTGGATGCCGCCGAACTGCTGGCGACCGACCATGTGTCCGCACAGGTGATCAACGCCCGATTCGCCAAGCCGGTGGACACGCGGATGCTGGCGAACGTGTTGAGCGCGGGGCATCCGGTGATCACGGTGGAGGACCACTCGCTGGCGGGTGGATTTGGCTCAGCGGTGTTGGAGGCGGCCCAGGAACTGCGGCTGCCGACCGAGCATATTCTGCGGCTGGGCATGCCCGTGGATCGGTTCATTCCCCAGGGTACGCGGGCCGGCCAGTTGGCTGAGTGCGGCATTGATGCGGCTGGTATCGCCGCCGCCGTCCAGCAGGAACTCGAGCAACTGCGGACCGCGCCGGCCAGAGCGGTGGCGGAGCGGAATGTGTCGACGCTGCACGTCTCGCCCACCCCGCCGGAATGAGCCCCGCCCAAACAGAACCGCGGACCAACGAGCCCGAAGCGCAGGCGCCGGGGTGAGGGAGCGCAAGCGACAGGGGCACAACACGCACGCGAGGAACGGAGCATGAGTCGCAATACCGAGCACAATGGCCAGCATCCCGTATCCCGCCGCCGATTCATGCGCAACGGGTTACTTGCGGGATCGGCCGCGGTTGCCGGGGTCATCACTGGTTGCAGCCAGCATTCAGACTCGGCAGCACGGGTGGCCAACTCGGGCGGCGGCACTGGTTCGGCCTCCAAAACCTTCGTGGCCAGCGGTGTCATGCCCCATCTCACCGTCAGTGCCGACCTGCGTGGGCCGCGAAGCGAATGCGGTATCGGCGCACTCATGCCCTGGGCCGGCCGACTGTGGTTGATTACCTACGTCGCCCACACCGGAACGACCGGCGGCGGCACCGGGCTCTACTACGTTGACGACGCCCTCGCTTTGCACAAACACCCCGCCTCCGTCGTCGGCACCTACGCCAACCGTTTCGTGCACGGACCCTCCGAGCAGATGCTCATCGGCCCGCACGTCATCGACGCCGACAACCACGTACGCACCATCGGCGATCTCGTCGGCCATCGGCTCACCGCGACCATGACCCACTTGACCGACCCGGAGAACAAAGTCTACATGCTGGGCATGGAGTCACTCCTCTGGGAAGTCGATGTGCGCACGCTCGCGGTCAAGCTGCTGTTCACGCTCAACGACAACCTCGCCCTGCCCGCCGGCTACAAGCCGCACTACAAGGGCGGATTCACCACCCGCGACCGCGTGATCGTCGGCAACAACACTTACCACGAACGCGACGAGGTCGAAGGTGTCTCCACCGGCGGGCGCCTGGCCGAGTGGGACGGCCGAGGCAACTGGCGCATCCTCGAAGAAACCGCCTTCACCGACATCAACGGTACGCCCATGGGCGACCACGCCAACGCCCTGGCCATCGGCTGGGACCGGGCCTCCGTCCTGCTCAACGTGCTCACCCGCGGCCGATGGACCCGCTACCGCCTGCCCAAGGCCAGCCGCTGCTACGACCACGCTTGGTACACGGAGTGGCCGCGCATCCGCGAAGTCGAGACCGAGCGGTTCCTCATGGATGTGCACGGCATGTTCTACGAGCTGCCGCGTCAGGCTTTCGGCGGACACTTCTTCGGCGTCAAGCCCGTCTGCCAGCACCTGCGCATGGTGCCGGACTTCTGCACGTGGAAGGGCTTCCTCGTGCTGGCGGGCGATCAGAACTCCGCCGTCGGCGACAATGCGCTGATCGGCGAGCCGCAGTCCAACCTCTGGTTCGGGGCCACCGACGATCTGTGGCGGTTCGGCAAACCGCAGGGTTGGGGGGGACCGTGGCGCGACACGCCGATCAAGCCGGGCAAACCCTCTGATCCGTTCCTGATGACCGGCTTCGAGCACAAGTGCCTGCATCTGGCCCACGACGCCGCCGAGCCGGTCACCTTCACCATCGAGGTGGACTTCCTGGGCAACGGATCATGGCGAGCGTGCGAGGAGCTGCGGGTCAATGGCGGCCGGGGTTACCGCGCCCACGTTTTCCCCATCGGCTTTTCCGCCCACTGGGTCCGCCTCACCGCCGACCGCGCCTGCACCGCCACCGCCCAGTTCGTATACACCTGAACGGGCGTGCCGATGACGGCGCTGTGGCACCGGCGTCTCGCCGGTGCCTGTAGCGGCCGCCCCCCGTGGCGGCCGGCGAGACCAACGGACGGGAGACAGAAGACCGCAAGGGAAGCGAAGACTGCGGACGGCTTGCTGAGTGTCTCCTTGAGCCATTCCTCTTCTGCTCTCTTTGCGTTTTTCTGTTCCTCCCCTTGTCCTTCACACCAGGCCCACGCGTCTTCCTAGGCCGCGAGGATCAGCCGAGGCATGGAGGACTCACCACGAAGGCGCGGAGCACACGGAGAAGAAGGAACACCGGGCTTCTCGCTGTATTCTCGATGCCTCAATGGTGCTCTCGCCGGTCCACGGAGAATCCGCCGGTCTGCGGAGAACCTGTCCGCTCCGCGCAAAAAAACAGAGAGCATGATCGGTCGGAAGAGAACTCCGAGCCGCTGCTCTCTGGGGTTCGTCCGATGGCCGCCGGCCGTTCATCGGGGCAGACCGCACCGCCGTGGTCTGCCGCGACGAAGCCCGGGGTCCAGCCCCGGACGACAAACCCTTTCCCCTGGGTACGCACCGTGCGGTACCCGTCCTGCTGGGCGCCCGAGACACCCTCAGACGCCAGCATCCCGCCTCCCCTGCGACTTCCATAGGATATTATCGGTCGTTGGTGGCCGAGTCCATCAGGTTCTTGCCCCAAAACAGCTGCGAGCACCCGTCAGCTTCGAGGGCTCCCGCTTGGCGAGGCGGGTTCGTGGCAGAATAGGCCGGCTGCCGATTCGACAAGGATCGAATCAACTTGTTGAGGGGCGCGTCCACGCGTATGGGACGAACAGCAACAAGCTGCCTTGGTCCTGGGGACTCAGTCGCCTTGGACCTGGGGGCTCAGTTGCCTTGGTCCTGGGGACTCACCTGACTTTTCGAGTGGACGTCGGTGGGGTGGTGATCGCCCGGCCGATGAGGTCGGGCGATCAGGTGTCGGCGGGTCCGTGGCGGGCCACGTAACCCTGCCACAGCTCGTACCAGTAGGCCAGGAACTCGTACGGATGCCAGCGGCGGTAGTACGCCTGGATCCGGGCGGGCGTGGGGTTGAGCCGCGGGTGACGCTCGCGGAAGAACCGGACCAGCTCGGTATCCACCGCCAGCCGGTCGTACCGGCCCAGGAGCATGGCGAGGTTGGCGGCGGCGTAGGGCCCGATGCCGCGAATCCGGCACAGTCGGTGATGCAGCTCGTCGGAGTCGCCCGCGAACGATTCGAACGCGGCGAGGTCCAGCCCGCCGGTCGCCACCTCGGTCGCCAGCCGGTGGATGAAGTCCGCCCTGTAACCCACGCGGGCCACGCGTTTGAGTTCGTCGCTCGGCACGGCCGCGAGCAGGGCCGGCGTGGGGAAACCGCGTGGCAGGCCGTCTGGAGTGGGCACCCCCCAAGTCGCGACGATCCGTTCGATCATGCCCACCGTCTGTCGCCAAGCCACGTTGCAGGTGCAGATGACCTTGACGCAGTCCTCGAAAAGGGTCGCGCTGCGAAGCAAGCGGCCGAAACGCATACGGGCGGCGGCTTGGTGTGAAGGATGCCGTTCGCAGAGAGCATGGAAGGATCCCAGGTCTTCGTCGAGCCGCAACATGCGGATGACCGCCCGGCGGACGGCCGCCCGCTGATTGGCAGGCAGCGACGCCGGCGATGCAATTCGCAGGGCCGTCTGGCCCACAGCACGTACGGTGACCCGCACCGCGGTGTCGTCGTCGAGGGTGATGACCGTCGTCAGCGCGCGGCCCGCCGAATCCCATCGATTCGGCGACAGAACGAAGAACCCATGTGAACACACGGCACTGCCGAGCTCGAAGTCCGCGGGCGTGTCAAGGGTCGTGCGCATGCCGCGAGACTACCCCGCGGTCGTGCGAAGCCGCAAGCGGCGGGGGGGCTGGCGTGAAAAGCCCCGGCCAGCGGCTACAATGGCGACTTGGCGGAACGGCCGGGAGCAACGCGGCCGAATGCGGCCTGGAAGGAGTCAGATCACATGCGTTTCATGGGATGGTTCACGATGGCAGTCATGATGGCGGGAATCGGGCAGGTGTACGCCGCTGGGCCGACCGGTGCGTCGTTGTTCTGGACCTCGGACGACGCCGTGGTGCGAGAGGCTCGCGATCTGGTCAATCAGGGCGAACTGGCCCGGGCGGAGAAGATGTTGACCGAGGCACCGGCCTCGGCCGAGGGCCAACGTGCCCGACGCGAGGGCCTGGAGACCATTCGCCGCATCCGCGGCGATTACAGCCAGGATCTCGATAGCCTGTTGGCCGCCATCCGCAAAAACCTGCCCAGCGCAACCGCCGCGGACGTAGAGCATTGGCGAGAGCAGGGTCAGGTCCAGTACCGCGTATTGGATGGCAAGATCTGCTACTTTCGCCGTGAGCCCTCGAACATCTGGCTGTTCTGTACCGAGGCCAAGGAACGCAGGGCACGCCATGAGGGACGCGACCCCAAGGCCGCCAGCGGCCCCTCGGACAAGGAGCGGCGGTTGTTCGCCCACCTCGAACAGGTGATCGCTGAGGCAGAACAGACAGGCGACGTCGAGGCCGTACCCATCAAGCACACCATCCGCTACCGGTTGTCGGTGCGTCCCAATCGCCCCGGCGCTAAGGCCGGCTCGCTGGTGCGCTGCTGGCTGCCCTTCGCACAGGAATATCGCCAGCAAAAGCAGGTGAAGCTGCTGCGTACGCAACCGGCCCAGCATCTGGTCGCCCCCAACGCGGTCGACGGCTGGCCGCTGGGCGGTGCCCCCCAACGCACGATCTACCTGGAGCAGAAGCTCGCCGACCCCGGCCAAGCGGTTACCTTCGAGGCCGACTTCGAGTACGTCTCCTTCGCCTACTACCCGCAATTAGACGACGCCAAGGCCAGGCCGCTACCCGCGGATTACCACGGCGGCTACTTGGCCGAGCGCCCGCCGCACATCGTCTTTACCCCCGAGATCCGAGCCACGGTCAACCGGATCGTCGGCGATGAAACCAACCCGCTTGCCCGAGCCCGCAAGATCTTCCATTGGATGTCGCGCACCTATCCCTGGGCGGCGGAACAGGAATACGCCATCATCCCCAACCTGTCCGAGAAGCTCTTCAAGGTCGGGCGCGGCGATTGCGGCACGCACGCCTTGCTTTACATCACCATGTGCAGGATCGCCGGCGTGCCCGCCCGGTGGCAGTCGGGCTGGGAGACCATCCCTGAAAGCTACAACATGCACGACTGGGCTGAGATCTACGTCGAGCCCTGGGGCTGGTTGCCCACCGATATCTCTTACGGCCTCAAGGACTCGCCGAACTCCAAGGTGCACGAGTTCTACTTCGGGCATCAGGATTCGTACCGCCTGATCGTCAACCTCGACTACGGCTGGGATCTGCATCCACCCAAGGATGACCTTCGCAGCGAGCCGGCCGACTTCCAACGCGGCGAAGTCGAAATCGACGGCCGCAACCTGTACTTCGACGAGTGGACCTACCGATTCGAGTTCGACGCGGAACGGGTGACGGCGAAGTGAGCCCACAAGGAGAACATCGCCCAGACATCTGGATTTGAGATCTCAGATTTGTGATTACAGATCACATCGCGGATTTGTGATTGCAGATCACAGAGTAGCGGTCGCCCCCCGTGGCGACCGGCGAATATGGCATTTACCTCGTCCCCGGCGGCCGGCTTCCTGCCCCACCGCGGCCTTCCCGCCCCGCGGCAGCCTGACCGCTGTGGCGTGGCGAACAGGCCGGCATGGGGCGAACAGGCAGTGACGACCGGCGAATCGCTCACGATTTCGCCGGCCGCCACGGCCTGCCGCTGTCACATCGTCTCGTGTAGTCCCCCAAGTTGAACCGGTCACTTACAGCCACGGCTCCGACAAGATCGACGCCGTCCGGTAAGAAGACCTATTCTACCGGGGCGAGTGGTACCCAGATTTCCACCCGCAAATCATCGGCGGGCGTATCATCGGGGCAGTTGAGATAGACCTCGAACGTGGGGGTATCCTG
The DNA here is from genome assembly GCA_012729395.1 of Phycisphaerae bacterium. Taxonomy (GTDB): domain Bacteria; phylum Planctomycetota; class Phycisphaerae; order UBA1845; family PWPN01; genus JAAYDF01. Next base: position 14,653 of record JAAYDF010000245.1, read on the forward strand.
AGGCTCACGTCCGCTGGCGGGGATCCATTCGCCGTACATCTCCTTCCAGGTGATCTTCAGCTTGTCGTAGCTTCCGCAGTGCAGACCCACGGCATAATCGCCGCCGGGGATCTCCTGTACCCGAACCTCGCCTTCGGGCTGCACTTTGCTGTCGATACTGATGCAGGCGTCATAGCGGATCTTCTCGGGCGGCGTGCACGCCGGATCGTCGTAACAGATGCCGAGGCAGCGAGTGGCCGGACCGCAGAGGTTACGCGGACCCGCCCAGGCCATGAGACGCTCCCACACGGGACCGCATTTCTCGTAGGGCCCTGTGTGGCGAATGTATGCCACCCGAAACGGTGCGATTCTCTTGATCTCGACTTCCATGGCGGTTACTCCCTTCGTTCTAGGTGTGAAGTCCTCGATACATCCCCCAACCTGATAGTGGATATTCGATGGGACCCTTTTGAACATGACCGCTCCGCCCACCTTGCGAAAGGCGGACGGCGAGATGCCGAACAGCGTCCTGAACGCTCGCGTGAACGACTCGTGGGCCTCATACCCGGCACCGAACGCGATCCGGGTCACCGGCTCGTCACCGCTCCGCAGCAGGTGGGCGGCCCGCTCCAGACGCAGTCGCCGGGCCAACTCCGTCACCGATTCCCCCACCATGCCCTGAAACACCCGATGAAAATGGTAGGGCGAGAAGTGAGCGATGCGGGCAAGATCGCTCAGCGACAAGGCGTGATCGAGGTGCGCGTGCACGTGCCGCAGTACACGCAGAATCCGCGAGTGGTAGTCCAGGCGTGTGTCAGCCCTCATCATGCCAGAAGCCTACCGCCGGCCACGACCGAAAACTTGACCCATCTTGCTCGTTTGGCGCACATCCGCCGTCGGCGGTTCCGCCTCAGGCGTCGAGGTTGAGCCAGTAGAGATCCTGCGGCTCAAGCTCGATGGTCAGGGCCTGCATGGCGACGCGCGTCTCGGCCAGCGTCCGCGGCCCGATTAGGGCAAACGTCGGGAACGGCTGGCAGAGCACGTAGGCCAAGGCTACGTTGATCGGCAACACGCCAAGCCGACCCGCCAGTTCCCGTGCCCGCTCCAGCCTGCGGAAGTTGTCCTCGCTGTACCAGCATCGCGACATCTCCGCGTCTGAATCATCGTCGGGATGTGCCCGCCCAGCAAAGAAACCCCGCGATTGGCTTGACCACGCCAGGAGCGGTATCTGCCGTTCCGTATGCCAGGCCCGGGATGCTGGATCCGACGCGCATACGCCGCCCGCCCAGATCGGCGTGATCAACCGGGCCAGGCTGAACTGATTGCTCACCGCCACGATGCCGTCCAGATCGCGGGCACTGGCGTAATCATTGGCCTCGTCGATCCTGGCCGGCGTCCAGTTCGAGACCCCGAACGCCCGGATATGCCCTGCCTTCTTCTGGAGGTTCAGGGCGTCGATGAACTCGCCGACCGGCACCTCCGGGTTGTCGCGGTGCAGCATGTAGAGATCGATGTAGTCCGTCTGCAGCCGTTCGAGACTCTCCAGCAGTTGCACGCACAGATCCCGCGGGTTGCACCAAGGCGTGTGGGCCCCCTTGTCCAGGATCACCACCTGCTCGCGAATGCCGCGGTCCTTGACCCACTGCCCGAGCACACGCTCGCAGGCCCCGCGGCCGTAGATGTGCGCGGTGTCAAAACAGTTGCCGCCCCGCTCGAAGAAGTCGTCGAACATCACCGCCGCGTGCGGCATCGCCGTCTGGTTGTCCACCCCCATGACCAGACGCGAGACGGGCAAGTTAAGGCCCGCGATCGACCCGTAGGGCATCGCGTGCCCCGGCCGGGCCGACAACTTGCGACCGTGCAACGGCGGCCGCGAGGCCTCCGGACGCTCCGACTCGTACATCACGCCAATCGTCGCCCGCCACCAATCGAGCGCTCGCATGTTCCCCAACGTATCATCCCAGCTCATCAGCGGCGATGGCGGATCACGGCGAGCGAGGTGCTCGGCTACGGCGTCAGCCTCCAAAGCGTACAAGCCCCGCGTATCCTCGACGACGATCTCCCCCGGTGTGGCTTCTCCCTTGCGCTGCACCAAGATCCGTGAGCTGCCACCCTGAGGGGTCGGTATCCACGGCACGGGAATCACAATGCTCCCCTCCGTGCCGAAAACACGCACCACGCTCTCCTGGTCCACCTCGATCCCCGTCGCCAGCGACGCCAGGATGCCGCCCGGGAATCGCAGCGTCGCCACCGTGTACGCGTCCACGCCCGTCGGGCAAAGCTGACCGGTCGCCTTGAGTTCGATCGGCTCGGCGAAATCGCGACCCGTGGCCGCCCCCGCAATCAGCCGGGCCATCGACGTGCAGTAGCAGCCCACGTCCAGGATACCTCCGCCGCCCAGTTCATTGCTGAATATCCTGCTCGCGGCGTCAAATATCGAGTGGAAGCTGAACGTCGCCTGGATCACCCGCACTTCGCCGATCGCCTTCTTGCGGATCAGCTCGACCAGCCGGGCGGTCTGCGGATGGCAGCGGTACATGAACGCTTCCATGAGGAAAACGTCCGCGCGACGGGCCGCCTCGATCACCGCCATCGCCTCGGCATGATTGAGCGTCAGCGGTTTCTCGCACAGTACGTGCTTGCCCGCCTCCGCCGCCCGAATCGCCCACTCCGCGTGCATGGGGTGCGGCGTCGAGATGTAGACCGCTTCAACCTCCAGGTCGGCCAGCAGAGCCGAGTAGCTGGCGTGTCGCCGGGGAACGCCGAACTCCTGCCCAAACCGCTCCGCCGAGCCCTCCGACCGACTGCCCACCGCGACCAGCCGGCCCGTGCGACTGCGGGCCAGCCCCTTCGCGAAAATGCCGGCAATGCGACCAGTACCCAGTATGCCCCAGGCCAGATTCTCGCTCATCACGGTCTGCCCTCCACCTCAGAGCCGCGCCAGTAAGGAAGCGGTTCCGCCGGCCGCCACGGGGGGACGGCCGTTACCAGGCATCGCTGTCGTACTACCCCCCGGGCACGGTGCTGGGCGACACAGTTCGGTCTTTCATTTGCTCCAGCAGTGCCGCGCACATCCGTCGAACCCATTCGTCCGGGTCGCGTTCCGCCCCTGTCTTCAGTACCGACTCGGCCTGCCGCCCGCGCTGGTCGGCGAGCATGCGCATCGCCAAACCACGCACCGCCCAGTGCGGGTCGCTCAGCAGCCCCGTCGCCGCCTGCATCGCCTGCGAGTTCAGAACGAACCATCGCATGCACTCGGCCAGCCTCGCACGCACTTGCCAGTCCGCGTCACTCGCCCGAGCCAGCAGCACCGCCTGCACCGTCCCCGCGTCCACCTGACGCGCCGGGTATCGCGAGCGCCCAGCCGCCAAGTGCTGATGCTCCGCCAGCAGCATGGCCAGCAACTCCGTCGCCTCGATCCGCTCCGCGATTGCCGTCGACTGCGACTGCTGCATCAAGGATCGAGCCTTCTGATCCTCGACCCGGTACGCACTGCGACGGAACCGCGCTTCCTGCTTGAGTCCACCCGGCCCGGCCTGCCATACCATCCCGCCATCGGGCCCTTGTGACGCCATCGGGTTGAGCAGAGCGGTCACCCGCACTTGGTGGGCCATCTGTGCCGTGCCGATCATGCCCGCCCGCACGACCCCGATATCCAGTGTCTGCGGTATCTCCAGCACGCCGCCCGGCTCCAACTGCAACCGCCGGTTGATCGGCACGCGCAACACCGGGCCCGATGAACGCAGACGGTCACCTTGGGCCTCTATCAGGCAGAGCAGCTCGGGCTCGAGCATCAGCCCCGAGCCGATAGTCACCGCGAACGGCCCCTTGTTGCGAATCTCAATCGTGCACCGCCACGGCTCGGCCGGGCGAAACTCCTCGGCCGCCGGACGCAAGGTGAGGGCCACATACTTGTCCGCGTGCAACGGGTACTCCAAGACCTCGGCCGGAAAAGCGTCCAGCACTGCCCGGATCGCATCCGCGGCCGGCTTCGTGGTCGGCGCGTCAGCGTCGGGTGGCTGCTTACCTCGCAACTGCTCCGCCGTCGACCCTCCGCCGACCAGCGCCAGAACCCGTGCCACGTGCTGATACCAGCGGTCCGCATCACTCGCCAGACCTTGAGCCGCCAGCAGGTCCGCCAACCTCACCGCCGTCTCCACGTCCGCCGGGCTCATCTCCAGGCGACCCAGCAACAGGTCCACTTGCCGCTCGAACCCACCGCCGTCTGGTTCAAGCTCCGCCAGCAGTCCCCGGGCCGCGAGATTGTTCTTGTCCTGCTGGAGGGCCGCCTCCGCTTCTTGTCGGGCCAGAGCCGCTTCGCCTCGGTTCCAGTGGAACACCGCCAGGCGGTAATGCAGCTCGCTCACCGCCTCAGGCGTAAGATCCCCCGCGTCGATCCTTGCCCGGCAGAAGTCGCGCCGGGCCTCCGCCGTCTGCAATGCCTCGATGGTCGCCCCCAGCCACGTCAGACAGGCCGGCACGTTCCGCAGGTCCAGCCGCCAGTATGCCTCCAGGGCGGCCCGTGCCTCAACCTCACGGCCCAAGGCGTCCAGCAGGTGCGCCTGCCACAGATGACTGTCCGCTGTCGCCGAGTCCAGCCGCGAAGCCGCCTCCATAAACAGCAGTGTGATCTCCGCGTCGGCGTCCGACACCCCCGCGCCGGGCGAAAGCGGATAATCGCGACCTAACTCCACCAGCCATTCACTTGTCGCTAATGGCTGGCCCCAGGCGGAGCCGCCAACCAAGCACGTGATCCACAACGCCCATGCAGCCGTTCGCATCCCGCAAGTCTCCTGCCTGCCATCCGCCATTGCTGATGTGCGATTCCGCATCCGCCAATCCCTGTCTAAGCACGAAGTGTTCCGGCCGTCCGCGCCGCGGGCGAACGGAGACGACGCGGACTCCCAGAGCCGCGTTCTCCCCTTCTTGCACGCATTCGTCGCCGTCGTCGGCTCAACACGCCGGGCCGGCCGCGGAGACCGCGATCACTCTTCCGCGAGATCCGTGCCGTCCTCTCCGCTGTCGATCGGCTGATGAACGAGCGGGGGCGACGGAGGCGTGCCGCCTTGCGAGTTCGACGATGAAGGTTTCTCCAGGCACCCTTCCGACAGTTGAGGCTCGGGGAAACAGGGCTCTGTGGGTTCCGGCGCACTCGGCTGATCGCTCCGGCCGGTAGCCGCCGACCGACGCTTCTTCAACGCCCGGTCGATCTGCCGGAAAGCCTGACGCAGCCGTTGCTCGTTCTCCACCAGAGCGATACGCACCCAGCCCTCGCCATTCTCGCCAAACGCCCGGCCCGGGGCCAGAGCCACCTCCGCCTCCTCCATCATCCGCATCACGAAGTCGATCGTGGATTGCCCCGCCAGGTGCTCGTCCGTGACCCGGGCCCATACGAACATGCTCGCCCGAGGGATCTCCGCCTTCCAGCCGAGCCGCCGGCAGCACGCCAGCACCACATCTCGACGCTGCTGGTAGATCTCGCCTTGCCGCTCCACTTCCTCCTGGCAGTGACGCAGAGCGATGATCGAGGCGATCTGCACCGGCTGGAAGATGCCATAGTCGTAGTAGCCCTTGATCGTGCCCAGGGCGTCGACCATCGTGCGGTTGCCCGCGCAGAAACCGATGCGCCAGCCGGCCATGTTGTAGGGCTTGCTCATCGTGGTGAACTCGACGCCGACGTCCTTGGCTCCCGCAGCCGACAGGAAGCTCGGCGCCTTGTACCCGTCGAAACACGTCTCGCCGTAGGCGAAGTCGTGGATCACCGCGACGTTGAACTCGTTGGCCAGCTCCACGACCCGATCAAAGAACGGCGGATCTACGGTCATAGCCGTCGGATTGTGCGGGTAGTTGAGGATGATCACCTTGGGCCGCGGGTAAAGGTGGGCGACGACATACCGGATCCGCTGGATGAATGCTTCGTCGTTCCCCAGCGGCACCGAGATCACATTCGCCCCAGCCAGGCCCACACCGTAGACGTGAATCGGGAATGCCGGGTCTCCAACCACGGCCGTGTCGCCTGGGCCCAGCATGGCCAGCAACATGTGGCTGATGCCCTCTTTGCTCCCGATGCACGCAATGACTTCCGTCTCAGGATCCAACTCCACGCCGTAGCGCTCGCGGTAGTGGCGGGCCACGTCCCGACGAAGGTTGAAGACTCCGCGCGAAGCGCTATAGCGGTGGTTCCGTGGATCCCGGGCCGCCTCGCAGAGCTTGTCCACAATCACCTTGGGAGTCGGGTCGCTCGGGTTGCCCATTCCCAGATCAATGATGTCAATACCTCGCTGCCGTTTCTGATGCTTCAGGGCATTGATGCGCCCGAACAGGTACGGTGGAAGCCGACTGATGCGTTGCGATGGATTGATACGCGATTCTGGCATGGTCTGATTATACTCTTTTCTTGGTAACGGCCGCCCTCGGGCGGTCAACGATAACACGATGTTGCGGATCTCGGTTCTGATCGACTCCTCGGCTCACTCAGCGGGCCATGACCCGCTCGACACGGGCGTCTCGCCGATGCCGGCTTCCTGCCGGCCGTCGCAGGAGGCGTTCGTTACGGTGCGGGGGGCGGCGCTCCGTCGGAGCGGCACGCGGCCAGCAGACGCTTGCCCGTGGCGTTCTCAGGGTCCGTCGCGAGCAGTCGTCGACAAGTCTCGGCCGCTTCCTGCTTCTTGCCAAGGGCCGCTTGCACCTCCGCCAGTTGCTCAAGCAACTTCACGTGCGGATCGGAGTCGGCCGGCACCGCGGAAAGAATGCGCAACGCGCGGTGAAGGTCAATCTGCTGCCGAATGACCGCCAGTTCCTTTACCGCGCGGCCCAGGTCCGCGCGGACCGAAACGTCTGTCGGACGCTGATCCAGAAGCCGCGTCAGGGTTTGCTCCCAAACCACGCTGTAATCGGCCAGCGTTCGCATGGGGGCGATCTTGTCCGGCGCCTCCGCTAGTTTTGCCCGGCCAAGCTCGACCGCCCGTTGAGCCTCCAGGCTGGCCTGCTCCGGCTCACCAGCGGACAACAGAACCTGTGCCCGAACATAGCGGTAGCGAGGCTCCTGAGGATCCCGGTCCACCGCCGCCTTCGCCGCCGCCAACGCGTCATTGAACCGCTCCGCCCGCTGGTAGGCCCTCGCCAACGCAATGTCCACGTCTGCGTTCGTCGCGTCCAACTGCTGCGCCCGCGTCAGGTGCTCCAACGCCTGCCGCCACAGATCATCCTCCAAGTACAGCTCCGCCAGATCGAGGTAGGCCTTCGCATTGCCCTGCCCTTCCGGCGTCTGCAGATAGACGCGGTAGCGGTCGATGGCCTGCAGTCGTCGTCCGGTCTTTCCGTAGACCCGAGCCAGCCCCAGAACCGCGGGGCCATGGCCCGGCCGATGAACCAGTACCCGCCCGTAAACCTGCTCCGCCGACGCGTTGTCTCCGACCCGCAAGGCCAGATCCCCGGCTTCCATGTACACGTCAACCGCCTGCCGGATGTAGGCGACCGCTTTCTCGCCGGCCTGAGGGTCCGCCCGGTCCGCCCGAGCTTGCTCCGCCGAACGCTCATACGCATAGCCCAGGCTTCCAATCGCTAGGACGCTCTGACGATCCTGAGCCACCACGGCCAGGAGAATCTGACGGCTGATCGCTAGCTGGTCGCCCCGTAACGCCTCCAGCCCCACTTCGACCAGTTCCTTCGTGGTCATGCCCGCACGCACGCCGGGAATGCCCTCCAGGCCCGCCGTCACCGACGGGGCGACCGCAGGTGCAGTGGCCGGGCCTTGGGCTGTGGCGGCTGCCGGGTTCTGCGTCGCGGCCGGCTCAGCGTGAAGCACGGCGGCAACCAACGCCACCGCGCAGAGGAGAACCACGCTGCGGGGCCTTCCGCCCGGAGCTCCGGTCGAGGGGGACATCGCCTGCACGGTCATGAGCTTGCTCCTTGTGCCTGTCAGCGGCACAACGCTGATCCGGGACGCGCGAGTCATCGCCCGCCGCCTCGCAGTCTACCGTCCGCCAGTGCCTCAGGTCCAGCCCCGTTCGCAAGATCCAGGCCGCCGCCTGCGGTACGCGGAGCCCGCGTGCGTGTTGAGCATTCCCGAGGACTGGTTCTTGTCTGCCGGTGTGGGGTTGTCCGCGTGGCTCAGCCGTGGAGGCTCAGGCTGCCGTAGGTGGAATCCTGCTCGGATTCGGAAACCTGCTGAGGCGGGGGCTGAGACGGAGGTGTACGCCGGGTGTTCTTCGGGGCGCTTGGGACGGCCGCGTGTTCCTCCTGCGCCTTCTTCATGAGCATGACCCAAGTTTCTCGCTGGTATTCGAGAAGGCCGATAACCTCCTCGGCGATGCCAGGGTTGCGCTCCACGCTTGCTTCGACGAGCTTGCGGTAGATGAAGTTATAGAGGCTTGCCATCCGCTGGCATAACGCCCGGTCCACGTCGTAATTCAGCGAGTTGTGCATCTCCAACACAATTTTCTGGGCCCGGGTGAAGCCGTTGAAGGCTGTCTCCCAGTTCTGGATCCGCAAGCCTTCGAGACCCGCCCGAGTGAAGCGGATTGCCCCATCGTAGAGCATGAGGTGCAATTGCTCCGGAGAGGCGGTGAGGACCGCGTTGCGGAGATACTCATTGGAGACGTTATCCATGACGGTGTTGTTATCGGTTGCCAGGGGCGTCGGGTTCACCTTCTTGTTGGCGGGACTTACCCTGGATCGGTCTGCTAACCTGCTCATACCGTCCGATAATCCTTTGGCGGCTACGGCACGCAGCGGGGAATCCAATGCGGCCCCCCAACGCAGCCGTTCACTTAGGCTCTGGTGGCGCGACTGGACGGCTCAACGAGCAGCGACACGTGTCGTACCCGCTCTGCTGTCGCCTCTTCCCTCGCCCGGCCATCGTCGCTCTCGAGATGTCGAGCCAACCGCTCTAGCTGCCGCTCGAGCCAATCAGGTTGACCAGTGATGAGAGGGAGGATTGCTGACTTTGCAGATCGGCCAAAGCCGTCTCCATGGCCTGAAACTGGGCGTAGAGCCGTGCTTCCTTCGCGTCCAGCCGTTCCTGGAGTCGCGTCGCCTCATCCTCAAACTGCTCGATCCTCTGGCTCAGCATCAGGTTCTGGTTGGCAATCGTGCCGTTGGCCGAGCTGGTGATGGCGTCGAGTTCCGCGTTGAGCCGGGCCATGATCCCGCGATTGGTCGCGTTACCTTCATCGTCCGTCTCGACCAGACTCATCAGCTTACGCACCGCGTCAGGATCGGCCGTCAGGGCCGCTCGGAGCTGGGCCTCGCCGTCCACAATCGTCTGATGGTCCGTGCCCGACGCCAGCGTACGGCTCATGGTGAGGCGAACCCCGCTCCCGCCGCTGGAATCGACCATGATTCCGATCGAACGCAGACGGTTGTAGGTCAGACCGGAGTCGTTCACGGACGATTCGATAATGCGATAGAGCCGCGACTGAATTTGCCGGACCGTGCTTTCGCCGAACAACAGGCCGCGAGTCTCCGTCTCGGAATCGTAGCTGGTCAGTTCCGAAATGGCGTCCATGGCGCTGTTGAAGTTCTCCACGAATGTCTGCACCGCCGTCACGACGTTATCGAGATTCTTCTGGACGGTCACCCGAACAGGTGTGTCACTGGCGGACACCAGGTTGATGGTCATGCCGGGAACAATATCCTGCATCGAGTTGCTGCTGCTGGTGACGGTGATGGAGTTGGTGGACCCCGCCTCGCCGACCACCACGACCGCATCTTGGGCTTCGGTCAACGTGTTGAACGACAGGCCGGCAATGTCCGTGCTGTAGGACATCTTGCCGACCGTGCCGGAGGTCTTCGAGGATAGAACCAGCCGGTAAGGATTGGATCCAGTACCGTCGTTGACGATGCTGGCGGTGATGGGCGCCCCCGCCTGGTTGATCTTGGCGACCAGCGTGTCCAGGGTATCGGAAGCGGAGACTTCAATTGTCCGAGCGAAGCTCCCGGTGAGTATGCCCGCTTGGGCTTTGCCCGCGATGCCCAACTCGGCGGCGGTCGTCGAGGTTCCTTCAGCCTCCACGGTGAGTGTGCCGCTGCCGCCGGTCGTGTCCTCGAGCTCGATGCCGTCGCCGTTGGCGTTGATCCGAGCGGTGACGCCCATGCTCAGGTCGTTGATCGTGGACAGGACGTCGCCCACGGTCTTGTGCAGGTTCTCGCTGAGGGTGATCAGTTGCGAGGTGCCGTCGGCGGCGGTGATGCGGAAACGTCCAAAGGTCACCCCTACACCCTGATTCAGGTCTGCCAGGCGGGTGTTCTCCGAGACGTACTGGAGCTGCAGGTCATCGCTGACCAGCTCGGCCGTCGAGGCGGAGGTCAGACCGAGTGCCTCGGCCATAGCCCCCGTTGCCGAGATCTGACCCGTACCTTGCGTCAAGTCGGTGATCCGCAGACGGGTTCCGCCGGTGTCGATGGAGGCGGTGAGTTGGCCGTCGGCATTGATGATGTTCAGCACATCCGAGAGGGTCTGAGCGCCCGAGAGATCGAGATTCACGGTGGAGCCGTCGCGGCGAGTAATACTCAGTGGGCCGGCAGTCAGGCCGTTGCCCCCCTTGAGTGAAGAGAGGAGCACGGTGTTCAGGCCGGCCAGCAAGTGCCGCGTTTGCAGTTGGCCGCCGCTGCCGGTGGTCCCATCGAGTCCCAGGTCGCGAAGCGCCCGGGAGCCGTTCAGGGCCGTCACCTCCGTGGCCAATCCGCCGACGGTGTGATCGGTGAAGACCAGCCCGTTCGCCGACAGTTCCACCGACAATCGTCCATCATTGAACTCGCCGTTGCCGTCGCGAGCGTATTCGATCGCTCGCATCATCGCCCCGACGGTATCAAGCCGGTAGGCCTGCGTGCCGGTCAGTGTGCTGCTGTCGGATTCGCCCGCGATGCCCAGGTCCGCCGCCGCGTATCCGGTCACATCCTCGATCTTCAGGTTGGATTCGGTCCCCTCGGTGCTGTCCGCCAGCACCAGCTTCGAGCCGGTGATGGCGCTCAGTGTGACCCCGATGCCTGCCGCCCCGATCGCGTCCTTCACGTCTTGGATCGTCTGAGCACCGCTCAGATCGACCTCAGCCGAATCACCCTCTCGATTGGTGATGCGCATCACGCCCAGCCGGACACCCGCCCCATCGTTGAGCTGAGCCAGGGCGGTGTCGAACCCGAGCGTGCTGGAAAAATTGACCTGGAGTTCGCTGCCGTCCGCCAGGCGGAAGTTCAGGTCGGCCTGGGTGTTGTTGAAACGCAGACCCGTCCCGTCGTTAAGCTGGCTCAGCAGGGTCGATTCCGACAGGGCGATCAGATCTCGGCCGACAAGCTCGCCGCTGGAACTGCTGCCGATAATGCCCAGATCGTGGGCCGCATAGCCTCCGCCCAGATCGACAATTTGCAGGTTGCTCGCACTGCCATCGCTCAGATCGGTGACTACGATGGCGTTGCCGCGCACGCTGGCCTGGACATCGATGCCGCTTTGGGAGTTGATGGCGGTGAGCACATCGTCGACCGTGATCGCCGAGGTCAGATCGATGTTCGCGAACTGGCCGCTCCCGTCCGTGATGCGGATCGTGCCCCGACGAACACCTTCCCCATTGTTGAGCGCGTTGAGAGCCGTGCTTGGGAGGACGTTGGCCTGGGTCGATTCAAAGGCAATACTGCCCGTTCCCACCGGGGTCGTGCTGCGATCGCGGAAGCCGCGGGAAACCAGTTGGTGGGAACTCACCAGTGACCGCACGGTGAAGGTGTAGGAGCCCAACGGCGTGCTGCTGCCCGCGCTGGCGGTCAGAACGCTCTCGTTTGAACTGGTCGTGCCAACTGCGGAGAAGGTGCTGGCGCGGGTCAGGGAACTGAGCGAGGCCTTCAGGACCGCAAGCCGGGCGTTCAGCGTCGAGTATGCCGTCTGCTGGTTCTGCGTGTTGGCGATTCTTGTCTGCAGGTTCGTGAGCGGCTGGGTCTCCAACGCGATAAGCTGGGTTACCAGACTCTGAATATCCAAGCCGGAGATCAGCCCTGTTCCGGAAGAGATCGTTCCCATGCCTTGTCACCTCGGCGCATACCCCATGCGCTGATGGTATCATCGGCCTGCGGGCACCCCGGGCTTCATCCGTTGTGGGGCAATGCGGACCTCATGCGGTGGGCACGGCTGGTGATGCGTTAAAGCGTTTCTTTATCGGACGCGGATCGGACAAATGGGGGTCACGATCCTCGATCGAGACCTTTCGGCGCATCGCCGGCACGGCCGAGTTCGCGGATGCGGTTCAGCAGCAGGGTACTCACCTCGGCCAGCGAGGATGGGTCAGTCTGGGATGATCGCCAAGCGTCCAGATCGAGCGGCTCACCGAAACGGACACGAGCCCGGTGCCGCCGGAAGAACGACCGGCCCACATGGTTGTCGTACACGGTGCCCGAGATGTGGGCAGGCACGACGACCGCCCGAGTACGCAAAGCGAGCAGGGCGGCTCCATCCTTGGGCGGGAGCACTTCGCCGGGCCGGGCGATACGACCCTCGATGAAGATCCCCAGGGCCTTGCCGGCCTTGAGATGACGCAGCGCGGCTTTAGTGCCCGCCACATCGGTGCCGTCTCGCCGGACGGGAATGCACTCAAGCATTCTGGTCAGCCCCCCAAAGACCGGCACGGCGGAGTATTCCTTGGCGATGAGAAACGCCGGCACGCGATGCGGCGTGCCACTGATCAGGAGGAGTGGGTCGATGGAGCTGGTGTGGTTGGCGACGATGATGACCGGCCCGTCACTCGGGACGGTGCAGGGGCCTTCGCGTCGAAAACGGAACCAGACCTTGCAGTAGAACCAGGTGATATGCCACCAGAACGCGACCGTCGGTCGCAGGGGGCTGGTCAACACGCGGCCGAAGAGGAGGCCGGCCGTCAGCACGAGGACTATCCCGAGCAGCAGCAGTACCCACATGCAGACCGTTCCCCCGGTCCCGACACGAACAGCCGAGCAGATGGCCCCATGCAGCGGCATTGGGCGAAGCGAATCGGCGAGAGCCAAGGCCTCACACCAGGACAGGCCGACCGTCAGGTTGTGATGGATGAGGAACCCACTCATGCAGGCGGATTCTACCCACATCACGGCGTGGCGGCATCCTGTGCGGGGCGGCAATGGTGGCGAACACGGCACGGCTCACCGGGGAGGTTCAGGCGCGCAGACCAGCTGCGGGGGCGGCTGGGGTGGTCCGCGGCGAGCGCCGCGTCATTTTCCGGCCGCGGTGGTGCCGGTGGTGGTCGTCGGCAGCGGCATTCCCGGCGCGAGGAAGTGGTGCCGGACCGGGTCGTCTGCGCGAGCGGTGTTGAACCTCACCGACCTGTACGAAGCCACGTGCATGTCATGGAAGGAGACCATGGCCTGTCCGGCGCTGTCGTTTTGCAGGGGCTTGGCGAAATCGGCGATCTTCTCGGCGGTGGCGACTTCACGGCCGCCGTGTCGCGTGGTCAGGTAGTCGAGGCTGTTTTGCCCGCCGGAGTCCAACTCGTTGACGAAGTGCCCGTCATTCATCGGCGAGTACTCATACTCCTCGAGCAGCAGGGGGGTGTCGGCGGGTCGCTTGGGCTTGTTGATGGGGAAGTAGTTGGCGGCGATCTCGATTCCGCCCTGGTCACTGGGTGCGAATCCAAGCCGGTTCATGACATACTTGTTACGGGTGTAGCTGAAGGTCGGGGGGCGGAGGGCGACGGCTCGCCCGGGCGGATCCCATCGATGGCCCTTGTCCGATGGGCACAGGTAGATCTGCGCGGTGGCAGCGTAGTTGCGGGCGTGCCCACGAGGCCTGTCTGGGGTCTTGAGGCCGAAGAGCTGTCCGCACTCGGGAACCGCACCGGCCGGCAGCCCGGTCGAGCTATCGCGCGTATAAAGCCAGTAGTCGAAGTGGGGCAGCCGGCCGCGATGATCGGCGCTGTAATAGTAGTTCGCGTTGGCGAGCTGCTTCTGGTGGTTCATGCAGACCACTTTCCGAGCTTGATCGCGGGCCTTCGCCAGGCTGGGCAGCAGGATGCTGATCAGCAGAGCGATGATGGCCACAACCACCAGAACCTCAATGAGGGTGAACGCCAATCGGTTCTGTCGGTCTTGTGTATTGCGTCTCATTTTGCACTCCCTTCCGGACGCTTCCCGGAAGTCTTGCATGTGGGACAACCGCCTGCCACCGGCTTTCCATCGACACGGGCATGTGCCGGAACCATTGGCTGGCCGCACTTGGGGCACGGTTCGGCCCGATATAAAGTCAACTTGCCGCATTTCGGGCACAGGCCCAACGGGGATCGCGGGGTCTGGCCGGCCTCGGTGTGGCCCTGGTCGTAGGCTGTCTGGACAAGCTGCGTCATCCCGGTGAACGTCGTTGGCACAGCGTGGCCGCAAGCGGCACAGATCAGCGTCATGGGCAAATCCTGCTCGCCGCTCCCACCGCTCGCGGACCGCCACGACAACCAAGCCACGCCCACAATAATGATAGCACCCCCAATGATGCCGAGCACCATGGTGCTGTTGATTTGCCCTCGCCGCCGCGGAAAGGCTCCGCTGTACGTCCGGGGAACCTCCGGCTTCTCATGGCCGCCGGCATAGGTGTTGTCGAACCCCATCTGTCTGTCACCGTACCACATGGCTGTCCGCAACGATTTCGAGGTGGACCGGGACGTCTGGCTCGCTCCATAAAGATCGGCAGAAACACCGCCCCGGCACAATCAACCAACCGCCATTGTGCCATGATGGAGGCCGAATGTCCAGAGGTTGGAACGGCACAGACGGCCAAAAAGTTCATGTTTTTCGGGCTTTTTTCGGCGTTTTGCGCGAACCGCATTCGTGAGATTCAAGGCTCGTGGCGGGTTTTACCAGTCTGTTAAATCGCGACAACGAGGGGCGAGCGGGGGGTTGTGTTCACGTTCGGCCGGTCAATCCGAAAGGTACGTAAACCGCGGACTTCCAGCCCGCCTGTCGGGTGTTCACTGTGGTGCGGATTGGCCGGTTCAAGATGAGCGTCGCGTAAGGGACGCTGTGGCACAATCGCCTAACCGAGGTGTTCGATGCCCACCAAGGTCACGTCATCGAGCGGTTGGAGACTGCCTTCGAGCCCGTCCAGGCGTGCGCCCAGTGATCGCAGGCAGACGTTGAGCGGCTGGCGGGCGAGTTCGCGGAACTCGGGCGTGAATTGGACCTGGCCTTGCTGGCGGTTACGGCCGGCGATGATCTTGTCCTCAAGACCATCGCTGTAAAGCAGGAGTTTCTCGCCGGGCAGGAGCTCAAGCCGGGCGGACACGAAGTTCTCCTCGGGAAATACGCCCAGCAGGCCCCCGATGGTGCGAACTTCGGAGCATTCGCCGCTCGCGGACACGTGAATGGGGTGTGGATGGCCCGCACGCGAGAAGGTGATCTCAGTCGTCTGCGTGTCGATCAGAGCGTAGCAGGCGGTGACGAACTGGCAGTTGGGCAGTTCCTGTCGGGCCAGCTCGGCGTTGAGGCTGGCGAGTACCTCGGCAGGAGGGACGATGGTGTAACCGCCCTGGTGGATACGTTTGCCGATGACCGCCTGCTTGATAAACATGGTCAGCAGACCGGCCGCGATTCCGTGTCCGACGGCGTCGGCGAGGTAGCATCCGACGTGGTTCTCGTCGATGCGGAAGACGTCGTACATGTCGCCTGAAACCCATGCGGCCGGCCGATACATGGCCCCAAAGCGGATCTCGCCCAATTGTGGAAAACTCCTGGGCAGGAAGTCCCGCTGTAAACGACTGGCCAGTCGCAACTCCTGGTCGACCTCGACGAACTGCTGGTTGAGCTTCTTGCCCAGCCGCTGCATGGCCGCCACCTGCTGATCGAGTTGCAGGAGGAATGGTCGGTACTGGCGGATCGTAGCGACGCGGCCCCACAGTTCCTCGGCGGAGGCGTCGGCCGGCGTTACCATGAGGGCATGGTCGTCGCCGGACGCCACCCCGGCGGTGTCCGGCGACAACCGTATTCCGGTCAGCCGCTGGGAAGCCAACGCATCGGCGAGTAGCTGGAGGTCCTTCTGCCAGGCTTCGGCGTCAAGATCGTCGGGAGGTTCGCAGACCAGGACGGCATCGACTTGGGAGAGCAACTCCGGATCGCAGGCCTTGCGGCAGGAGGGGACGCCGAGCGGTTTGATCCCGTGGACGCCGATCATCTCGTGAACCGCCAGCGGCCAGTCGCCTTGCTCGTTGACCACCAGCAGGCGCAAAGGTTGGATCTCACGCGCAACGGGTTGTGCCGATAACCTGGACAGTGGTGTGCTCCCTGGAGTTCGGGTTGGCCGGCCTTTCGGTTGCCTGTACGGCCTCTTGTGGACCATTCGGCCGTTCAGGGAAGTTCCTTGAGTACCGCGGGCGGGATTTCCACGTGGTCGCCGCGCTGGATCCCCAGCTCAGCCAGAAGGCCTGCCGGAACCTCTAGAACGAACTTGGCGGGCTCGATCGATGGGTAAAGCTTCGTTTCAAGCGGGGCCATGGTATACGTGCTGACGATGCGGCCGTCGCTGCGAATATAGGCGATGTCCAGCGCGGTGATCGTGTTGTACATCCAGAAGGCTTGAAGGCGATCATCGTCGAACACGAACAACATGCCGCGGTGTGCTCCATCGGGCAGCCCCCGGCTGGCATCGGGCACAATCGGGGCCAGCTCATCCGCCTCCACTTGCATCAGCCCGAGCCTCTGCTGTTCTTGGGTGGTGGCCAGCCAGACTTCGAAGGTCTGGTTGTTGATGGCGATGCGCGCGGTGGGCAGGGCGGCCAAGTCATTGCGCATGCTGGGGTCGGTGCCGCAGCCGGTGAAGGTCAGTGCCAGCATGACCAATGCTCCCGCGACCGCATGCATCGGTCGGTTTGTGGTCGATTCTCGCCGTGTCCGCATGGCGTCAGTATAGTCGCTGGCGGGGTTTTGTGCACAGGAGTGGAAAGCGGTTCACTGAGGGTGGCCGTCCGCCATGTGGCGGCCGTCGTGTCTGGCTTGGGTGGGAGATGGACCATGGGCGAGTTGGAGTTTGCGGACGAGTACTTCAATCGATCCTATCGGACGGTGCAGGGTACGCCGACCGCGGACCAGCCGGTGGTCTACGGCGTGTTCTGTCGCCGGTCGGGTCTGCTGTGCGGCGTGCAGGATGTGGTCGAGGTGGTGGACGCCCATTGTGCCGGGCCGGTGATCGTTCGAGGGCTGTCGGACGGCGATCGGTACGGACCGTGCGAGATTGTCCTGCTGATCGAGGGGCCGTTTGGCCAACTGGTGGTGCTCGAAACGGTGCTTTTAGGGTTGCTGTCGTTGTCTGCGGCGGCGGCGAACATGGCGGCGATGTGTGAGGCGGTGGGCGATGTGCCGGTGGTGGACATGAGTGCCCGGCACTATCCGCCGGAACTCATTGAACGCATCGCTCTGGCGGCGGCGGTCGGTGGCGCGGCGGGCACGAGCACGCGGGCCGGTCACGCGGTGGTGATGGACCGTTACGGCACGGGGCATGACCGCATTCGCGTCGGGCAGCGCGAGTCGCGGCCCTTCAAGCTCTACGGCTCGATCCCGCATGCCCTCAACGCGGTGTACCAGGGCGACAGCATCGCCAGCGCCCGGGCCTACCGCGAGCGTGTCCCCGAGGTGCCGCTGACGGTGACGCTGGACTTCGAGGGGCGGGAGCGTGAGGTCTGCGCGGCCGCGGTGCAGGCGTTCGGGGACCAGTTGGCGGCGGTGCGGCTGGACGTGCCGGGTAATCGCGTGCACCAGGGCGGGCACGATCGTCCTCAACGGGCTCTGGAGATGCGCATTCTCTCGCAGGCGCCCGACCGGGCCGCCGCTCAGCAGGCTCTTGATCGCTACGGTTTTGGGCCGGGCGTGACCATCGAGTCGGTGTATGCCATCCGCGATCTGCTCGATTCGCTGAACGCCAGGCACACCAAGATCGCGGTGAGCAGCGGGTTCGATCTGGAGAAGGTCCGGGCGTTCAAGGCCTGCCGGGCGCCGATGGATACCATCGGCACGGGTTCGTGGGTGGACTTCGCTACCTTCACCAGCGACATCCTGCGGGTCTTCGAGGATGACCGCTGGGTTCCCCGCTGCAAGGCCGGCCGTCGCGAGGAACTCATCGAGCCCGACTCGCTGCCGGTGTTGCTGGAGAAGGCGGCAGGGCAGCAGAGCAGCGAGTGCACGAATCCGTGACCCGGCAGGCAAGCGAGTGAGTCAGCTACCGACTTGCCGCTTGGCGGTCACTTGCATGCCAAGCGTTGGTATCTCGCCGGCTGGCTCTTTTGTCTGGGCAGCGTCAATCACCTGATGTGGCGAGGATGCCCAATTCGTTGAGGGCGCCGGTGATCGCCTCGACGTAAGCCTGCGAGCCGAGCAGGTTCGGATGCCCGACGGAAATGTACAGGCATTTGAGGGCGTAGATGCCCTCATGGTCCGACGTGCAGACCGGCAGACGTTCGGCGAGGTTGGGGTCCTCGGGGAAGACTTCCATATCGGTGTCCACGCCATCAAGTTGGGGAACCTCGGTGGTCAGGCCCCACAACCAGCTATCCGGAGCGAACAGGGCGTTGTCCGGCCCAAACCCAGGGTCAGCGAAGGCGGCCACCTGTTGGCCGGCCGCGGTGTTCACCAGAGTGACCGCAGAGACCATGCCCGGATGAGCGGTATCGACGAACACCCGGCTCGTATCCGCGGCGTGCTCGAAGAAACCCTCCAAATCACCTGCCGATTGCCCATCGATCGACTCCAGCCAATTGCCCAGGGCCGGGAGTCCCGAGGCCGGGCTGATGATCGGGAAGTACCCGGCCACCACGATGCGGGCACGAGGCAGACGAACGCGTAGAGCGGTGAGCAGATCAACCATTTCGTCGCGGCAGAAGTGCTCGGTCAGTTCCGCGATTGTCTCAATTGACGTCGTCTGATCCAACAGCGTCGTCGCGCTCACGTCGTTGAGGCAGCCCGTGAGCAGCACCAGATCGACGAGGTCCGGCCGTTGAATGAGCTCGGCCTGGAGGGGCAAGGAGGACGAGACCGTGGGGGCCTCGGCGTAGCAGCGGCCGGTACAGGGGGTGTCGTTCGCGTGGGGCACGACCGTGGCACCGGAGACGGCCAGGAACTGGTGGATGACCTTGCGGCCAAGCCGTCGCTCGATGAGTTGTGCCGTCTGGCTGGCGTACTTGTCAGCGAAGGGCAGACCGTTGCCGCTGGCCACGGAGTCGCCCAGCGTGGCCATGTAGAAGAAGTCCTGGACCAGTTCGATCCGGTCTCCGCCGAGGGGGAAGCCATCCGGCGTGGTGGCGGTGAATGCGTTGAGCAGGGCGAAGGAGCCGAGGATGTCTGTCGGTATGGCGACCGCCACCTGCCATTCGCAGCTCGGGCCGTCGCCCGTTGTCGGGCGAAGCCAGTACACACCCTGCCCGTCGGCTAATCGCTGCCGAACGTCCGGGTCGATGATCCAATCTTCGGCATCGAGTGTGACCGCCGCTTGGGCGGCCGAGGGCTGTAGAGAGGCAAACCGGTGTACGGCGTGGCTCGCGATGGCCTCGGACTCTGCCTGCGTATGATCCAGCTCGAACCGCAATTGTTGGGGGCTTGTCGTCGCGACGGTGAGGAAGAAGCAGATGGCCTGTCCCGCCGCCGGGTCGGCCGCGTCGATCGGTCGGATGCGCTCGGGCCGGTAAGCTTTCTGGTACCCGACAGCCGGCGGCTCCAATCCCTCGACCGCCAGGACGAACACCGGTCCCGCCTCCTCGTCGGCGGGAAGATCCTGCCACCCGCAGCCCGCCCCCATCCCAAGGCCCGCCAAACCGATCGCAAGAATCACTCGACCGCAGAAGCTCATGATTGCCTTCGGGCGTTCATTGCCCGCCTCAGTCCTCCAGGGGTGTGATAACGATTTTCCGGAAGTGCACTTCACCGCCCTCGGATTGCAGGCCGATCGGGCCGGGCGCGATTTCCGCTTCGGTAGCCTCGTTCACCAGTTGCTCGTTGACCCACACCTTGATATGGGGCCCTTGCACATGGATGTCGTAGACGTTCCACTCGCCGGGTTCCTTCTCGTTGCCCTGGATTTTTCCGACGCCGCGCAGGTGACCGCCGATGTTGTGTTTTTCGACTTCGCGGAAGCGTGCCGTGTCGCCGGCCAGCTTCATGCCGTGGAACCCGAAGAGGTCGCCGGCGTTGCCGCTCATCAGTTGGGCCTCGATGCTGCGTGGCAGGGGCATGGGTGCCCCGTTAATCCGCATGAGTACGCCGCTGTTGCCGGGTTTGCCCCCGGGTGCCCATCGCCACTCGACCCGCAAGCGGAAGTTCTTGAACGCCCGCTTGGTATACAGATAGCCCATCGGCTCGCCCTTGCAGATCAGCAGGCCGTCGCGAACGCTCCACACATCCTCCATGCCCACCATGTGGTCATCGAGGTAGTATCGCCAGCCGTCGAGGCTTTTGCCGTCGAACAGCGGTTCGGCTTTGCCGGCCGACACCTGTGGGGCACTGGGCCCGGTGAGTTGGACGCAAACCACCAATGTGGACAAAAGGCTAAAGCCTACCATGAGAACCTCCTTGGATTGCATGGGGATGACGGCCGCCCTTGTCAACTTGCCATTCGCTGCCGATAGGGCGGCCGACTCACCCCGTGACGCCGGACGCAGACCAAGAGCAGGGTATCGCCCGTCTTGATGGCGGGCAAGCGACGCTTGGGGCGCCGCTTGGCGGTGGGGCCTCGCCCACTGCACGCGGTCCGGCGAGACTTCGAGGCGAGGTCATCCTGCGGGCAGAGGGCTGGGCGTTGTGCGTTCGAGCCAGGAGCTGCTGGCGGCCCGTCGGGTGGGGTGGATGAGCTTGCTGAGGATGAACGCAATGCGTTTGCGGTTGATCCAGATGGCCTCGGCCATCTCGCGGAAACGCAGATTGCGAAGGTAGACCGTCAGGTAGGCCTGGAGTTGCAGCCGCTCCATGGTCCGGCGGGAGAGGGTTTCGAGTTCCAGGGCATTGCCGATCTGCTTATTGAAATCCTCCCAATTCACGCTGATGAGCTTGTAGCCGCCCTCTCCGCGGGTGACCATCTCCCATATCTGCGTCCCCGGGTAGGGCACCATCAGGCCGAAGGCCACCGTGTCGGGGTTGACGCGAGCGGCCAGGCGGATGGTGTCGCGGACGGTCGCCGCCGTCTCGTTCGGGTGCCCGATGATGAAGTAAGCGGCAAACCGCAGGCCCGCTTCGCGGAGAATGCGCGCCGCCCGGAGCACGTCCTCCGGCCCGACGCCCTTCTTCATTTGCCGCATGATCTCTGGATTGCCGGACTCTACGCCGAAACCCACCTCGGCGAAGTGCGCCGCCTTCATCAGCTTGGCGGTTTCCAGATCGATGGTGTTCGCGTGCACATAGGCCCAGAGCCGCAACTTGCGGTGCAGCCCCTCGTCGACGATGGCCCGGCACAGGTCGGCCACGTGGTCTTTGCGCACGGTGAAGGTTTCGTCGTAGAAGTCGGTGCGCGTGCAGCCGAACCGCTCGACGTTGCGTTTCATCTCCGCGATGACGTGGGGAACGGAGCGCTGCCGATTGCGGCGGCCGTAGGGCCGGCTGCAGAAGTTGCACGCGAAGGGGCAACCCCGCTGGGTCATGATCGGGTACATGCGCGCGGGCGGGAACAGCTCCCACGCGGGCATGCCCAGGTCGTCGAGGTTGTCGGGGATCTCGCCGCGGCCGTTGAGTCGGATGTCGTCGCCCCGCCGGCTGGCAACACCCTGGATATCCGCGGGATCCTGGCCGGCCAGCACCGCCCGCACCAGCTTGTGAAAGGCAATCTCGCCCTCACCGACCACCACGTAGTCGAACGCGGGGAACTCGCGCAGCGTCCGCTCGGGCAGGAAGCTGCCGTGGAAGCCGCCGAGCACGACCACCGTCTCCGGCAGGGCGGCCTTGACCGCCGCCGCGATCTT
Organism: Phycisphaerae bacterium; assembly: GCA_012729395.1. Classification (GTDB taxonomy): domain Bacteria; phylum Planctomycetota; class Phycisphaerae; order UBA1845; family PWPN01; genus JAAYDF01. The sequence continues at coordinate 36,516 of JAAYDF010000245.1, forward strand.
GTGCGTGGCGACGATCATGTGGGTCATCGCCGTCAGCCCGAGAATCCGGGGCTGGCGTTCGATCAATGCGGCAATGGTGTCGTCCAGGGTCATCCGGGCGAGTTTGCTGTCAATCACCGCGCAGGGAATCCCCTGCGTCTGGAGATACCCCGCGACGTACGCGATGCCGATGGCGGGGTAGTCCGGCGTGTCGTAGCACTCCCGCGGCACTTCGGCCGGCGGGTTCACCAGGATGATCTGCTCCATAGCGCGGTCCTCCGGGCATTTATCGGAAGCGAGGCCGACCGAGTGTAGCTATGCCCGGCGGCGGAGCGGAGTTGGGCTATCGTGACCGCGGGGGCCTTCGCCTGGACCAAGACAGCCTGTTGCTGTTCCTCTCCCACGCATGGACACGTCCGTCAACAAGCTGACTCGATCCTCTGTGAATCGGCACCTTGGCTGATTCTGTCACACACTCCTGCCCGGCTTGTCCGCGCAGCCGGGGTTGACACCGGCCCGCCACCGGCGATAAAGAGGCTTTTGGGGTATACAAGGAGACCGGTATGTGTCATGCAAAATGGGTAGCGCTATGGATTGGGTCATGCGGCCTATGGCTGGCGGGCAGTGCGCACGGGCAGGAGCCGGCAACACGTCCGGCCGACTCGACCTACAATGTCCGCGATTTCGGGGCGGCCGGTGACGGCCAGAAGGACGATACCGTGTCCTTCCAGGCGGCCTTGGACGCGGCAGGGGCGGCGGGAGGCGGCATCGTGCTCGCCCCGCGAGGCAACTACCTGATCGCCGGGCGGCTGCGGGTGCCCATGGCGGTGACGCTGCGGGGGATCTTCTCCGCCGTGCCCGCCCATGCGGGAATCCGCGACAAGGGCCAACAGCCCCGGCCGGAGTATGGAACCACCCTCCTCGCCGTGGCCGACGAGGGCAACGAGGATGGTCCGCCCTTCATCGAGTTGACCACCAATGCCACCTTGCAGGGTGTGGTCATCTACTACCCCCGGCAAGCCGCCGACCAGACCCCAAAACCCTATCCCTACACCATCGCGATGCGGGGTAACAACCCGGCCGTGCTCGATGTCGAGCTACTCAACCCGTACAACGCCATCGACGCTTCGCTCAACCAGCGGCACCTCATCCGCAACGTGCACGGGCAGCCCCTCCGCCGCGGCATCTACGTCGACCAAATCTACGACATCGGGCGCATCGAGAACGTGCACTGGAACCCCTGGTGGTCGATGAGCGAGCCGGTCATGAAGTTCCTGGCCGAGCAGGGCGAAGCGTTTATCTTTGGCCGGACCGACTGGCATTACGTGCTCAATACCTTCTGCTTCGGCTACCGCTACGGGTACCGCTTCATCCAGACGCAGCACGGGGTGTGCAACGGCAACTTCCTGGGGATCGGGGCCGACGATTGCCGGGAGGCCGCGGTCATCGTCGAAGAATGTGCCCCCATGGGCCTGCTGATCACCAACGGCGAGTTCGTGAACTTCAAAGGGCCCGACCCAACCATGATCATCGTTGGGCCGAAGCACAGCGGCAGCGTTCGCTTGGTGAATTGTGCCTTCTGGGGGCCGAACCACCAGATCGCCAAGATTGCCGGCCGAGGCACGGTCGGGTTCTCCGACTGCACCTTCATGCAGTGGGACCGCAACAAGGAGGGCCGGGCCGCGATCCAGGCCGACGGCGGCACCGTGCTGATCCGCGGATGTGAGTTCCGCGATGATCGGCCGCAAATCCGCCTCGGCCCCGACGTGCGCCGAGCGGTGATCATGGGTAACCTGTTTGCCGGTGCCGAGCGAATCGATAACCAGAGCACAGGCAACGTGCAGATCGGCCTGAACGCGGCGGAATGAGCGAGTGCGCAGAAGTTGGCACGAGCGGATCGCAGATTGGAGATCTCAGATTGCAGAGCCGTGTGGCACTGCTCTGCGTGCAGTGTTGACGTGGGAGCCAACATGTGGCACTGCTCAGTGAGCAGTCATTGCGTGAATGGCTCAGACCACGAGCAAGTTCGCCTGGTCCAGAGACGAGCAAGTTCACCTGGTCCAGAGACGAGCAAGTTCACCGGATCCTGATATGAGCCAATGAGCGAGTGTGTTCATGACTGACCTTGTACCTCCCCACGATTCATCGCCGCCTGATTCATCGCTGTCGGCATCCCCTGGCCCGTCCGTTTCCTGGGCGCGGGTCGTTCCGCTCGCCCGGCCGGCCGGCGTGATACCCGATGTCCCTCTTGCCGCCATGCGGCACAGTGGCCCACCCGCTTGGCCCGTCCCCACAACCCGCGGAAAGGCGGCCGTGGATCTGCTGGTGTTCGCAACCTTCTTCATTGTCGCGGAGCTGGCCGTTGTGATCCTCAATCTCCTGCCGACGACGGCCGATCCCAGGTGGCGGCAAGTAGCCATGAGCGGTGCGATTGGCTGCGCCTCCTTGTGCGCGTGCATTCTCATCGTGTTCATGCGAGGTCACGGGGCGGCCTCGATCGGCTGGACCGGTCGGCACTTCTTCACCAACATCGCCATCGGCATCGGCGCACTCATCCTGCTGTACATAGCCTGCATGGCCCTCGTGTTGTGCATCATGCTTATCATGCCCGAGCTGCTGGCCGGCCCATCCACCGCTCAGCAGGCCATCGAAGCGGTCTTTCCCCCCATGCGCCCCGCCTGGGTCGTGTCGATGATGTTCTTCGTCGCTCTTTGGGAGGAGATCGCCTTCCGCGGATTGGTCCTGACCCGCACGTTCGCTCTGCTCCGCCGGTGGTGGCTGGCCATACCGGTCGCGTCCGTCATTTTCGGCCTCCCGCACTACTACCAGGGGCCCGTGGCCGTCGTCTTCACCACCATCCTCGGGGCCATCATGGCCTGCCTGTTCGTGTGGCGACGCAGCCTTGTGCCCGCCATCACCCTCCACTGGCTGCACGATGTGATCTTCTTCTTGCTCCTCGGGAGCATGTCGACCACTTGGGAGTGACCTCGCTCGTACGTTGCAGTGCGCCAGGCGGAGGGTATCATGACCGACCATGCCGCTCTCGTGGAATGAGACTCGTTCTCGGGCGATCAGTGTTCCCTTGGCTGGCTTTTCCACGCATCTTCGCGATGCCTCCTTTGCCGCGGGTCACGAAGCCCGACGGCACGACCCCGAAGACCCTGCCCATGCCCGGGCCGTGGAACTCCTCGGCAACCTCCGCGACCGGTTGGAAGATGCGGGCTATGGGAATCACGACCTCCAGCGATTCATGGTCCGCATCCTCTTTTGTCTCTTCGCCGACGACACCGGCATCTTCGAGCCTGACATCTTCAGGCTGTTCATCCAGAACCGCACCCGCGAGGACGGCTCGGACCTCGGCCCGCAGCTTGCCCGCTTCTTCGGTGTGCTCAACACGCCTCCCGACAAACGACAAGCCACGCTGGACGAGGACTTGGCCGCCCTGCCCTACGTCAACGGCGAGCTGTACGCCGAGGCCCTGGCCTTCCCCGAGTTCGACCACGCCATGCGGGTTGCGTTGCTGTCGTGCTGCGCCTTCAGGTGGGAGCGGATCAGCCCGGCCATCTTCGGCTCACTGTTCCAGGCGGTCATGTTGCCGCGGCAACGCCGCCAGATCGGCGCCCATTACACCTCTGAACGCGACATCCTCAAGCTCATCCGCTCGCTGTTCCTCGACGACCTGCGGGCGGAGTTCGAGGCGATCAAACACGACAAAAAGAAACTCGGTGACTTCCACCGCAGGCTCGCCCGGCTCAAGTTCCTCGATCCCGCCTGCGGTTGTGGCAACTTCCTGGTCATTACCTATCGCGAGCTTCGCCGCCTGGAGATGGACGTGCTCCAGGCCCGCTTCGGCAAAGATCTGACCGAAGGCGACATTCGGGCCGAGTGCCGACTGGACGTGTCGCAACTTTTCGGCATCGAGATCGAGGAATGGCCCGTCCGCATCGCCGAGGTCGCTCTCTGGCTCATGGACCACCAACTCAACCAGGAACTCTTCGAGCGGTTCAGCCAGATCCGACCCAGCGTGCCGCTGACCAAGTCCCCGCACATCCACCACGGCAACGCGCTGCGACTGGACTGGAACGACGTCCTGCCCGCCGAAGAGTGCGCCTACGTCCTGGGCAATCCGCCGTTCGTGGGCGCCAAGTATCAGACCGTCGAGCAACGCGGTGACATGGCTCATGTGGCTGGAGACGTGGAGAACTCCGGCCTGCTTGACTACGTCACCGGTTGGTACTTCAAAGCCACCGAGTACGCAAAGGCTACTCGCATCCGGGTTGCGTTTGTTTCCACCAACTCGATCACGCAAGGCGAGCAGGTCGGCGTGCTGTGGAACGAGTTATTCCGCCGGGACACGCGGATTCTCTTCGGCCACCGCACCTTCGCATGGGAGAGTGAGACCCGTGGTAAGGCTCACGTGCACGTGGTCATCATCGGATGGGGGCTCTTCGACGCGAACAACAAACGCATTTACGATTACGAGACCGACCCGCACAAGGCCGTCGTCTCGGGCGCAAGGAACATCAGCCCCTACTTGGTTCCAGGGTCAAACGCGGTCATTCTGAACCGCGGCAAGCCGCTGTGCGATGTGCCGGAGATCGGCATCGGCAACAAGCCCATCGACGATGGCAACTACCTTTTCACGGCGGAGGAGAAGGACGCTTTTGTCGCCAGGGAGCCCGCCTCGCGCAGATTCTTCCGCCCCTGGTACGGATCCGAGGAGTTTATCAACGGACACCACCGATGGTGTCTCTGGCTCGGCGACTGTCCGCCGGAGAAGCTGCGCCGGATGCGCGAGTGTATGAAGCGCGTCGAGGCGGTGCGACGATTCCGCGAGAAAAGCAAAAGCGCCCCAACCAGGAACATCTCCAAAACGCCGACGCGCTTTCACGTTGAGAACTTCCCGAAAGGCAAGTTTCTGGTCATCCCCAAGGTGTCATCGGAGAAAAGGCCCTACATCCCGATTGGATTCATGCGGCCGCCTGCCTTGGCAAGCGACCTCCTCTTCGTCGTCAAGGATACAACTCTCTACCATTTCGGTGTCCTGACCTCGGCGATGCACACGGCTTGGATGCGGCAGGTGTGCGGTAGGCTCAAGTCCGACTTTCGATACTCCAGCAAGCTGGTCTATAACAACTACCCTTGGCCGCAAGAGGCCACAGAGAAGCAGAAGGGCCGCGTGGAGAGATGCGCCCAGACGGTGTTGGACACCCGGGCCAAGCATCCCGCGGCGACCTTGGCGGACCTCTACGATCCGCTGGCCATGCCCGCTAACCTCGCCAAGGCCCATGCCAATCTGGACCGAGCGGTCGATGCCTGTTACCGCCCCCAACCCTTCACCAGCGAGCGCCAGCGGGTCGAGTACCTCTTTGCCCTCTATGAGAAACTGATCACTCCGCTGACCATCGCACCCCCGCGACGAAGCCGGAGACAATCCTCTTGACCCCAATGGGCCGCTTCACGGATGTCGCGAATCGCACCGCCCAAGAGCCGCCTCACCGTGTGATCGCCGAACGTGGGCCCGCTAGCGCCACCGCTTGCTCAGCGAAACGTCGACGATGTTGATTCGGCGAATTCGCCGTGGGGCAAACAAACACACAGCGAGGTTCTTATCTGACAGGCATTGGCGTTCATCCGCGTCGAGCGGCGGTTCCCAACCGGTTGGCGTGTGGGTAGAGCCGGCCCTGCGTCTCGTCGCTTCGGCGTATCCCAATTCCCGGAAGGATCGGTCAGCTCGATGTTCGCGGCTTGTAGGTCGCCGCACTGAGCGGAATCGCCACGGCCATGTTCACCGTCAGCGAGATCAGGCTGATCCACTGAAAGCTCAACGTCGCTCCTCCGGTGATCAAGTCCCAGTACGCGATCACGACCGCGACCGCGCACCCGGCCACCGCGCCCACGATCGTCCCCACCGTCGTCGCGAACGGCACGAACAACGCCATGAAGAACAACCCGAACAGCGGGGCCACGAAGATGTGATTGGTCCGGACCGTCACCTCCATGATATTGCCCGTTACCCCGCCCATCACCGTACTGAGCAGAACCGCTGCCAGCCCACTGACCACGGCAATCAGCCGGGCACGACGCATCTGCGCCGCGTCCGAATCCACGCGGTCCGGCGGGCGGAAGCGGTCCACAAAATCTACGCTCACCACCGACGAGGCCGAGTTGATCCCCGAAGACAGACTCGACATCGCCGCCGCCAGCAGACCCGCGATCACCAGCCCGGTGATACCCGGCCGCAGGAACCGCACGATGAAGAACGGGAACAGCTTGTCACCATCCTGGTCGATGGTCATGCCTTGGGCCAGAAGCTCGGGATGCGTCTGGAAGAAGCCCAGACTTGCCAGACACAGCGTGATGATGATGTTCGCCAGCCCGGTCACCAGGAACGCCCGTCGGGCCGCCTTCGCGTCCCGCGTCGCCAGGTAGCGTTGAATGGCCATCTGGTCCGAGCCCGCCGTGCAGATCCACCACACGGTCATGAACACGATCGACCCGAGGACCGTTGCTCGCGTGGTGGGATCCCACGAGAAAACCGGTTGCGCGTCCCAACTGGGCGACCACTCCCGCGGCCACCAGGCCGAAACCCCGCCCATCTCGCTGGTGATCACCACAATGGACAGAATGGCTCCGCTCAGCAGAATCAGCGACTGGATCACGTCGGTCAGCACTACCGCCCGCAGCCCGCCCATCGACGTGTACACCACCGTCACCAGCCCGATCACCACGGAGACGTACGGAATCACCTTCGGATCCCAGCCGAACATCACCACGATGATCTTGTCCGCCGTCAAGTGAATGATCAATGCCATCCACAGCAGCCGGGTCGCCAGAAAGATGATCGACGCCAGCAGCCGGACCTGGATCCCCAGCCGCGTCTCCAGCAACTCGTACGCACTGGTTACCCGCAGGTCCATGAACCGCGGAATCAGCAGGTAGCCGACCACCACATAGGCAATGGGGATCGCCACCATGGTCCAGAGGATGACCGGCCCCTTGTTGATGACCTCGCCGGGCATGGCCAGATAGGTGATCGTGCTCAGCAGGGTGGCGAACAGCGAGAGCCCGACGAACGACGAACGCATTTGCCGCCCGCCCAGCAGGTAGTCCTCGCGGCTGACCGTTCGCCGGGCGTAGTACGCCCCGACCGCCAGCATTCCCAGCCCGTACGCGATGATGACTCCGTAGTCCAGGGGCGCCATGCCCGGAGTATGCTGGTTGACGATAGACACGAAGAGCACTCCGTGGTGGGTTACTCTCGTAGCGGCCATCCCCCCGCGGGGGCCGTCCGGCCCGCGGCAGCTCGATGATCCAATGAGCCTGTATTTAGCCGGCGTAGAGCGGAATAAACGCCCGTTCGTCCAGGTGAGTTCGCAACAACTGCTGTGCTCGGGCCACCTCAGCCGCCTGGATCGCCGTCAGAATCCCCCGGTGCTCCTCCAGCGTCTGCTGCACCCGGGCCTTCCATTGCTCGCCGCTGATGATCACCGGATGAATGATCGGAAGAGGTGCTCGCTGGTAGAGCATGGTCAGCCGCTTGTTCGAGGCCGCATCGATCAATGCCTCGTGAAAGCGCCGGTCGGCCTCGGCGACGCCCAGGACGTACTCCTCTCGCACCAGCCGCTCCAACTGGTCGCAGGCTTCCTTCATCGGCCGTAACTCGCGAAGCGTGTTGTGCCCCAGGCGAACCACCCGCTCGATCGCGCCCCCTTCCAGCATCACCCGGACTTCGATGATCTCCAGGATGTCTTCGGTGCTCAGATCCGGCACGAAGTAGCCCGTTTTCGGCCCCTTGCGAATGAAACCCTCCGCCTCCAATCGGGCAAACGCTTCACGCAAGGCGGCGCGGTTCACACCCAACCGCTCAGCCCATTCCGTCTCCCGAAGGCGCTCGCCCTCCGTGACCTGCTCGAGCACCAGGAGACGACGCAGCCGTTGGTATGCTTGCTCGCGCTGCGAGCCTTGGTCTGACGCCGCCATTGACATCCCCTGAAAGCTGTGTTACACGTTACTGAAAGATACAGTATACAGGAAGGGCACGGTTTTGTCAACAGCTGCCCGGCCTGAGCATTGCCAACCGCCCCGGAAGGCAAGACGAAGCCTGTCGCGACGGTAGTGAATAGGGACTATATAACCATGCGGAAGAGCGTTATCAAGCAGAAACTTGCGCGAAACGAGCCCGTTTTGTTGACGCAGCTCCACTTCACCGACCCGTCTGTCTTCGAACTGACTAGCCTGATGGGTTTCGACGGAATCTGGATGGACCTCGAGCATCACACGTACAGCATGGAGACGGCCACCGCCATGATGCGCGCCGCCCGCGTTGGCGGAGCCGAGATCCTCGCTCGACCGGCGAAGGGGGAGTTCACCCGGATCAGCCGGCTCCTCGAAGCCGGCGCCCACGGCATCATGTACCCGCGGTGTGACCACGCCGCCGAGGCCGCCGAGGTCGTGCGATGGGCCAAGTTCGCACCCCAGGGCAAACGCGGCTTCGACGGCGGGAACCCCGACATGCCCTACTGCACCATGTCCATGGCGGACTACATCCGCCAAGCCAACGAGGAAACCTTCCTGCTGATCCAACTGGAAGAACAACAGGCGGTCGATAACGCCCAGGCCATCGCCGAGGTGCCCGGCGTCGATGTGCTTTTCTTCGGGCCGGGTGATTTCACCGTGCTCAGCGGGATCCCCGGACAGTTCGACCATCCCAGCGTGACCAAGGCGATGGAGAAGGTCGCCGAGGCTGCCCGCAAAGCAGGTAAACACTGGGGTACCCCCGCGTTTTCCGTCGACCATGCCAAGAAACTGCTCGATATGGGAGCAACCTTCCTGTGTCATACGGCCGACATTCTTCTGGTCAAGGATGGACTGAGCCGCGTCCAGCGGGAATTCGCTCCGCTCGGGTTCCGCTTCAGCAGCCGGCTCTGACCGCTGGGCAAGTGGTCATCCCCCCGGAGGCATAGGACATGCATCGGATCTTGATTATCGGCGTGGGCTCCATCGGGGAGCGACATCTGCGCACCTTCAAGGCCACCAACCGGGCCGAGTTGTGCCTCTGCGAAACCGGTGAGCAGCTTCGCCGGACCGTGGCCGATCGCTACGGCGTCACGCGGGTTTTTGCCAACCTGGACGAGGCCCTGGGCGATCGGTGCTTCGACGCGGCCGTGGTCTGTGTGCCTTCGCATCTGCACATTCCCATGGCCCGGCAACTGGTCGACGCGGGCGTGCATGTATTCATTGAGAAGCCTCTCAGCCTCAACCTCGACGGCATCGACGAACTCATGCGACGCATCGACGAGCAGGGGGTCAAGGCCGCCGTGGCGTATACCTACCGTTCGCACCCCGCGCTGCGCTCGATGAAACAGGCGATCATCGAGGGACGCTTCGGGCGTCCGGTGCAGGTTGTGTCGACGTGGGGCCAGCACTTCCCCAAGTACCGGCCCGCGTATCGGCAGATTTACTACACCAGCCGAGCCACCGGCGGCGGGGCCATTCAGGACGTGCTCACCCATGCGATCAACGCCGGTGAGTTCCTCGTCGGGCCGATCGACCGCATCGTCGCTGACGCCGCCCACCAGGTGCTCGAAGGCGTTGAGGTCGAGGATACCGTGCATGTCATCGCCCGCCACGGGTCGGTCATGGGTTGTTACAGCCTGAACCAACACCAGGCGCCCAACGAGAACACCATCACGGTCATTTGCGAGCGGGGCACCGCCCGTTTCGATCTCAACCACGCCCGGTGGCAATCAATGACTGAGCCGGAGGGCGGCTGGAAGACGGAGTTCCAGTTCTCGCGAGAGCGGGACGACATCTTCGTTCACCAGGCACACCTGTTCATGGACTATCTGGAGGGTAAGAGCGGGCCGGCCTGTACCGTCGCCGAGGGATGGCAGACCCTGCGGGTCAATCTCACCGTTTTGGGGGCCGCGTTCAACCCGCCTTGGGTGCCACTTGTGGGCTGATCGTGGGAGACTTCGCTGATGAGTGAATCCGCACGCAACGAGCCGACCGTTCCGCAATTGTTCGATCTGACCGGTCAGGTCGCCCTGGTCACCGGAGCGACGGGCTACTTGGGGCAAGCTCTCAGCCGGGCCCTGGCCGAGGCCGGCGCCAGCGTGGTCATCTCGAGCCGTGACCAGGCCCGGGCTGACGAGGCCGCCGCCCAACTACCCGTGGTCGGCCAAGCCTGCCACCACGGCGTGGTCCTCGACTATATGGATGCCGCCTCAATCGAGCAGGGCGTCGCCCAGGCTATTCGTGTCGCCGGCCGAATCGATATCCTCGTCAACAACGGCTACGAGCGGGTCACTTCCGACTGGCGCGACGTGACCGCCGAGCAGTTCACCCGCCAACTCTCCAACGCCACCGGATGTTTCATCCTTGCGCGGCTCATCCGTCAGCACGCCGTGGAGCGCGGTGGGGGAGCGAGCATCATCATGCTGGGCTCGATGTACGGCCTGGTTGGCTCGTACCCGGACGCATATGTCGACGTACCCATGTCCAGCCCGGTCGCCTATCACGCCCTCAAGGGCGGTATTCTCTCGATGACCCGGCATCTGGCGGTCTACTGGGCCAAGGACGGCGTACGCGTGAACTGCCTGTCGCCGGGCCCGTTCCCCGCCCCTGCGGTGAGCCCCAAGATGGTCGAGCGGCTCTCCGGAAAAAGTCCCATGCGCCGCATGGGGCGGCCCTGGGAACTCAAAGGGGCGGTTGTCTTCCTGGCCAGCGACGCCAGCAGCTACATGACCGGAGCCAACCTGATCGTTGACGGCGGCTGGTCTGCCTGGTGAACCCGCCGGTTGGCGGCCGCATGCAGTCCCTGTCGTCATGAGTGAGCCGTCTGCCTCTCTAAGTTCTTTTTTTGTAAATAGTTGCGTCGCCTGACGCGTGGCCGGTGGGCTCTTGTCCTTCGCACGCGGCGGCGGGAGCGGGCACTTTCCCATGTGCGATCCGGGTGACCGTTCGCAGCCCTACTCGCCGACGGCCCTGTCCCCTACAATCTAACAGGTTATGTGCGGTCGGCTATGGCAAGTTCTTGGGCTGCGGGTTTGCTTTGCCAACGGCATGTGGTATAATTGTGTTGACAAGTCAGCGTGTTGTGCCGACAATTGAGCAGATGGACAGGGGTACCAGACGAGGACCCACACATGTCGCATACACGGTCAGTTCGGCGGACAAGGTCAAAGCGAGGGACGCTGCTGGCGGTTGACCAGACCGGCGGGGCGCGGCCCAAGCCTCGGGCCTTTACCTTGATTGAGGTTTTGGTTGTGGTGGCGATCATCGCTTTGCTGATCGCCGTGCTGCTGCCATCGTTGCGCCAAGCCCGAGAACAAGCCCGGCGCGTCATTTGCGGCACCAATATGCGCACCTGCTTCCAGGCGCTGGTGATGTATGGTGCAAGCAACAAGGATTTCTTCCCCTACGACGACAGTCAACGAGAGGAGGAGGACACCGCCGAGTTTGTCAATGGGGGTGCCAACGCCTGGGAGTTTTTCCACCGCTATGTGCAGAAGGGCATCCCCCTCGAGTTCAGGGATTGGTCGAAGTGTCTAACCGCCCCGCGGCCTCCTTCCGCGAGCACCTACTATGCTTGGCTGGAATGGTACACCTGCCCCAGCGACCAGTACTATCACATCTCGCCCAGCAAGAAGGCAGGTTTGCCGGACGGCAAGACCCACGTTGAGTACATGTTGAGCTACTGCATAGCCACGGATATCCCGTTCGTGGTGCCGCGGCGGCCGGACGGGACCAGGATCGGTGTTGACATCATGGGTATTCGGCGGCAGTCTTCGGTGAAGCCGCCTTCGGGCAAGATTCTCTTCACTGAGGCGGGCGATGATGTGGCAGACATGTCGACCGCTCCTTGGGAGATGGCTGATCGCAACGGGCCGCCTCGTCCGCTGAATCAGATCGGCATCCAGAGGCAGCATCGGGGCAGTGGTTCGTCGGGAAGTAATATCGTGTACATGGATGGAAGCGTTCGTTACCATCAGGCCCTGCTGAACTCACCGCCATGGTACGGTCTTCCGCCTTCGAGCGCGGGTCTGTTCGACAATGTCCCGCTCACGAGGTTGCATGCGTCCCTGCAGAAGCGCGAGGAGCCGAGGCCGCCGGACTATGCCTATTGATTGGCCGGCCCGCGTGGTCGAGCGGGGCATTGGCGCGTAGCAGATGCAGGGCGGTGGCTTGCCCAATGGCTGTCGCGCGGCGAGCGGGCCCCGTCGAACAACATGATTTCTAGCGGCTGTTTGATCACCCCACCAGGGGAGCTCCGGGCACGTGTGGTCCGGGGCTCCTTTTTTTTCACATCTTGATTTGGGCTGCCGAATGCGGTATTGTTACCAGACTTCCAGCTCGCTGTGTCAACAATCCGGCTTGGCGTTGCGTTCGGCGGCGTCGAGGAGGTGAGAAACAAGCGATGATCCAGCCGTGTTTCCCATACTTGCCGGGCAATCTCATCGATGGTGGTTTGCGGCGGCAGGCGTGGGTGGCGGCACTGGCTGTGTCTTCCTACTCACAACCAAGATCCCCCCATGCTGTGTCATGCGGCAGGGGGGGCAGGGGGGCCGCGACGCGATGAACATGCACCTGATCGATTGGGTGATCGTGGCGGCGGTGCTGTCGGTGTTGATCTTGATCGTCACCAGCACCAGGAAACACATGCACGGGGTGAGCGGTTTTCTGGCGGCCGACCGGTGCGGCGGACGGTATCTATTATGCATTTCGGAGGGCATTGCCGGGCTGGGGGCGGTGACACTGCTGGCGTTTTGGCAGCAGTACACGAAGACGGGCTTCACGGGCATCTGGTGGAGTCTGCCCAACTGGCCGCTGCTGTTTGTGTTGGCTTTGAGCGGCTGGGTGCTCTATCGCTATCGGCAGACGCGGGCCCTGACGCTGGCCCAGTTTCTGGAGATGCGGTACAGCCGCAACTTTCGGGTGTACGCGGGCATGCTGGCCTTTCTGTCCGGGGTCATCAACTACGGCGTGTTTCCGGGCTTGAACGCCCGGCTGTTCATCCACTTTTGCGGTTTGCCGGAGCAATTCGATGTGGCGGGCGCGCAGATCCCGACTTTCCCCGTGGTGATGGCCTTGCTGCTGGGTCTGGCCCTGTTCTTCACCTTCATGGGTGGGCAGATCGCGATCATGCTCAGCAACTTTTTCCAGGGCGTGCTGTGCATGATTGTGCTGGTGGTGGCTGCCCTGGTGGTTTACGTCAAGGTGGGGTGGCCCCATATCGGCGAGGGCTTGGCGACGGCCCCGGCGAACCAGTCGTTGGTCAATCCGTTCAAGACGAGCGAGATTGAAGGCTTCAACATGTGGTTCTTCCTGATCCAGTACTTCCTGTGGTTTTACCAGTGGAAGGCCTGGCAGGGCACGCAGGCGTACAACGCCTCGGCGAAGACGCCGCACGAAGCCAAGATGGCCCAGATCCTGGGCATGTGGCGGTACTTCGCTCAGGAGATGCTGGTTCCGATTTTCGCCATTTGCGCGTTGGCGTTTCTGGTGCACGCGGACTTCGCCTCGGAAGCGGCGTCGGTCAAGCAGACATTGGCCCAGATGGGCAGCGAGAAGCTTCAGACGCAGATGACAGTTCCGATTGTCCTCGGGAAGATACTGCCGGTCGGCATCATGGGAGCCCTCACGGTGGTGATCCTGGCGGCGGCGGTGAGCACGGACGAATCGTACCTGCATTCGTGGGGCAGTATTTTCATCCAGGATGTGGTCATGCCCCTGCGGAGAACGCCGCTGAGCCCGGAGGCTCACCTCTGGTGCCTGCGTCTTTCGATCTGCGGGGTGGCCCTGTTCGCATTTGTTTTCAGCATGTACTTCAGCATGACGGATTACATCCGCATGTTTTTCGCGGTGACGGGGGCGATTTACCTGGGCGGGGCGGGTTGTTGCATCATCGGCGGGCTGTATACGCGACTGGGTACGACGACGGCGGCGTGGGCGGTGATGATCGTGGCCCCGATCATGGCGGTGGTGAATATCTTGTGCGGGCAGATCGTGGCCGCGGATCCTGCCGCCCGTGGGCTGATGCCCTGGCTGCAGTCCGCGCTCTACCCATTGGGAGGCCTCGGTGAAATCATTCGGGGGATCGGCCGTATCGATGGGCAGGTGGCTTCGTTCCACATCAGCGCGGCCGCCATCGCGACCTACGTACTCGTGTCGTTGCTTTCGTACCGGGGGAAGTTTGACCTGGACCGCATGCTGCATCGCGGTCGGCACGCCGTCGCCGAGGACATCGCCAAGGGCGGCGCGGAGATGACCGGGTTGGCCAAGTGGTTGGGCATCACCAGGGATTTCACCCCCTGGGATAAGGTGATCTACTATGGTTCGGTGGGGTGGATGGTCCTTTGGGCGGTGGTGTTCGCCCTGGGGGTCTACTACCACTATCTGATTACCGAGATTCCCGACGCGCTCTGGAGTTCCTTCTGGAGGATGATCATCTGGCTCGCCCTGATACTCGGGTTTGTGGTTACGGTCTGGTTCCTGATCGGGGGCGTTCGGGATGTCAAGGAGATGATCCATCTGCTGCGGACGCGCGTGCAGGATGAGACTGACGATGGCCGAGTTGTTCACGAGGAAGAGGTGTGAGTGTCATCGCGATCGGCGAGCGTGTGACCCGGTTCCGGCAGTTTTATGCCCGGGCGAATGATCGGCCGCTCCTGGGTTTCTTCGTCGGGAGCGACTATCCGCTGCATCGTTACCCGTGTTCGCGGTCGCTGCCGGAGGACCGCCCGCTGGCGCCGGAGGACTTCCCCGTCGCGGGCTACCTTGACGATTCCGATGCTCTTTTCGCGCGGCACGAGGCTTGCGGCGGGGACTTCATCTGGAGCGCGAGTGCCTTTTGGGGTATTCCCTGGCTGGAGGCGATTCTGGGTTGCCCGCTGCATGCGGACCACGCGACGGGGTCGATTCGCGCGGAGCCTGTGCCGGGCTTCTCAGGGCCTGGGGATATTCCGGCAATGGACCCGGCCGCGTCGTGGCCTGCCAAGGCGGTGGAGTTCATCGAAGCATTGGCCGAACGAAGTGCCGGGCGGTATCCGATCGGCACGACGCGCATGCGCGGCATCGCCGATCTTCTGGCCGCCCTGTACGGCAACAGCGAGTTCATCTTCGCCATGATGGACAAGCCCGCGGAGATCCGCGAGGTCTGCCGAAGGTTGACGGATTTGTGGATTGCCTTCGGGCGTATGCAGCTTGAGCACATTCCGCTTTTTCAAGGCGGAGTGGGCTCGTTCTACTACAACATGTGGGCCCCCACGGGCACCGTATGGCATCAGGAGGACGCGGCCGCACTCCTGTCGCCGCCCCTGTACGAGGAGTTCATTCGCGAGCACGATCAGCGGATTGCCGAGTCGTTCTCTGGATGCATCATGCACCAGCACCCGACGCGGTTCGTGCCGACGGCGGCTTATGTGGAGATGCCGTTCATCGCGTTGGAGCTGCATGTGGACGAGGGCGGTCCCGGTGTCCGGGCGTTGTACGACGCACACATTCGCATCCTGGCAAGCAAACCGCTGTTGATTTGGGGCCGGCTTTCGCCGGATGATCTGGCCTGGATCTTCTCCAGGTTGCCGGCGGCCGGTCTGGCGGTGATGACCGTCGTGGATAGCCCGCAAGAGGCGGACCGAATCTGGGAAAGCTATGTGGGTGAATGACTATGAGTGACGAGTTTCGCGGAAGCAACGGCCCGGACGTATCAGCAAGCATGGATGATCTGCCGATGGGCTCGGCCATCACTGCCGAGGCCCTGGCCCGAGAGAAGGCGTACCTGCACGCGCTCAGGGGTCAGCCACTGCCGGCCCGGCTGGGGGGGTACTTCCGGCTCAGCGGACCTGGGTGGATCCAAAGCGCCTTGACCCTGGGCGGAGGGAGCGGCAGCACTTCGCTGTTTGCCGGCGCCTTGGCGGGTTACGCCCTGCTCTGGGTGCAGCCGACTTCGATGTTCCTCGGCGTAATCATGATGGGAGCGATGGGGTACATGACCCTGTCGACGGGCATCCGGCCGTTCGACGCGGTGAACCGGTTCGCCCATCCGGTGCTGGGCTACGGCTGGGCGGGGGCGACGCTCATCGCCAACTTCGTCTGGATTTTCGGGCAGTTCAACGTCTCGTCGTCGGTGATCGGAAACGTGCTGACGGTCGGCGGGGAGTACGCCCCGGGCTTCGCGGCTGCTGTGGGCCGGTACTTCGGTTCTGCCGAGGCCCCGGCGGGCGAGGCGGCGGCGTTGGGCTTCGGCATGACGGCTTGCCCGATCATCGCCGTGCTTGCTCTGTGGGTCGCCTGGCACTACAGCTCGGGCTCGCGGGGCGTGCGCTGGTTCGAGAACGCGATGAAGATCTTTGTGGCCGGCATCATCATCTGCTTCGCCATCGTGGTCTTCAAGACGGATACCCGCTGGGGCGAGGTCTTCCGGGGCTTCACCCGCTTCGACCTGCCCCGCGTGCACGAGACCGATAAGCTTGACGTGGTCATCGGCATGTTCGCCACCGCGGTAGGGATCAACATGACCTTCCTGTTCCCCTACACGCTGCTGGCCCGCGGTTGGGGGCGGGAGCATCGCGGGCTGGCCCGCTTCGATCTGACGGCGGGGATGTTCATTCCTTTCGTGTTCGCGGTGAGCTGTCTAGTCATCTCGGCTGGCAACACCCTGCACCAGCGGTTGCCGGAGATCGAGGCTCGCATCGCCGAGATCGAGGCTGACCCGTCGCTGTCGCCCGTTGAGAAGGCGGATCTCATCCAAACCGCCAAGCGACCGTTGCAGAGCGCCGTTTCGATGTCGCAATCGCTCCAGCCGTTGCTGGGGGCGAGGATGAGCCACATCGTGTTCGGGATCGGGTTCCTGGGTATGACCACCAGTAGCATCGTGACCATGATGCTGGTCAGCGGGTTCACGCTGCGGGAGTTGTGCGGCGGTCGGCCCAATGGGCTGGCGTACAAGATCGGGCTGATGATTCCCGGACTGGGGATGTTCAGCCCGTTGGTGTTCGGCAAGCTGGAGATGTGGCTCATGGTGCCGATCTCGGTCTTCTGTTTCTTCTTCATCCCCATCGCCTACATCACCTTCGCGATCTTGATGAATAGCCGCCGATTCCTGGGCGA
Organism: Phycisphaerae bacterium; assembly: GCA_012729395.1. Taxonomy (GTDB): domain Bacteria; phylum Planctomycetota; class Phycisphaerae; order UBA1845; family PWPN01; genus JAAYDF01. Next base: position 53,607 of record JAAYDF010000245.1, read on the forward strand.
TGATCGCCCCAAGGGTCTCAACAGGCTGTTCTGGAACCTGGGTATGGCCCTGGCTATTGCGGTGGTGACCTTCGGCGGTGGGTACAAGGTTTACGCCCTGCTGTCGACGTGATTGGCAATAGGGGGCCGAATCGTCCGAGGACCAAGTCAACTGGTTGATGGCAGGACCGAGTCAACTTGTTGATGGTAGGACCAAGTCAACTTGTTGATGGACGCGAACGGCAACAAGTTGCCTTGGTCCTGGCGGCAGGGGTACGGGAGTGACCGGCATGTATCCTACGCTGAATCAGATGCTCGATTTGCTGAGCGTGGACGCGGACCGGCTGGCGGCGGCCCGGCAACGGCAAGCGGCCGTCTGGTACCGGCAAAAACCCGACCGCGTGCCTATCCTCCTGGGCCGCAGCGAGTCCCGGCAAGTCGCCGACCGAGTCGGTCCCCAGCACCTGCGGCTCTGTGAGCATCAACTTCGCGGCGGTTCGCCCGTGCCCGAGTACCACAACTTCGACCACTACACCCTCCGCGAGCAGTTCCACGACCCAGTAAGCATGCTCATCGAGTCGCTGTGGGACATGATCGGCTGGGCCCGCACGCCCGGCGACGCCATGCTCTCGCTGCGTCCCAACTACGGCGTGGGCACGGTGGCCAGCGTGTTCGGCTGCGGGATCGACCTCGGCGAGCACGATATGCCCTGGGTGACCGACCGCCCCGACCGCGAGAAGCTGCTGGAGGTGGATCTCGACAACCTGGAGCGGCTGGGACTCATCCCGCGGGTCATCGAGTTCATCCAACTGACCCGCGAGACGCTGTGCGATTTCCCTGACGTACACGTGTTCATGCCCGACCTGCAGGGGCCGATGAACACCGCGTTTCTCCTTCGCCAGCAGGAGATCTTCATCGAGATGCTCGCCGACGCCGAGTACTACCATCAACTCATGGCCGTGGTCACCGAGGTTTTTCTGCGATTGACGCGGCGGCTCAAAAAGGAGATCGGCGAACCGCTCGACAGCGGGTGCCACGGAGCTTTGTACATGGCCCGCGGCGGAGTCCGGGTGGTCGATGACGTGAGCATCATGCTCTCGCCCCAGCAGTACCGCGAGTTTTCGCTGCCGTATGTGCGGCAATGCCTTGCCCCGTTTGGCGGCGGGTGGGTGCACAGTTGCGGCAACATCCTCCACCAGCTTGACGCCTATCTGGAGACGCCGGAGATCCACTGCGTCAACTTCGGCGAGCCGGAGTATTACGATTTCAGCGAGCTTCTGCCGCGTTTCGCCGCCGCGGGCAAGTTCTGCTACGGCGGGCCGGTCCGCGAGCCCGACGAATCGCTGCCCGACTACCTGCGCCGCACGGCCGACGCCATGCAGGGCCATTTGACCACGCTGATCTTCATGCCCCGCGTCCGCGGGCAGGACATGCGCGAAGGCGACTGGCCCGCCCCGCAAGAAACATTGCGGCTCTGGGAGAAAATGGTGTCAGGATGATTTTCTGACCTGAAAAGGTGTCAGGAACCTTGAATGCGGTCG